>JBNJHL010000091.1:0-9344 GCA_051748445.1 Bacillota bacterium
CAATAACAACATCTTCGTCATCTACGACCGGCACACCGCTAAAGGAGTTTTCATCAAGTATTTCAGCTGCCTTCTTCAGCGGTGTATCGGCCTTGACAATAATTACTGGTGAATTCATAACATCTTTTGCTAATACGGCCATGTTAATCCCTCCTGACTGAATTGTCAATAAGTCTAGAATAAATTAGGGGGCAAGCAACAAATATTCAGCTTGCCCCTTTTTATCGGCAGTTTTCCCCTGACAATTATCGATTTATATGTTTTTTACAATATACTTAGCATATTGCAAAGTCATTTCAAGGTGCTACTCAATAAAGCCCTGCTCTAACAACCACTCTTCTGCAACTTCAGAAGGCAGTTTTTCTTCAATGTCAACCTGCATGTTCAGCGATGACATAGTTTTTTCATCCAGGGCTGCCGCAATCGGATTAAGGATATCGGCAATTTCCGGCTGCATTTCCAGGGCTTCTTCACGCACCACCGGTGAACAGTTATAAACGGGGTGGAATTGCTTATCATCTTCCAGGTTTACCAGTTCAAAAGCTGCAATCCGTCCATCAGTTGCAAAGCCCATGGCTGTGGCAACATCGCCATCTCTTAGTGCACCATAGGTAATGCCAAGGTCCATGGTAACGACCTCGTCAAATTCAAAATCGTAAAGTTCCTGCAAGCCGGGATAACCGTCATCGCGGATACTGTACTCATGGTCGGTCGCAAAGTTCCATTCGCCGGGATCAGGCGCTTCAACACCTTCATTAATTGCTTCGGCCAGGTCACTGATAGTTTCGATACCAAGCTCATCAGCATCTGATTGACGCATCATGATCGTATAGGTGTTATTGAAAGGTGTGTAATCTAACCAGGCCAGCTGGTTCAATTCGGAATCTTCTTCCTTCACTGTTTGATAGCATTCTTCGGGATCGGTAATTACTTCATCGTGGCCGAGGTGTGTAATTAGCGCTGTCCCGGTATATTCCCAGTAAAGGTCTACGTCCCCAGCCTCCTGGGCTTCACGAACAACTGTTGTTCCACCAAGACCGGTTTCATCTTCAGTCGGAATACCATGATGTTCCAGGGCCAGGATGGCAATCTGGCCAAGGACCAGCTGTTCAGTAAATTCTTTTGAACCTACTACTACAGCCTCTCCATCATCACCGCAACCGGCTACAAATAATGAACCTGCCAGAAACACTACAATCAAGGACATTGCTAAAATTCGTTTAATACTCATAAACTATATTACCCCCTTATTATTTAAAACTCTGGGAAAAACAGCCGTATATTCAGGAGCAGGTTCAAACCTGTACTCCTCACTACTAAGCCCATTTTACTATACTTTCTTCAATTTTACCAACTATATAGTCAAGCATAATTGCAGTTGCCGCAGCCAGGCTTGCTCCGGAAACAATAACCATAGTCCGACCAAGAGATATACCGGTGACAATTAAATCGCCAAACCCTCCACCTCCGATAAAGGTGGCCAGGGTTGCTGCACCGACATTGATTACCACAGCGGTGCGAATCCCGGCTACAATAATCGGAAAAGCCAGGGGCAGCTCAATTTTTGTCAAAATCCTGTATTGGGTCATGCCCATACCCTTGGCCGACTCAATTATACTGTCAGGCACAGCAATAATACCGGCAAATGTATTTCTCAAGATAGGCAGGATTGAATAGAGGAACAGGGCAAAGACTGCAACCCTGAAACCCAGGCCCAGGATGGTAAAAAATAGAGCCAGCACAGCCAGGCTTGGAATAGTCTGCCCTACGTTAACCACATTCTCAACACCACGGCCGAGATAATATAACTTGGGCCTGGAAAGCATAATTCCTACCAGGACGCCGACAATAATTGCCCCGAACATAGAAACAAACATCAGGCCCAGGTGCTGCTGTAAAGCTATCAACACATTGCTATAAGTCAGGGTGCGGGCCACCAGAGTATCGGTCGGGAATAAAACTCCATAGGTAGCTATGGCACCACTGGCTAAAATGAGCAGTAACGGGATAAGAAGATAATGTTTAAACGTATGTATCATAGGATTAACTATCCTCCTTTACCACGTTGAGCAGGTCTCCGAGAGTAATTGTGCCCTGGTATACATCATCCTCATTAACCACTGCCACGTAGCCTTCTCCGGCTTCCAGCATTACAGAGAGAGCATCGTTTAAGGTGGCGTCGCTGGTAATGGACTGGTCTATCTCATTCATGTAATCGGCAGCAACTTCCCCTGCTTTTCTCTTCAAGTCGGAGACCCCGATCACACCCTTGAGTTTATTGTCACGGTCCACTACCATCACAGAGCGGATATCACTTTCATCAATGCGTTCTTTAATATCATCAAACGGCATATCTTCAGGGGCCGGTTTAGACCTTTCAATATCTTCTAAAATTTCACGGATCCTGATCAGGTGCAGGCGCTTAATAGAACGGTTCCGACCGACCAGGTTGGCCACAAATTCATTTTTTGGTGAACTGAGCAGTTCTTCCGGGGGGGAATGCTGGATCAAATTACCTTCCCTCATTACCGCAATTGTATCCCCCATCTTGATCGCTTCATCAATATCATGGGTGACAAATACAATGGTTTTTTCAATTCGTTCCTGGATTCTTAAAAACTCGTTTTGCAGGCGAGCCCTGGTAATCGGGTCAACTGCACCAAATGGCTCGTCCATTAACATCATCGGCGGATCGGAAACCATGGCCCTGGCAACACCAACTCTTTGCCGCTGGCCACCGCTTAACTCTGAAGGGTAACGGTTGCCGTGTGCCTCGGGATCCAGTCCAACCAGCTTCAACATTTCATATACCTGCTTTTTGGTCTTATCTTTAGGCCATTTTTTTTCGTTTGGCACTGTAGCCACATTTTCTTCTATAGTCATATGAGGAAATAACCCAATTTCTTGAATTACATAGCCGATATCAAGTCGCAGCTTAATTGGATCCATTTTCAAAGCATCCTGTCCGTTAACATAGATAGTTCCGCTGGTCGGCTCATGAATGCGGTTAATCATTTTCATGGTTGTTGTTTTACCACAGCCGGAAGGTCCGACCAGAACACAGACATCACCTTTTTTTACTTCCAAATTTAGATCGTTAACTGCAGGTTTTTCCATTCCGGGAAACTTTTTAGTAACATTTTCCAGTTTAAGCATATTTACTTACCCCCTTTACCTATTGCGGCCAAACGACGCTCGCCCCAGGATAATACAAAGTCAAATACCAGGGCGATAATTGAAACACCAATTGCTCCAACGATAATCATCGGTTCATTCGATCTGGATATACCCTGGAAAATTAGTTCTCCCAGACCTCCTGCACCAACATAAGCAGCGATAGCAGCGATACCGACAACCATAACCGTAGCAGTGCGGATTCCGGCCATAATAACCGGACGGGCCAGCGGTATTTTAATTTTGGTCAGAACACGCCACTCCGACATACCCATTCCTACCGCAGACTCAACTACAGCGGGACTAATCTCTTTAATTCCCGTATAAGTATTGCGGACAACTGGTAATAAAGAATAAAGGATTAGTGCCACCACTCCTGTCGTAAAGCCAATTCCGAACAGAGGCACTAAAAATCCAAGCATGGCCATACTCGGTATGGTCATCAAAATTTGACAGATAGCCAGAACGGTACTGGCCAGGCTGGCTTTATAGCTGATTGCCACGCCCAGTATTACAGAAATAACCACGGCAATACCGACAGACACTACTACCATCCAAAAGTGCTCAATTACCAGGTCGTCCAGCATGCCTGAGCGACGCTGGATATAGTCAATTGTCCGGATAAAATTTGAGCGCGTTGCAGCCTGGGTCAATAGTGTTACCATGTTTCCTGCCGTATAAAATGAATCGAGCAAAAGTAACATAGATGAAACCATAAATCAATAACCCCCTCCTTCGGTAAAAATTATTGTAGCAGTACCTTCAGCTCAACGAACCGATAATATATTACAAATATTGACAACCTTTATTATCTTTATTCAGAATATTTGTTTTAATGCATTTGCTGTTTTTTCGGAGTTGCCCCGCTAAACATATTAGTTCAAGGTATTAAGCAAAAATCCTCCTAATTCACAAAATTTAATAATCACTTTACAGGCAATACGTACACCTGGCAAAAACCGGCTCCTTAACTTTTACTACCGGTTTTTGCCAGATATGGGCCCTCTTCCTTAAAAGCCCTATAAACTAATTATTTTACAACCTTGACAATGCCGACCAGGCCGTGAGCCAGTCCCTGACCATACTGCAGGTTCATTTCCAGGCTGCGCAGGGAATAGCCAAGCTGGGCTTCAATTAAGTCAGCCCTGATATCACCATAAAGACCTTTACTGCCTTCCAGTGTTTGCCTCATAACACGGTAGGCCTTCTCCAGTGGTTTCACCCTGGTTTGTGGAGGATAAGGCAGAAGTTCTTCATCACTGTCATAGTGCTCCATTAAAACCATGGTGTAATCGACCAGGGCATTCCAGGAGTCAGCCAGGGTTTGCAACACTTCATTCTGCCAGTCAAATCCCTGGCGTGGTCTGTAACTTACTTTAAGATCGGGAAAGTAAGTTCTTAAACCCCTTTCAAAAAGCGAGGAGACCATCAGGCGCAGGGACTGCGGGTTACCGTTATAAGTACCGGTTTCAATGTGGCGCCCGACAAAAAGCGAACGGTCAAAATAGCGCTCAACCTTCAGCTCTACTCCGGCTTTGCGTGACGCGTTTTCCAGGATCCGGTTTAGCTCCGGTGGGGACATAAGCCGCAGTGGAAATGAAGATAGCTCTATCTTATCTCTGTCTTCCTCGGCATAGAGATAGTTAATCAGGTAATCAATATATAACTGCTCTTCCGGATTATCAGTCCATAGATCCTGCCACTCGTAGGAATAGCGACCGATAAAGTCACAGAGCATGATACTTCCGTTATTACCATGTTTGGCAACATCAATAAAAAGTTTTTCCAGTTCTTCATCGTTGCAGTGCGAAAGGGTCCCGTAAGAGGTAAAGTAAAGATCATAAGGTTCCTCCCCATCTTCTAAAGGCAGGCCGTTAGAAAAGTTGCCTTTACAGAAATCAACATGCTCATAGTCGCCAAAAAGATTGCGTGCTTCTTTCAGCAGGTCAACATTTAAATCAATCCCTTTATACTGAGAAAACATATCCTGGCTGATCAGGCGGTTGTCAAACTCGGATAGCTTTGTATTACCCGCCATTTTACTTAACAACTCATAACCGTCTCCTGTTCCACAGCCGAGATCATAAAAGCGCAAGCCTTCACCGTTGCCATTTTCACCGGCTTTTTCTTCAACCAGTTTTTCCAGGTGCGGCCTGAGGTAAAACGCGGTAATAAAATCTTCAAACTGGATACGCACATGATCGTATTTACAGCGCAGGTCTTTAACCTGCTCACTGTAACGTCCGTGCCGAATTGCCTCCAGATAAGCTTTATCAGCTTCCATAACAAAAATCTCCTCCTAAATTATTTATACTCAATTATTTAAGTAACTTCTCCGCTTCCTTGATTGCGGCAAAAGCATCCTTGCCGTAACTATCAGCTCCGATTTCCTCGGCAAAGTCCTGGGAAGTCGGCGCTCCACCAATTAATACTTTCACCTGGTCGCGCATGCCTTTTTTCTCTAACTCTTTAACCACATCACCCATGTTGGCCATAGTGGTGTTAAGCAGGGCAGAAAGACCGACAAGACCGGCTCCTTCGTCTTCGGCCGCTTCAACAATTCTTGCTGCCGGTACATCTATACCCAGATCTACAACCGTAAAGCCGGCTCCTTTAAGCATAATCGCAACCAGGTTTTTGCCAATGTCATGAAGGTCTTTTTCCACGGTAGCCATGATCACCTTGCCTTTACCACTGCCGCCTTCACCTTTAACCAGGTGTGGTTCCATTACCTTCATACCTTCTTCTACTGCTTCCGCAGCGGTCAGCATATCTGGAATAAAGTATTCGCCGGTTTCATATTTTTCACCAACCATTTCCATACCCTTGCTTAATCCTTTTAAGAGGATTTCGTTGGTATCAATACCGCTATCAAGCGCTTCCCGGACCAGTTCTGCTACACCCGGGTCACCGACCATCCCTTCTTCAATACCTTCATCTTCCTTGTTACGACGCCCCTGCAGAACATTGTTGACAATCTGATCAATTACGTCTTTACTCATTAACATTTCCTCCTTCTAAACTTTAGCAGGAGACAGCCGGTGACTGTCTCCTGCTGTTTTTGATTCGTTCTGGCTTATTTATTTATAAGGATTTAACCTGTCCACCAGGCCCGGGGTGCTTTCAAAAATCTTTTTACATATATTCTCTGGCAGGTGCTGGTGCTCACGGGCTTCCAGTTCATTTAAGTGTTCCTTTACCTGAAGCAAGGTTTGATCCTGGTCTTCAGCTTCACCTTCAAAGGGAAAGCCGCCGAAGATCTCACCGCGCCTGAGCATACCGCGGGCATGGCGAGCATACATCCTGTAAGGACTATGCATTACTTCCTCTACAGTCTTTTTAGTCTTCTCGACAGCTTCTTCATTTACACCGCTTTCACGGTGCAGAAACTTGGCCATGCCAATTTTATGGTTATCAAGCACTGCCTGCTCGGGAGAAAATGTCTGAGTTTTATCCAGCAGCCCAAAGGCATAATGAACCAGACCGGGAGCGGCAAAAGGAACCGCCGTATAAGTATACATTTTCTCTACTGAAGCCTGGATACCAGGTACTTTGGCATCGCCAACTCCGGCAGTTGAATAACAGGGCACCTTGTAGTAACGGGCCATCTGGGCGCAATCCATATTGTAATGACAAAATTCCGGCACTCCGTACATATCATGCAGGTCATCCATCCGGGCCCGCACAGGAACAGCACCGTAAATTACCGGCGCTCCCGGGTTGGCCAGCTGGTTAATAGTAATTCCGGCCAGGGCTTCGGCGTTAACCTGAGCCACCATGCCCAGTTCATCTATCGGAGCCGTGGAACCACCCTGGGGCGATGTAGATATAACAACGGGAAGACCAAGCTTGGCAATTGCAATTAATTTTTCCGCTGTTTCCCCTACAACCTGCAGCGGGCTTTTAATCACGGAGGTGATAAAGGAAACCACCGGGTTCTTGACCAGCTCTTCGCGTCCCCCGACTATGATTTCAGCCATATTAACAACCTTTTCCAGCTGATCAAAGTCGGCTACACCGCTGACAACGGGCTTGGTAATGTTGTTAAGCGCAGCAAAAAACACGTTTACGTCTTTATTATCCGTTGTTATATCATCATCCTGAACATTTACATTGCGGATAAAAAAGTCAAGGTTGTCAAGCTGCTCAGCAATATGCGCAGAACGGCAAAGATAATCGAGGTTGCCCCTGTTTCGCTTCATAACCGGAATGGTCCGTTCATGCCCATCTTCCTTTGAAGTAAAAGTTTGCGGTTCTACTTCCAGCCAGTAATTAGTTTCCGAACCGCTGCCGAAGTAAACCCTGTTTCCTTCCGCGTCAAGAACAACCCGGTTGTCAGGATTACGCGCACCTAAAGTAACCTTGGAAGGCGCGGTATCAAGAGCCTGTTTAACTATTTTTGCCGGAATGCTGACCCACCAGGCATCGTGCTCTCCTTCACGGGTTTTTTCAGCAGTGGCTCCGGCTTTTTCCAGCATGGCGACACTTTCTTCGTGATAACACAGAATGCCCGGTTTCTCCAGTAGATCCAGGGATGCCCTGTCTATCATCTCGATCTGCTTCTGGCTTAAACGGGCATAAGGTTTATGAACTACTATTCCTCTCTCACTCAATCTTGCAGCCTGACTTAGATGTCAGGCTGTTCACCTCCTTAAGGTTTTTAAATAAAAAATCCCGTAATAAATCGTTCAGGTATGGCCTGAGGCTGATTATCCTACGGGAGTTTAAATTAAGTTCAGTACAGGCTTCCCGGCTGCTTACCGGACATAGTCTCCCAACAGTGCTTAGAATATTTTTTTGACTCCTAGTCGCTATCGTTCCTAATTATAGATTATGTCATACTTTCCTCCAAAAATCAAAAGTTAACCCCGACAGTATAAGCGAGCTGAAAGCCCTTAATAAGAGAATATGCCTTTTAACCTGTGCAAAACCCAATTGATTTCAATTAAACCTGCAAATTTGTTAATAAAACAAGATATATCCATTATTCGCAAAAAACATTTACATAGCTCCGAAATATATGGACAAGACTATTGTTTGTAATATATTATATTAAAAAAAAGCCGGGCATCTGATAACTGAGGAGTAATTAAATGAAATTTTTAGCCTACCTACTGGCAGACAAGTTAACTACTAAAAGGGACTTACTAAAACCTGATGAAAGATACCGGGTCGGTATGATAGTAAGCTGGTCAAGTATCGCCGGCAATTTATTATTATCTTTACTCAAACTGGTTTTCGGTCTGCTAACCAACAGTATTGCCCTGATGGCCGATGCTGTGCACAGCGCTTCTGATATTTTCTCTTCCTTGGTCATCTTAATCGGCTTTAAACTGGCCAGAAAAGAAGCAGATCAGGAACACCCTCACGGACATGGTCGAACAGAATACCTGGCAGGTTTTCTTTTAGCTCTTTTTCTGATTGGAGCAGGCATATTATTTGCTTACAGTTCTTATAGCCGTTTAATCAGCGGTACCTATGCTACCCCCAGTATCGCCTCTATAATTGCTATCATTATTGCAATTATAACCAAGGAATTCTTGTATTACTTCTCTGCCAGGCTGGGCAAACTGATCCGTTCTGAAACCATAGCCGGCGATGCCTGGCATCACCGCACCGACTCATTTTCTTCAATAATGGTTTTCATTGCCATGACCGGCGGTTACCTTGGCTATCCAACCCTGGATGCATATTTCGGTTTTGCAGTTTCAGTTTTAATCATTTACGCCGGCTTAAAAATCGCTCGTAACTCGAGCAGTTCCCTGATTGGAACCGCTCCATCTGACGAGCTGCACAGTGGCATAGTCTCATGTGCAAAAGAAATTGACGGAGTTATTGATACCCACGATTTAGAATATCACGATTACGGTTCATGGAAAGTTGTTACTCTGCACATTGAAGTCGATGGCAGTCTCAGCCTTGAAGAAGCTCACCAAATTGCCAACCGGGTCGAGGATCACATTAGCAACTGTTACTACTGCGATACAGTGGTTCATCTTGACCCACGCTAAAAAGTGAACCAGGGGAAAACGCCTCACTTCCACCCGTACCAGGTCTCTGCCAGGCCAAAACATTATAGGCCTATTGAAATTACTTTCAGGTTAAAACACCGCTCACGGCGGCACAAGTATTAAATGCCTCAGCCTCCTCCGCCAAAACCTTCACTCTTC
>JBNJHL010000092.1:0-9337 GCA_051748445.1 Bacillota bacterium
CTGCTGCAGTAACCGAGCCGGAAAAAACTGCCCGGACCATTGTCAAACTTAATAAGAATAATTCTTCTAAACCGGTTATGGCTGTATATATGGGTGGGAAAACCCTGCAGGAAGGCAAGAACTATTTAACAGAAAACTATATCCCTACCTTTACTTTTCCAGAACCCTCTGTTAACTCACTGCAAGGTATGTTCAGATACCATGAGCATATTAATGCACCTGAGTCACTCGAGGTCGATGAACTGCCCGGTATTGACAAAGATGCGGCCAGAGATGTTTTTGAAAAAGTTTTTGCAGATCGCCGGGTTGTATTACTTGGCCACGAAGCATCCGCTGTTATGTCAGCATATGGTATCTCCAACAGTAAGATATACCTGGCCAAATCAGAAGATGATGCTGTTAGATTAAGTGAAAATCTCGGATATCCGGTCGCTCTGAAAATTTCTTCACCGAAGATCGCTCACAAGACTGATGTTGGTGGAGTTGAAATAGGCCTGCACCGGGAAAGTGAAGTGAGAAAAGCCTATAACAGGATCATGGAAAAAGTCACTCATTTTCTTCCGGATGCTCCTATTTACGGTATAGAAGTCCAGGACATGGTCGAAGATGGTGTGGAAGTAATTGTCGGCATGTCCAGAGATGTGCAGTTTGGGCCGCTGCTAATTTTTGGACTGGGAGGAATATATGTTAACCTGATAGAGGATGTCAGTTTTCGCTTAGCTTCAGCCCTTAAAAATGCTAACGATGTAAAAGAAATGGTACTGGAAACCAAGGCCTTCAATATGCTGAAAGGTTACCGTGGCAAAAAACCTGCCGATATTGAGGCCCTGACTGATACCATTCTAAGGACAGCCAGGCTGGTTTCTGACTTTCCTGAAATAACTGAAATGGATATTAATCCGGTTCGGGTCCATACCAGGGGCTCAACCGCTTTGGATATAAAGATAACCATTGAACAGAAGGAATAAAATCCTGACGAGGTGATAAAAAATGAAAGCAATCTATTTTTCCGGAAAAGCAGGCGGAGGCAAGACAGCCGCCGCCCTGGGTATCGGGCTCAAGCTGTGCGATAAGGGCTTGAAAGTATCATATTTTAAGCCGATAGGTTTTCGTCGGGGTACGGTTAAAAAAGACGATGATGATGTGCTGCTGATGCGTGATGTACTTGAACTACCTTTTAATAGTGCAACTATTTCACCGGTAACCGTTAATGCTCATTACCTGACAGCAAGATTCTTGAAGGAAGATAAAGAATTATATCCCCGGATTGAAAAGGCTTTTAAAAAATGTTCTGAGGGTTATGATGTAGTGCTGGTTGACGGCAGTATTGAGCCATATGTAGGGCACAACCAGGGCCTTGACGATTTTGAATTGGCCACAAAGTTGCAAACTGCAGCTTTGCCAATTATCAGGGCCGATGATGACTTTCACATTGATCAAAATCTTCTCTACATGGATATCTGGAACGACCACGATATAGAGGTAATCGGCACAATATTTAATAATGTGTCACAAACACAGTGGAATAAATGCAATAGTATCTATAAACCCCTGGTTGAAGAAAAAGGTTTTAACGTGCTCGGTGTAGTCCCCTGCCAGGTGGAAATATCTTCACCTACAGTTAACGAATTCTTTGATGTTTTAAACGGAGAGCTGATTGCATCTCCCGAGCATATGAACCGCCTGGTCGAAGATGTTGTTGTTGGTACCATGACTATTGAAAGTGCTCTTGGTTACCTGCGCCGGGCTCCAAATAAGGCGTTGGTTACCGGTGGGGACCGCAGCGATATGGCCCTGACTGCCCTGGAAACAAGCACTTCAGTCATTATCTTTACCGGTGGGCTCTACCCGGATGTACGAGTTTTATCCCGGGCTGAAGAAAAAGGCGTCCCCGTCATTCTTGTTCATGAAGATACTTATACGACTATTGAAAACCTGCAGAGTGTTTATCGCAGCATTCACCCGCAAAACCAGGATACAATTAACCTGGTCAAGAAATCAATTGAAAAGCATGTTGACTGGGAAAGCGTATTGAACTTTGTTCAGAAATAATTGAGTAATAGTGCATTATAATCATAGACTCCTGTAGACACAGCTTAACAGCTTATGGTTAATAAATTAACTACTGTTTTTCAAAGAAACGCTCTGCTCCGGGATGGAATGGTACCGGCGCTTCTGATGCCGTGGTTACCTGGAAATTCCGGGCAATCGGATGGATTCCGATCAGCTCTTCCAAGGAGTCTTTATCGAATACAGCTTCAACCAGGGCGTAAGCCAGGTGTTCATTCATATCCTCGTGAACCAGCATCAGATGGACAACGCTCAGTGCCGGAACATCCTCTTCCAGGCCGTAGTGACCTTCAGGAATCACACCAGGTGAAAAGTAGGGATAGCCTTCAATGATCGTATCGATCAGACCATCACCGATCGGCACAAACCTAACATCACTGGCTGTAATAATATCTTCAACGACTACAGCTGGTGATGCAAAGTTATAGAATACAGCATCTACCGTGCCTTCAATCAAAGCTTCACTTGCTTCTGGATGACTGTAATTAACTGTATCCACTTCATCCATGATACCGGCTGTTTCCAGGATAATGTAGGAAGTATCTTCGCAAGCGCTACCCGGTGCATCTACACTGACCGTTTTACCGGCTAAATCTTCAACTGACTCAATATCTGAATCCTCATGAGTGAGCAGGTGCTGCTGGGCCGGATACATTGAGAACAAGGTGCGGACAGGAAGTTTTCCATCATCTTCAAATGATTCTTCTCCGGCATAAGCTTCCCATGCAACATTGGCTATGGCCATACCCATTTCAGATTTGCCACTGCCTACCAGGCGGCAGTTTTCTACTGATGCACCGGTGGTTTCAGCAATGACTGTTATGTTTTCTATCCTACGCTCAATCACATAAGCCAGACCAGCCGCAAGTGGAAAATAAATTTCAACTGGTTTACCGGCCGCAATGGTTATATCATTATTGCCGTTAGCGGTTCCTTCTAAAAGTTCTTCTTCATTTGATTCCTTTGCCACTGGCTCATCTGAAGTTTCTTGTAGTGGACCACAACCCGTTAAAACAAATAGAATTAAGTAAAACAACAACATGCTGATCAAAAAAGTAAGCTTACATCTCATCTCATGGCCCCTTTTTATTGTTAAGATCTTAATTATCATACCTTAGAACCTTGTTCTCCCAGGTTCTGATCATGATATAATCCTTTCCACTGCTGACCAGGTATTCAGGTAGCATCGGGGTTTTGCCCATACCAAGTGGAGCATTAACTACATAGTATGGAATAGCAAGACCTGAAGTATAGCCACGTAATTTCTCCATGATTTCTATGCCTTCTTCTACCTTTGTTCGGAAATGCGAGGTTCCCTTAACATCCTTGGCGTGAAATATATAATAAGGTCTAACCATGGCCTTTAATAATTCCTGGTTAAGTTTGCGCATAATAAAAGGATCATTGTTAACACTTTTTAAAAGAACAGTCTGGTTGCCAAGACTAACCCCGGAACGAGCCAACTTAAAGCAGGCTTCCTGGGCACGTGGCGTAACTTCCAGGGGATGGTTAAAGTGGGTATTAATATATAAAGGAAGATGCTCGGAAAATATCTGGCACAGCTCATTATCTATTCTTTGAGGCATGGTTACAAGCGTTCTGGAACCAAATCTCTTTATCTCAACATGTGGAATCCGATCAATCTCATTAAGCAGCCAGGCAATGGTCTGGTTATCCAGCATGAATCCATCGCCGCCTGTTAAAAGGATATCCCTGATTTCTTCATTCTGGCGGACGTATTCAATCGCTTCTTCTAAATGTTCGCGGGGTGTAGCAAGGTCCTTTTCGCCAATTCCCCTCCTGCGCTGACAATGGCGACAGTACATGGCACACTGGTTGGTAACCTTGATAATCAGTCGATCGGCATAACGACGGGTAATGCATGATGTAGGAGAGGTATACTCTTCCCCCATAGGATCATCATGACCAGCTTCCACATTTTCCGCTAAAGTAGGGATGCATTGTTTTTTTACAGGATCATCAGGATTATCCGGATCGATCAGGCTAAGATAATACGGCGAAACAGCCCAACGGTAATTTGCTCCTGTTTGATCTATCGCATCTACCTCTTTCTTTTCCAGCGGAAGCAGCTCTTTTAACACTTCAGTGGTTGTTATCCGGTTTTTTAGCTGCCAGTGCCAATTATCCCAATCATCATCTGTTGCTTTAAAATATTTCTTAATCCTTTTCTGAGTTTCTTGGATTTGGGGCCAGTTCTGAAAACCAGTTGATATATGCCTGACTGCTTCCCTGTAATCGGCAATGGAATTTTTTAATTCTGCTGCTCTTTCAAGGGAAGTTTTTTGTTTTTCCTGTTCATTCTTACCATTTGTCATTTTCAATAAATCCCCTCCGATTTTTTTATAGATTCCGTATTTTAGTATAATGATGTTTCATTTTATTGTCAAAAAGAGGCTTACCGGTAACATCTCACCTGTAAGCCTCTTCAATTAACTCTTCTTAGTTAAACAGTTTATGGTAAATCCCAAAAACCGGTTTTTGCATTACCGCTGCTGCGTTCAGTAACTTCCCAGACATCAGCGTAGCCTACAACTTCCATCCGGTCAGTCATATAACCTTCCACTTCATTTACCCTTCTTGTGGTTCCACCTGTATTACCAAAGCTGTTGGTAGATTTATAATAATCACCATCAGCGCCTTCACTTGAAGCAGCTGATTGCCGGATATAACCACTTTCACCTGGGTCCATTTCCATACCAGTCTGAAGTGTCACATTTTCATTTCTTAAGTACATTTCACTGATCATCCGGAGATGTTCATCGGGACCAGCATCCATCGCAGTTCTTCCGGTCATGTTTGCCGCCATGTACAACTTATCTTGAATTCCTGATTCATATACAGATTCTGCTGCACTGGTCCTTACCGAGTGGCTTCCGCCAACCTCACCGAGGCCTCTGACCTGGAATTGAATGGTTCCGCCAGGTACATCAACCTCTTTTTCATGGAATATATCACCAATGTATCTGAAACCAACACTGGTGCGCGTTTCATCAGAGGCTAAAGCAGGAATGACCAGGAATGTTAAAAACAATAAAATCAGTGCGGCAGTAATAATAAATTTTTTGTTCATTCTACGAGCTCACCCTTTCCTTGTAAATCTCAACATACAAAAATTTTATTTACAACCACCTCTTTACCAAAAAACAATGGTCGGAGCGAAAGGATTTGAACCTTCGACCTCTTGACCCCCAGTCAAGCGCGCTACCAAACTGCGCCACGCCCCGATACAAATATCATGCAGGTTAAATTGTCTTATCAATTCTTAGACTATTTTAATGCAATGAGTAATAAAAGTCAATAAAACTAAATGAGCATTTTTTGGCTATATTTTAAAGTAACTGAAAAGCTGTCCAAAGTTTATTCCGGCAATATTGCTATGACTGTATCTTTTGTACAGCTGGCGATTGCCATCTTCCAGGTGGTATGATTTTATACCATGAGAAATAGATAAAAATGTTTCAATATAAGCCGCCAGCTGGTCACAGGCCTTAATTATCTCTCCATCAAGGGGTGAAAAAAGATCCTGGTTATAGTGCCTGTTTATATCTTCGGAAGTAACTGTCTTTGTAATTCCATCAGAGATAATTTTACTGGCAAACTCATTGTCTGTAAAATATTTTATTTCTTCGTGCCAGCTGACAGGCAGCAGAGGAAAAATCCTTTCCTCAAGCTGACGGTGCTCTATTTCCCTGATTATTTCATCTAGACCGGGTACAGAACGTTTAACAGGGGAAACTATATCTCTGGTTAATACTTCAGGCAGGTCATGGAAAAGACCAGCAAAGTAATTATTATAGATGCGTTTTGAACATGATTCTAATTCTACCGAGCATAGATAACCGATCATGGCAACAATTAGCATGTGCCCCATTACTGAAGTTTTAGGAACACGTGGAGACTGCGCCCAACGCTGTTGAAAACGCAGCTGACCGACCATGTCTAAAAAATTACTGGTTTTTTTACCCAGGGTTAATTTTTGCACACCGGCCAGATCATAATGCTCTTCAATCTGATCGGCAATAGATTTACGTGTATCTTCAAGGCCATAGAGGCCTTCGTTAAGGCGATATATTATTTTAAATTCCCAATTGGTAGCAAGATAATGAGCAGCGTTCAGTATACGCTTTTCCAGCTGATCATGATTATTGGAAAAAAAATAGTTTTCCATCCTTGCATTCAAATCTACCTGCATATCTGCCACTTTGTTTTTGAGCTTATCCATAACCCAGCGGTTAAGCTGCTCGCCCTTTTCGGCCATTAATATATGGTAAACCGGCGGTTTTATATCTGTTAGCACTATCCTGTGCATAAAATCAAATAATCCACCTTCAATTAGGTTGGGCCAATTGATAACTGCTCCGTGATCAGATTCTTCAATCTTGGCCAAAACATAAGCGTAAACCATTTTATGGGCCTGTTTATCCAGTTCGGTAAAATGTTCTGGCCTGATGTGATCATTCCAGCGTTGAATGCTGGCAGCTTCAAACAATAATTCTAAAAACTCTTTTCTGATCATATTAACCCACCTTTTTAAGGGTATTTTGGATCACTTTTTTTGACCGACTTTTGATTCGGTTCCACCAAGCAACCTGCTTATGTTCTGGTGATGGCGGGCAGTAATTAATACCGCAGCGGCCAGGCCAAAGATAATATGGGTCAGGTCAAAACCAAAAAACCAGAACAAAACAGGAAGCGTCATTGATGCAATAACTGAACCGAGTGAAACATAACGTGTAACCAGTACAAGTACTAAAAATAGTGCCAGTAAACTGATGGTAACCCAGCCTGATAAAACAGAGAGTACGCCTGCAGTAGTGGCCACTGCCTTTCCGCCTTTAAACTTAAGAAATACGGGAAAGCTGTGACCAACCATTGCAAGAAAACCGGCAGATAAATAGACTGCCGGCTCACCACTGACCAGTCGGGCAATCATCACAGCAGCTATCCCTTTCGCAAAATCCAGAATAAATACCGGCAGCGCTGCTTTCCACCCCATTACTCTTAAAACATTTGTTGCTCCTATATTTCCGCTGCCATGTCTCCTGATATCAGTCTTCTGTAGAACATGGCTAAGAATATATCCCAAAGGTAGTGAAACCAAAAGGTAAGCCAAAATAAGGGCTGCCACTTCCATGCTTTTTTACTCCCCCCTCCGCTGTCTTCTTTTAAACTTAACAATAATTGGTGTCCCGGTGAAATCAAAAGCTTCCCGTAAACGGTTTTCCAGGTAACGTTTATAGGAAAAGTGAATTAATTCAGGTTCATTGGTAAAAAATACAAATGTAGGCGGCTTAATTTCGGGCTGCGTCCCATAAAATATTTTTATCCTCCTGCCTTTAACACTGGCAGGGGGGTTAATGGCAATTGCGTCTTCCAGCAGTTCATTGAGCAGGGATGTAGGCACTCTTTTGTGCTGTTCCTGCCACGTTTTCATTATAGCCGGAAACAATCTTTCCAGACGCCACCCTGTCAGTGCTGAAATAAAACAGATTTGTGCATAAGGGACAAAACCAAACAGCCGTTTTATACTATTCAAATAATCCTCCCTTGCATGCTCGCGTCCCCTGGCCAGATCCCATTTGTTAACCACGATCACTAAACCTTTGCCGGCCTGATCTACATATCCCGCCAACCTTTGATCCTGTTCGGTAATACCGCTTTCACCGTCTACCAGGAGCAGGGATAGATCTGCCCTTTCTACTGCTTTCAAAGAACGTAGCACACTGTAATATTCAACAGCTTCCTTCACCTTACTTTTACGGCGCATACCTGCTGTATCAATTAAAATATAGGGCTGGTTTTCAAAAACAAAATTAGTATCAACTGCATCCCTTGTTGTACCGGGCAGCTGGTTGACAACAACCCGTTCTTCGCCCAGTATAGCGTTAATTAGTGAGGATTTGCCAACATTTGGCCGTCCGATTACAGCAACTTTGATGATATCTTCATCGTCAGCATTTTCATCTATACTTTCTCCCGGAAGCATTTCTACAACTATGTCAAGCAGTTCTCCTGTACCTCTGCCATGCGATGCAGACACAGGTATGGGATCACCAAAGCCTAAATTGTAAAAATTATATTTTGCAGAATCCATTTCATGATAATCTATTTTATTGACAACTGGCAAAACAACTTTGCCGCTGCGCCTGAGCATGTCGGCAATCTCTTCGTCAAGTGCAGTCAGGCCCTCCCTGGCATCTAAGAGAAATAGGATAATTTTTGCTTCGTCAACTGCCAGCTCCACCTGTTTCCGGACCTGGACAGTGAGCTGATCCGCAGGCCCAAAGGTTATACCGCCGGTATCAACTATTACCAGGTTCTGGCCGCTCCATTCTGATATCCCGTAAAGGCGGTCTCTTGTTACACCGGGTATTTTTTCTTCGATTGCAGTTCTGGCTGAAGTAAGACGGTTAAAGAGGGTTGACTTACCAACATTGGGACGACCTACTATAGCAACAATATTACCGGTCAATTTTCAGGCCTCCTTTCAATAACTCGCTTAACATTTCAAGTGGTCCATCAACAGCAATGATGTGGACCCTGAGTTCCTTTTCTACTTCTTTTAGTGAGATGTCATCCAAAAAGATATCTTCGCTGTCCTTTAGCATTGATTTAGTAATAAATACAACATCACCCAGGGCTTTTCCTTTTAAAGATCTTATTAAATCACTGCCTGTCAAAAGTCCGGACACGGTCACTTCTTCACCAAAATATTTATTTTTAATAATCTGCAGATCAGTATCCAAACCTAAATCGGTTCTAAGTATTTCAGCCAGCTCTTTCAGTAAAAATGCAGCAGCCGGTGCAGCAGCAATGGTTATGTGCAGCTGTTTTTCTACATAAGCTGTCGCCTGATCCTTTAGCGAATGAAGTTCATTTAAAAACTGTCTGGCCAGGCCGACACCGTTTTCCAGCTGTGGATAACCTTCATAACATTCATCGGGTGGCACCGGCCGTAAAGCTAAATGATAAAACTCATCGGAAGCAAAAATAAAACGGGTACCGCGCTGCTTTAAAAATACCTCCTGAAGCTTTTCAACTTTATTTAGCAGCTGATCTGCTTCTTGTTCAGTATGTTTCCTTAGTTGTATCAAGCCGTCCCTGTGCGCGGTTAAGCCCAGCGGCACCACGGCCAGGCTTAATATCCCAGGTCCCATATTAAATAAATCAGCAATAGTTTTGTCGAGTTCGCAGCCGTCATTGTACCCAGGGCAAAGTACGACCTGGGTATGAATTTTTATTCCGG
>JBNJHL010000093.1:0-9329 GCA_051748445.1 Bacillota bacterium
GCGTTTTAAGTTTGCGCAGAAGATAAAAAACAGGGGGCATTCTTCAATCCATTGTTGGCCTCCTGCCAGGCGGGCAATTGTTTTTCGCTTATCGGGATCTTTTACCCTGATTATTGTGTATGCCTGGTAATTGCTTGAGGTGGCTGACCGCTGTGCAGCCTCAATTATAGCGTTAACTTTATCTTGCTCTACATCTTTTTTTTTGAACTTACGAACTGAACGATGTGCTTTAAGCAAATCAATAAACTGGTTCATTTTGAAACCTCCTCGAAAAAAAACTTATTTCATAGCTGGCAAATGTTATGGAACAGCTGACTTTATAACGATCGATAAATATCAAACCTTTTTACGGCCGACCCGGCCGGTTAATACTACCGGGTCGTAGACCGGGGAGAAGGGCGGAGCGTAAGCCAGGTCCAACTGGAAAATGTCTTCCATCGACATTTTTACAGTTATGGCCGTGGCATAAACGTCGATTCTTTTAACCCCGTCAACGGGCCCGGCCAGCTGCGCTCCCAGCAGCCGCCCTGTTTCCTCCTCAGCGATCAGAACCGCAGTTAAGGGGCCTACGCCGGGGTAATAGCCGGACTTGCTGCCGGCTGTTACTGAAAACCTTACAGCCTTGAATCCGTTTTTCTCGGCTTCGGCCAGGGTTAGTCCAGTCCGGGCCAGGCCCAGGTCGCGAAATTTTGTAATAGCGCTACCCAGGACACCTGGGAATGCTTCCTTCCCTCCGCTGATATTAGCGCCGGCGGCAACCCCTTCTTTGTTTGCTTTCAGAGCAAGGGGTATAAAAACAGGCTGTCTGGAAACAATATTTATTGTCTCGGTGCAGTCACCGGCCGAGTAGATATAGGGGTAGTTGGTCTGCATATACTGGTTAACCTTAATCGAGCCCTTGATCCCTGTTTCAATGCCTGCGTCCCTGGCCAGATCACTGTTTGGCTCAACCCCTGTAGCGACTACAACCATATCGAAACTTGCTGCTTCTTCCTCGCTGTAAACTTCAACACTGCTGTTATTATCTATTACTTCCTTTACCGCTTTATTAAGATGCAGTTTAACGCCTTCTTTCTCCATTTCAGCTAAAACCAGGTCGGAAATCTCTTTTTCAAAACTGCGGGAAAGTGAGTCGCGACGGTGAAAGAGGTGGGTTTCCACTCCGCGGGCCAGGAAAGCTTCAAGCATTTCAATGGCAATGTAACCGCCGCCAACGACTGCGCATGATTTTGGTTTCTCCTTTTCAATAAATGAGCGCATGGCCTCGGAATCTTCCAGGGTATGGGCATTGTAAACCCGCTTTGAAGGGCTGTATCTAATTCCGGACTGCATTGGCCTCGCCCCGGTGGCTATAACCAGGTAATCAAAGTCGGCACTGTTTTTGCCCTGCTCTGATTTAAAGGTGACCGTTTTTTGTTCGGGGTCAATTTCTGTTACTTCACTATTAAGCCTTAAATCAAGTTTGCGTTTCTTCCTGGCGTCATCAGGGCTTACTCCCTTCAGATTGTCCAGGTCAGGGACGATGCCTTCTACGTGATAGGGAATACCGCATGCTGCGTAAGATATGTGCTGACCCTTTTCCAGGACAATTACATCCCAATCAGGCTGCTGCCGTTTAACCTGGCTGGCGGCGCTGAGCCCCCCGGCATTGCCGCCGATTACTATAACTTTTTTCATTATAATTCACCCCGCTGTAAATAGAACTGCGCGCTTTGTTAAAAATAGCTGTACTATAAACTATTACATAAAAAAAAGCAGTTCCCTGCTTTCAGTAAAATATAAAAACCGGGGCAGGCAAGACCACAACCTGTCCCGGTTTACTTTTTAAACCAGTTCCGGAGAAATTGATTTTGCTGTAAGCGTTGCCTGTTTTAAAAAAGTAAAATATACTTTAGTTAAATAGCACGAAACAGAAATATTACTTACAAGAATGATAGCAGGCAGGAAGTAGTTGAAAGCTAAGAATGGCAGAATATTTAGCAGCAATCAGGGAAAAAATTGGTTACCTGCAGATCCTGATGGCAGCGCTGATCTGGGGTAGTTACGGGCTTTTTGTACGGGCGCTGGATTATTCTCCGGAATATATTCTTTTTTACCGCTTTCTATTTGGCCTGTTCGGCTTGTTAATTTTTGTGGTAGTCAGAGATGGTCTGTCATCAATGAAACCGGCCCTGGTTCACTGGAAGCTGCTGCTGGTACCCGCCGCATTAACCGGTCTTTCTTACCTGGCTTATACCTATGCGATAAATTTTACCAGCGTTGCCAATGCAGCATTTTTAATTTATACAGCGCCGGTCTTTACAGTTCTTTTCGCTCCCTTGATGTTGAAGGAGAAGCTTGAGTTTAGGACAGTCCTTGCCTTAATGATTTCCCTGCTTGGGACTGCTGCGATCATGGGCTACGGAGGGTTGTTTAATGTCGGGTTAAGTTTGCTGGGAGACTTTATTGCCCTGGTGGGCGGAATGACATACGGATTCCTGGCTTTATTCCTGAAAAAAGTGCCTCTAACCATGCTTGGGCCCAAATCAAATATTTTATCGTCAGGGTACATCGTTCTTGCTTTCCTGCCTTTTGTTTTATTTTCTGCCGAGAGCACTACCTGGGACGGGATATTATTATTGATGTTTTTAGGACTCTTTCAGCAAACCGTTGGAACTACCCTTTTCCACCTGGGCCTGAGAAAGGTTCAAGCCCAGCATGCCGGGATATTAACCTATTCCGAGCCCCTGGGAGCAACTGTAATGGCGGCCCTGTTCTTATACGAGGGGATAACCCCGGGATCTCTGATCGGTGGCGCTCTGATTATTGCCGGCGGTTTAATTGTTATATTCCGGAAAAGATCAAAGCCGGTGGGGAAACTGACAGTTTAGCAGTAAAACGAGATTATAATTTTACTGATCAGGTTAAGCTTGTAAAGGGGAGGTTATTTGCTGTGAAAATATTTTCACCAAATGTTGAAGCATTTTTGAAAGGCCTGGAGGCCTAAATGTTCTTAGTTAACAGGGTATTAGGTTGTTCCATTCTATTGTAATTAGCCTTATTTAGTGTTAATGTAATAAAGAAGGCAAAATCGATTTAATACAATATACTTCTTGACCGAGAGCTTAGAGGTGTTTGATGGGAGGCTTGAAGGGCATGGGCATTAAAAAAGTATTTGCAGTTTTACCCCTGACCATTGTATTTTTCACGGCCAGTGTTTTGATATCTGCCGGGACATATATTTTTGAAGGCAGTTTAAATAAATCTGTTTATGCGGAAGAGCAGGGTATTAATCAGAGTGCTTCAACCTCCGGTGGTACTGTTAAGCGTCATATTGATATAAGCAGCCCCTTTTCCGGTGGTTATCTACATGAAGACATGACAGTCGAAGGCGAAGCTTCAATTACCGAGTCTTTTACAATGGATAATATCAGTCCGGGTACTAACGCAGGTTCGGGTCTTGACGATTGGGATACTGGTCCTTCCGGAGGTAGTTCAGATAGTTCTGTAGAAGTGGACACAGGTTCCGGCTCTATTGAAGGAAGCAGTTCAACAGGCTCTGGGAACAATACCGGTTCAAATAGCAGTGAAAGCAGCAAGGTTGCTTCCGAAGAAGAAGCGAGTCCGCAGAAAGATGCTGTTCTTGGCATAAGCATTTTTGCTTGTCCTTCCTGGCTGGATTTGTTTTAGGTTAGAACTTCTAATAATGAAAACCGGGCCTCCCTGCATAGAAGGGAGGCTTTCTTAATACCAGCTTTATCAGTTTCTACCCAGTCTGCTTAAGAAAACTGTGCTCGCTGATCGCTTCAGTTTATTAAGCAGGCAGTAGTTACACTGATTTTTCGAAAGGATGAAGAATCTTGCAAAAAGCGTTCAGCGTAAAGACTGAAAGCCGGGAAGGGCTCTATGACATTACCGGACAGGTTGAAACTATTGTTGCGAACAGCGGTATAGAGAATGGTTTGGCCTCGGTATATGTGCAGGGTGCGACTGCAGCAATTATGATCCAGGAAAACTGGGATGATAGTGTGCAAAACGATGTAATAAACCTGCTGGCAAAAATTATTCCGAGGGGTGTTTGGGAACATGATCGTCAGGATGGCAACGGTGATGCTCACCTGAAAGCCGGTTTGGTTGGTCCCAGTGAGACCGTGCCAGTTATTGAGGGCAAAATGGGATTGTCGACCTGGCAAAATCTCTTTCTCTGTGAGTTTGACGGACCTCGCGAAAGCAGGATAGTAGTTGTTACTATACTTGGCACTTAAAGAGATAAAATAACAGATAACAGCAGCATTAATAAAAGAAGATAGGTGAAAACCATTATTCATTACTGCAATACTTAAAGGATATTTACGATGATGAAAGTTTAAGGTATTGAGATATTTGAGTTACTGTATCACAGATTCTGTGTTTATTACTATGTTCTTTTGGAGTGGAAGGATTGCTGGATTTAGTTATTGAAATAGCAGTGCTTTTCGGGTTGGGAAGCCTGGGCTGGCTTCTCTTTTATCTGCTGCGTATGCCTGCCCCGGCCTTGCTGGGAACAATAGCAGTGGTAGGTGCACTCAGGGTTCTCGGTCTGCCTCTTCCGGAATCGCCGGGGTTTTTTTCACCGCTTGTCCAGGTAGTGCTTGGTCTTTATGTTGGCTCCAAGGTAACCAGGGAAACTGTTAAAGAGTTAAAAAGTATGGTGCTGCCGGCAATAATTATTGCCGGGTGGGCTTTGAGTATTGTCTTTCTGTTAGGGACTTTTCTTTCGCAGCTAACTTACCTGGACCCGATCACGGCCATGCTTTCGTCCAGCATGGGTGGTCTGCCTGAAATGACCATAATTGCCCTGGCTACACAGGCTGACCTGGGGATTATTATTGTTATGCAGGCTGTCAGGATGATACTGACCATGGTTTTATTCCCGGTAATATTGAAAATATGGGTGAAAAAAGAAGAAACAGAAAAAACCCAGGCTCAGCAGTTTCCAGGTGCAGGGGAAAAGCAGAATTCCTTAAGTAATGAACAGGCCCCGGTAAATATGAATGAGCCTGAACAGGGTTTATTATCATATAAAACCCTGGATTTTATAAAAAATACTGTTATATCAATAGCATTTGCAGCAGCAGGAGGCTGGCTTTTTCTTGAATTAGGTATACCCGCAGGTGGAATGGTTGGTGCTACTTTCTTTGTTGTTTTTTTATCTCTATCTGGCAAGGTAAAGGTTGTAGCACCGTCCACTAAACTATTTGGGGTGATGCTGCTGGCTATCGGCCTGATGGTTTCGGATAATCTAACAGCTGGTACTGTTGAAGTTATATTGACCGGAAACATCCTTATTCCAATTGCTATTGCCACACTAATAATTTTTGCAACTTCACTGGGAGTTGCCCTGCTAATTCACAGGGTGTCCGGCTGGGACTTTCCAACCAGCTTTTTGGCCGCCGCACCCGGCGGTTTTACCATCATGGTCACCCTGGCGGTCAGTTATGATAAGAATTCTTTTCAAGTGTCGATCCTGCACCTTTGTCGTCTCCTGGCTATAAAGTCGGTGGTCCCTTTTGTTTTTATGTTTTATGTGTAGAAAAAAGATAAATAATATGTTACAATTAAGCATACAATATTGTAAGCAGGAAGTGATCTGATGTCTGGTAAAACAGTTAGGGTTAGCAATAAAACTGCTGAAACTTTAAAAGATATTGCCAGGGAAAAGGGTGATTCTGTGCAGAAGGTTTTAGATCGGGCAGTTGAAGAGCACCGGCGCACCCTTTTCCTGGAGGAAGCCAACAAAGCATATGCCGATCTAAAAGAGAACCCCCGGCAGTGGAAAGAAGAGCAGGAGGAAAGAGAAATATGGTCAAATACCCTTACCGACGGGCAGGAGGTTGATTATAATTGAATCCTTCGCGGGGAGAAATTTGGTTGATTGATTTAAACCCTGTTCGTGGAAGGGAGCAAGCTGGCCAAAGGCCTTGCCTGGTAACATCGGTTGATCTATTTAACCATGGGCCGTCAGAACTGATTATTATACTGCCAATTACATCGAAAAAAAAGAATATTCCTTTTCATGTTGCCATAAAACCCCCGGAAGGTTGTATTAATGTCGAAAGCTATATTAAATGCGAAGATATTCGTTCAGCATCAAGGAGTAGGCTTATAAAAAAAATTGGCCTGGTTTCTGATCAAACCATGGGCCTTGTTGAGGACAGGCTGCGCATTCTGATGGATCTTTAAAACACATCTACCCTGTTACTGATTGTATGAAAAGCATTGATAATTACCGGAGCTATCAGTGTGCTCTATGTGAAAAGCATATGTCTTCAGGTCTGCCTTCATAATCGCGCTGTTATCATTATCTCTCCATCTAATTTCCAGGATATGCGGCTCGTCTGATTGTATTAGTTCCATTTTTCCATTAAAGGCAGGAGAGGAGTTGCGCAGGCGAATCATTTCCAATTGATCAAGAACAACCTCTTCTTTTAGCCCATTTTCAATATCTTCGAGGGTCAGGTTGGTACGGTTAATCTCCTTATGACTGCCTTCTCCGCCTTCTTTTACAGCTTCGTAATTATTTTTCCCCGTAAAAAGGTCCAGGTACCAAATCTGTGGTGTGCCCGGCATGAAAAGCTGGATAGCCCTGGCCAGACGCAGCTTATCTTCACTTTCCCCCAGGGCACTGAAAAAGGTGGCATTGACCTGGTAATATGATATTTTTTCACCGTCTGGTCCGTACAGGTTTTTAATCAGCCCGCCCCGGGAAGTGATTAAATTTACAACTGCATTAACCTGGTCATCGCTGAGCAGACCGGGATTATATGTCCCATTTACTTCCATACCTTTCAGGTCGAGAACCGGAATTCCATCGTGGCAACCTAACATATTTATAGTAGTATAGCTGTTTTCCACAATTTCATGGATCCAGCCTACCAGAGGTTCTGAGGTGTGCCTTTCAAGGGCATCGATGATCAGGCCGGGAAAGAAAAAGTCATATATTGGGTAGCCCTTGCCGGCGACTTCCCGGTGGACAGCGCTGCCGTATTCGGCATGGATTTCAGGAAATACAACCATACCGCGCTCTTCAGCCATGTTCCTGATCGTATCAAGATACTGCCATGTTTCCGGCCGGTTCAGGAAGTTTTTACGGCCCGGTTCCTTGTGCAGGTAAGCAAAAGCATCCAGGCGAACTATTATAACTCCATACGAAGCCAGCTTATCAAGGGTATGTCCGTAAAACTGCCACACTTTTTTAGAGCGGGCATTTAAATCCAGCTGGCCAAGGTATTTTCTACTATTCTTTTCAGAGTATGTTTTTTGATAGAAAGTATTCCAGAAGAAGCGGTCTGTGCCGTCTGGAAAACAAATTTTCATTACCGGGAGGCCGGGTTTGCGGGTAAAAAGCTTATCAAGGTACTCCCGGTAGGGAATAATATATCCCTCCGGCCCCGGTTCGCCCCTGTTCTGCCAGAATTTATTCCAGTCGATGAAGAAATCACTGTATGTCGATTCGTCACCATTATCAAGCAAATCCCGGAACTGGGGGGAATTGACCGAGAGATGATTTAAAACAAAATCGAGCTTTAAAGTAATCCCGAGAGAGTAAAGTTCTTCCAGGTCATTTTCTGAGACCAGTTCCCGGTTCAGGTTGTAATCAATAACTGAAAAACCGCGGTCCAGGTCGCTGTTAAAAAAGGTGGGCAAAATGTAAAAAAGGGAAAAGGCATTTTTGAATTCAGGACGCTTTAAGAGCTTAACGGTATCGGACAACCTGGAGCCGATACTGTCGGGGTAGGCGTTAAACATGACTCCACGGGGCAGTTCCTGCCTGGGAGGAAGGTTTCGGTCAGGCATGGCAGACCTCCGATACTTTACTGTTAGATGGAACTATTTCTTTCTTCTTCCGGGGCGGGGATAATAACATCAGCCATTATTTTGTGAGCAGATATAATATTATGCTCGATAGAAAGCACCTGTTCCAGGAAATCGGTTTGTGGGTCACGGGATCTCTTGAGCCTTGCTTTTTTGGTCTGGCGATAATCACGGTCAATAAAAGCTTTCAGGTCCGCATTTCTAATTGTCGTGGTATAAGTACCTTCTACTACAACCACTTTAATTCCCTCAACAGAAATTTTTTTGTTATCAACACTGTCTTCATCGTAATTAACTAGAGGTTTAGTAATGACAGGTTCGCTGCTGTTTTTTATTGTATCAATATTCTCCTCGATTAAATTAATTTTTACTTCCTGCGGTCCTACCCAGTTGATATCTTCTTCTCTTTTGCTGTGGTTTGTTTTTGGCGGGTAAACAAAATAATCGTCCTGTTGTAAGATCAGGGCCTTGTAGCCTGCTTCATTGCATAATTCAGCCAGTACTGCCGCTGTTTCAGATTTGCCGCAACCCGATTCGCCCGCTACCGTTACGGCTACAGGTTTGTCAGCATCGGCCAGGATGTTTTTAAGTTCTTTAAATATCATTGCCGCTGCCGAGCGGTGATATTCGGTTATAACCAGCTTGTCTCCGATCATTTTGCGCCTCTAGTAAAGAGTTAATCAATTATATTATCTATAAAAACCTGTGCTAAAGCAACCATTTATGTTTCAACTTAGAGCGTCAAATATTCTCTTTATTGCCCAATAAATTTGTCAACTTTCCTCTCGGGAGGAAGGTTATTGTTTCTATTCCATGCTTATCCATAAGTAGCTCTGAAAAATGATAGGTAGGTGAATCAATTATATATTGCTTACAAGTTAAGCTTGAAAGTACACTTGTAATAAGTTGTGTGTATAGAATGTTTTTGCTTTTGATGAGATGTTTCAGTTTTATTCATTATTTCTGCCCTATAATTTTACAGTAGTTAAAAAAATTTCTGATTTGCCCTAAATGTCACAAGTGTGTCGTTGCTGCCCCATATAATTATTTTAATACAACTAAATATGGAGTGATAAATTCAAGATCTTACGGGTAAAATTTTTTGCAACCCAGCACAGCACTGCGTAACTATCTGCAGGAACATAAAAGTCGGTTGCTATTATTGTTCCAACGGAAACGTTGATCAAAAAGCTGACTCTACTCCCGGCTAAGGATGGGAAGCGTTGTTTATATTAATTTTATAATGCCCATGCGATAATTTGCAGGTATTCTATCATTAAAGTTGAAATATTATTTTAAAATGTTCAGCAAGGTTCACACCTCGGTATCAGCAACAAGATTACCTTCAGAATAATCATCAACATGCTTTTTATGGCCGCGTGCCTCTAGCTTGCATACTTGTTTAGTACTAGCACTCATAGTAGCTAGTCCCTCAGTCCATACTCTCTGTCCATCAACCATAGTCCTCCTAAAGTTATACCTCATCTCTCCACCAG
>JBNJHL010000094.1:0-9226 GCA_051748445.1 Bacillota bacterium
TCTTACAGAAAAGCTAGGTTCTGTTGGGATGGTAGAATTCATCAGGCAGTTTGACTCTGGGTATGGAGATTACACCAGGGAACGCAGAGAGTGGCTTGATGATAGTGATGTTCAAAGTATTGGAAAACAAATAAAGACAAAAAAATAAGAAGGGCCCAAGCCTCGAAATACTATATTCTGAGGCCCGGGCCTTAAAGTTTTACTATGATCTCTTATCCCATTCCGCAGCTGGTAATCGGAGAGCACTATTTGACCGTGGCGCATCCTTTCCTGCAAAGTTTTCTTGCTGTTCAGAGTAAAAAGCTGCTTGCCGTTTTTAAAGATTACCTTCGATAGCCAGGCGGGTCCTATTCTGCCTGGCCCGGCCGGCATAGTAACAATCTCTTCAATTTCCTTTAGAGAAATATAGCCGGTTGCCAGCTCATTTTGCGACTTTGCCACCTTTAGCTTAACCGGAACAAGCACCAGGCCTGCGGTAAAAGCCAGGCTGATATTATGGCGCTGTTCTAAAAGATGTCTGCCCCGCTTCATCATCAGGCTGTAATCCAGGCAATGATACCGGGCAATCATTTGGGCCAGCCAGTTTACAGACCGGCTGTCCGGATAACTATTTTTCTTGGTTATCACATTTGATTTATAACCACTTCTGTAATCAGGAACCAGGGCCAGTAAGCCCTCCCGCAGGTAATCTCTCACCGGGGGCGTAGCTTTCTTAGTACTTTTAACTTTCTCCACCTCATTTCGCTAATTTACAGAACACAGGCACTATTATACTGCAATGCAAATTTAGTGTAATATATGCATAATATTTCTAAATATCGTAAATGGGTTTGTCCGGAGCAGATATATTCCGGGTAATGGTGGGGTTTAATTTCAATAGAATTGTTAATGGAACGGGGTTGTTGACAATAATGCCAAATAAAATGGATGGGGTCAAAAAGTTATACCTCTATTTAATCGACCTGATTTTAATGATATAATTAGATATAATTAAAAAAGCAGCAGAGGTAACAATATTGCCTACGATATGTGAATTTCGAGGGATAAAAATATACATAAATTACAGAGATCATCATCCGCCGCATTTCCATGCTAATTATGGTGAATACGACTGTTGCATTAGCATAGAATCAATAGAATTGATAGGTGGGGAAATGCCTAATAAACAATTAAAAATGCTCTACGGTTGGGTAGCTTTGCATCAGGAAGAGTTAAAGGAAAACTGGTATCTTGCCCAACAACAACAAGAACTTTTTCCAATTGAACCTTTAAGGTGAGGGAGGTGTTTTGTTTGAAAACAGATATTGTGCCGAAGAAAGTAAAAGAATACTTTGAACAAGGGACTAGAAAAATTATAAAAGTAGCTCCTAATGATGATTACTCTTTGACGGTTACTTTTGATAATGATGAGGTTAGGATATATGACATGTCAGACAACTTGCATGGGGTATTTGAGATTCTAAAGGATAAAAACACCTTCAATAAAGTATTTATTGATGAGTTCGGCAACATCGCCTGGGAAAGAGCGCAAAAAGAGTCTTCAGGTAAATCCTGGAGCAACAGAATTGATATATGCAAAGATTCAGTATATATGGAATCAAGACCGGCTAATTGATTTGGTTAGAATGCGGTAACTAAGCTGGTTTATTTTAGAAATGTTTCAAAATAGATAACCGGAAACAAGGGAGGAGTGCTAAGCTCCTATCCCGCGTCCACTGCCTCATAGCTAACACTCTGCAACGATATAATCTGCTTCGGATTTAGGGCCTAAGGAGTTATCATAATAGATAACTTTAAAATGGTGAGGCACTATGGGAATATGCCTTATTCACAGATTAGCAGCTCTCGAAGAATATTTAGCTGATCTGGATGAGATAAAAATAGATCTTGACCGAACAAAGTTTAAAAGCGATAAAATTACCAGGCGCTATGTCGAAGGCACTGAACTGTACCGGGTTTCGGTTGAGCTAGAAGATCAGGGCGATATAATTCAGGCTATTTGTGACTGTCCCCATGATTATGGTGAGTTTTGCAAGCATCAGGTTGCGGTATTTTATACTTTGAGAAATGACCAGGATGAAGACAAACCCAGTGGAAAAAAGCAGCGGCACTGAAAGAAGGGCTGCTTCAACAATATAAATGACACCCTGCTTTTTGCGATGAACTCTATCGAACCTAAAACCGATACCGCAATAGATCTCATAATGGTAGCTAAAGGTTGTTCCAGTACTCAGGATTAATATCTTCAGCGGTAATAAGTGAGATCTCGTCAATCATCATTTTTAATTGTGGAATGGAATATTCTTTGTTTGAAGGTATAGAAAGACGATGTTGCCCATAAACCATAAACTGGTGCTTAGAACCAGCATATGGTCCTTTGAAGCCAAGGGCTTTTAATTTGCTAATAAAATCTCTTCTTTTACATGGATTCCAACTCTTCAAGTTGTGGCTCCTGGTTTAGATTAATGTCGTCAATTATGGGTAAAGGATGCCCTAGTTTGAAACCGATCAAAATCCAGTCTTCTAATGTAGACTGAAGTTGGCTTTCACATTCACGCAAAGTTGTTCCAAAGGCAACAACTCCATGAAACCCAGGGATTTTGCCACTATATGTTCCATCATCTAATTTATCATATAATGCATTATCTAATGCTTTACTGATATAATCGCTTAATATAAATGACACAGTCATAATTTTCATCTCGCAATCAATTTATATTTCATACTTTTTTCCTGTACCAATTATAACAACGACATTCATTGCCAGTCAAATTAAAGTAGAAGGAAAAACTAATACATCTTCTTTTCTCAATAACTTTTCCAGGCCTCGTAGTCGCGTTCATTGTCCCAAAAGCCAAGGCTGGTTTCGCTGGCCAGTTCAAGGTCCTTGAAAGCAGACTGCGCCCTAACCCCTTATTTTTGGACACCATGTACTAAAGGCTTATCCAGTCGTGCCTGGTTATGCTAGATCATTTCTATTGATTGTGGTTAGCTTTGTCATTTATTTTCTACTGATTCGATAATTTCGTATTTACCGAGCTTTGGAATTGTCATATTATTTTTTATGTTGACAAGGAGCCAGCTTTCTAAAGTCTTTTTTAGGTTTTCCATGCATTCTTCCAATGTTGTGCCGGTAGTCCATACCCTCGGTAGGTCCACAACTTCACCGTCTCTACCTTTTAAGCGAAAACTCCACCGATTTATTGCGGTATAGCGTGCATAAGCTGTTTTCTCCTTTATCGATCACTTCAAGCTTAACAGAAAAACCCCTTGTGCCGGTGTCGTAAAACGGCTGTTTCAGTTTCCAGGAAAAATCAAAAAAACATGGTTAAACGATTGTTCGCCCTCATATCTGACACATATATGTCACATGAAGCGGCTAAAATGGTATTAACAGGAGGTAATTTACGATGACCGATCAAAAGATTAAGCTTCACCTGGCCACGAGCCAGAAGTTCCTGCCCGAAAATGCAATCACCCCACTCCACATGATGCTGCAAATCATTCAGCCCAAAGTAAACCTGGAAGGAGAAAGGCTGCCCTTAAATATCTGCTTTGTCCTGGACCGCTCCGGTTCAATGGCCGGGCAAAAACTCGAGTACACCAAAAAAGCGGTCAGCTTCGCTATCAATCACTTCGAGGCAGATGACACTGTTGCGGTGGTTACCTTTGACAGTGAAGTTGATCTGCTTATCCCGGCTACCAGGGTAGAAAATAAGGATCAGCTCATAGCCCGGGTTAAAGGCCTGCAGCCCGGCGGAACCACTAACTTAAGCGGTGGACTGATCGAGGGTGCCGATCAGGTCAGGAAGAACCGATCAGAAGAGCAGGTGAACCGCGTCATCCTGCTTACCGATGGCCTTGCCAACCAGGGTATTACTAACCCGGTTAGGTTGGTCGATATGGTAAAGGATATCAGAAGCTCAGGCATTTCCCTCTCTACCCTGGGAGCCGGTGAGGATTTTGACGAAGATCTCCTGGTAGACCTGGCCGAAGCCGGTGATGGCAATTTCTACTTTATTGCCTCACCCGATGCTATACCATCCATCTTTGAAAAGGAACTGAAAGGCCTGCTTAGCGTAACCGGGCAAAACCCCATCCTTAATATTAAGCCTGCAGCAGGAGTTAAGCTAAACAAGGTTTTCGGTTACGAACCTCAGCAGGCAGAGCAAGGAGTACTCTTCAAGCTGCCTGATATCTACAATGGTGAAACCAAAACTGTTCTAGCTGAACTCTTTGTAGAGACAGCTTCAGAAGCCATGCAACCTATAGCCGATCTTAATTTCCGCTACTTCGATGTAACCGCAGAGTTTAGTAAGGTAAGCTACGATTTAAGTCTGATGTTAGAAGTCACCTCAGACCAGGCAAAAATCGATGGCGGTTTTGATCTGAAGGTAAGCAAGGAAGTAGAGCTCTTCAAGGCCGGTCAGGCCCGGGAAGATGCCCTGAAAATTGCCGATCACCGAGATTTCAAAAAAGCTCGCAAAATATTATTAGATCAGGCAGATAAACTTAAAGAAGTATATGCCAATACCGGGGATGATGAACTAATTGCCCAGTCAGAGGTATTAAAATCTGAAGCACTGCAGATGGAAGATGAGCTCTATAGCAAAGCTTACAGGAAAAATGCCAAGCAGGCCAGTTACGACCTGCGTAAAAAACGGTAAGGGGTGATAAGCTGCCGCTGGGATATAAGGGCTGATAAAGAAGCAGGATTATTCTATGAAATAGCGAAACTTAAAAATATACAGTAAACAGATCAATCCCCACGAATTAAACACCAGTTTTGCTTCCATGTGACAACCGCTTGTCACATCAGCCCGTTATAATTAAATAAATAATACTTTTTTAACCGGGGGTGTAACCATGAGTGTCAACAAAACCAGGGGCTTTTTATACAAGCTGGCCCGCCTGCTGGGTGACTTTTCAGCGATCTCCAGCGGCAGTTCCAAGAAGATGACCAGAAGGGTCGGCCGCCGGGTCACCGGCCGGGCAGCAGGGAAGGGGTTGCGGAAGCTTTTTAAATGAAATATTAGTCTATTTTCAGTGGGGGAAGTCCAGACAATTTAATACGGATTCACTATAAACGATAATATCTATAAATAGGGCAGGTATCAAATAAATGAGACAGGGGAAATAATATGCGGAAGAAGGCTTTTACTGCAGCAAGCATTGTAATATTAATCATAGTGTTTACCATGCCTGTTATGGCAAATGAGGAACATATGACCCACTCAGTTGACTACAACCTGGAGGGTAGAATTGAATTCAAAAAGCAAGCGGGTTTTCTGGAAGAACATACTTGGTTTTCGCCTATAACATACAGGGATACAGGTGGAGAATTTAAGCAAACTATATCTGGCAACGGTGAACTCACAAAGTCCTTTAACACAATAATGATTAAAAACAAGATTGAAGTAGAAGATTCTAATCAACTCCTCACATCAACAGAAGCTTTGGCTGAACTCGATTTAATAACCGTTTTTGATAGAAGCCTCTGGGGTGATGCGGACTGGGCAGCCAGGGTTGCCCCTGACCCCGGGGAAATAGGTCTCTATGACCTTGATCTTGTTTCAGCTATGGGACCTCAACATAGGCAATACTTCATTTTATGGGATGATATCATTGATATCGATGATATTGGCAAAAACGAGTTTGCTATTGACGATCTGAATGATGAGATTGTTATAGGGCCAGAATTTGTCGGCGACTACTTTGAAATAGATCAATATTTATATGTGGCGCAGGGTTTAACCGAGCGATACATAACTCTCGGCCTAACAGAAGAAATGACTGTAGAAGGAATGTCAGAAATAGAAGAATCATTGGAAGTCCAAAGCATTCCTGCCGGTGAAGATTTAGCAGCAGATTGGGCTGCCCTCTTTAATTCGCAGTTGTCAGATTTTCGAACCATCTCATCCAATGAAGCCTACTATTCAAAAAGGTACGCAGATTACCTGTTAGATGGAAACATAGAACTGGAAAAACAGATCGGCATTTTACATCAAGAAGTGATCGGTGATGGTATCCTCGCAAAAACAATCACAGTAGACCGTTTAAGAGGTTACATAGAAGTAGATGACGTCAACTACATTGAAACTGCACTTGACGCTGAGGAAGAGCTTACCTTAAATTCTGTCATTAGGCCGACTCTTCCACCTTTCATAAATGTTCTGTTAGATGATGACGATGCTCTCACACATATTTTGAACTTAGATCATGGTTACAGTGAAAGTATTAGATACCAACTAACCCAGCAGTCAGATGATTACAACTGGTGGTATAGATACCCAATTTATTATGCCGGAGATACTATGCTCTTTGGGCCTTATCAAGGTAGTCACTCTTTGCACCCTTTGTTGTACTATCTTAGCTGGTTGGAGCAAAATATTGTAGAAGAATTAACTGAACAGGTCTGGGCAACCAAAATTGCCCCAGAACCCGGCCATTCCGGTCAATTAAGCCTAAGCTTTGAACAGGCTAACCAATGGCCTTCTTCTTACTACTATATAGATGATACTTGGGGCAGGGTTACCAGCAGTCGTCTTTTCAGTGAAGATAGATTAGGGCCGGCAGACGGCTGGTGGGTTGCAACCGACAACCAGGGTGTTTATCCTGTCATTGGTGATGAATTCATTGGTAATTATTTAACGTTGGATCAATATACTCAACTATCTATGGGCACAACAAAACGCTATATTGATTTAAGCAGTATCTGGACTGGAGCCTACCTGCACGAAGATGTTACTGTTGAAGGTCAAACCGAGATACGGGATGCTTTTGAAATGGTTGATCTTCCTGCTGGCAATCATGGTGATAGCGGTTGGTGGAGGTTGTCTGGCCCAGGCTTGGGCTACGATTTTCTACAGTTAAAAGAATTCTACCTGCCCGGTCAATTAATTGAAGAGGGAACTCTGGTTGTCTTTCGCGAAGAGGATATACCTGATACAGGTGAGGACTACATCTATATTTGGGAAAACTTATTCTAATAACATGTTCCGCTCAATATCTTCTAAGGAAGCTAACCATGAGTGTCAACAAAACCAGGGGTTTTCTCTATAGGCTGGCCCGTCTGTTAGGGGACTTCTCCGCTATCTCCAGCGGCAGCTCCAAGAAAGTGACCAAAAGAGTAGGCCGCCGCCTAACCGGCCGGGCAGCTGGTAAAACTATGCGGAAGCTATTTAAGTAAAAAAACAAGCAGGGGATTGTGCTGTGTTCTAACCCCGGCTATTCTCTATGGCAGCCCTTTCAATCACCTGGAAGAGTGTTCATTGATAATCCTGAAAAAGGAGCTATTGATATGGGAACCTGCGGCTTATTCTTAAAAGGAAAACTAAAAAAACCACTTATCATTCTTGCAGTATTCGTACTGATTATTACCATGTGGGTATCTTTTGCTACCACAACTGACGAAGTAGAAGCAATCGAACCTTAAGACAGGATCCTGATATGGGTTTTAAAATGCTTGGCAAACATGATATCGATCGCTTAAGGAATTTTGAAAGGAATAGTGAACATGGAAAGTCAAAATCATACACTATCTAAGAGCTGAAATACTATAGATATTACCATGGAGTGATAAGCAATGTTTAATAAGTTAAAAAAGCTTTTAACTGCTGCCTTAGTTGTATTAATGGGTATGGCTGTTCTGACAGGATGTGGAGCAATTAGTGAAAATGGCGCTGCCGAACCAGCAGGTGTTAACGATGACGCGGAAAAAGAAGTGAAAAATGAAGAACTAGAAGAAGATGTTTTGTCTGAAGAAGATTTTGCATTAAATATTGGGACACTTCCATACAGGGGTGCAGTGCTTTTTATTGATTATGATGGTAAAAGTGGGATTTCTTCCGATGACGTGATGGTTGATATTAAATATGAGGGAGAGGTAAAGCAGAAAGATATGCCAATTGAAATAGTCAACGGGGAATATATTGTAACTATTGTTGACTTTATGTATTTGGCAGGCAGTGAATTGGATTTCATAATAAAAATCTCAAGTGATAATGATGAAAAACAAGCATTTTCATACTCGAAAGTTTTCGAAGGATATTATTCCTGGAAAGACTGGATGCTTGATCTTGATGAAAAAGTGACCTATGATAATTTGCAATATCCATTGCACCATGTTTTCAAATATGATTACCCTGATTGCGGTAATCAATTAGGTGTGCATGCATCTTGGGATTTTTATACACAGGATAGGACTGCCAACGTATATTCCGGTACAAAGGGAATTATATACAGGGTTATCCCCGAATCAAACGGTAATTTAGAAGTATATAACCCTTATGTAGGTGCTATAGTTCAATATGGACACACTTTACCTGCAGAAGAAATTCATGCCGGCAAGATTGTTGAGCCTGGTGATTATATTGCTAATGTTATAGATAAATGGGGTCACATCCATTATGCAGTTATCAGGCCTCTTGATTATTCCAAAAATATACAAGAAAACGGCCTGAAACATTTAAGTGATGATTTGTCAGAGATGTGGGATGGTTACTACTGGCCGGTAATAGGTGATATATATGCAACCAGATATTATAAGGATCCTTTTTATTTTCGTGAGCCGACTATCTTAGGTTACTGGTACGAAGAAAGCTTGCCCGACGGCATTTATGATGGTTTAATTGAGGTCTTTTTAAGAGAAAATCCATATGTGGATCTGCCCGTAAAGCAGTAAATTGAAACATTGGTGTGATACTATTGGCTCAGGCCTTGAAATATGATATTCAAAGGCCCAAGCCTGTTAACCCCTTACCACCCCTGAAGTTCCCCCGCCCTTTCCTGCCGGTAACTTGAAGCGCGGTTTTCAATAATCCGGCAGCTGCCGATCAAGCGGTCCATGGTGCGATCGCCCACCTCATTTCACATATTTACAGAACACAAGTAGCATTATACTGCAATGCAAATTAAATGTAAATATATGCATAATATTGCTAAATATCGTAAATAAGTTTGTCCGGAGCAGGATTATTCCGGGTAATAGTGGGGTTTAATTTCAATAGAATTATCAATGGAACGGGGGTGTTGACAACACTGCCAAATGAAAGGGATGGGTTTAAGTTGTCGACAACCCCGTCCCCTTGACATTCAAGTTGTCGACAACCCCGTCCCCTTGACATTCTTTTATCGAGAAAGCTTTTCCGGGTGACGAAGAAATTCAAAAGGTTTTAACTGTGATTGAAGATTCAGTTCATGGTGTTAGCAGAAATGAGTTATATAG
>JBNJHL010000095.1:0-9208 GCA_051748445.1 Bacillota bacterium
AAGGTTGTTATTGCTGGCAGGGCCGTCAGTGCCAAGACCAACCAGGGCATCATGCTCAAGCAGCCTGGTTAAAGGTGCCACCCCGTTTCCAAGCTTCAAGTTACTGCCGGGATTGTGGGCAATGCCGACCTTGTTATTTGAAAGAATATCGATATCCTCATCGGTTAAATGCACACAGTGTGCGGCGAGAACCTCGCGTTCAAACATACCGATATCCTGCAGTACGGCAACAGGTGTCTTGCCGTACTGTTTCAGGGACTGCTCAACTTCCTGGCGTGACTCTGAAAGGTGAATATGGATCAGGGGCCGAGTATCCTCAGTTACTTTGAGTACTTTTTTCAAAAAATCCGGGGAACAGGTATAAGGGGCATGAGGCCCCAGAATAGTGTTAATCCTGCCATTAGCAGCATTATCCCATTGCTCGGTAAAACTTTTTACATCTTCCAGGCTGTTAAAACCGGGAACAGCATTTTCACCGATAAAAACCTGGGATAGCATGGCTCTCATTCCACTTTCCAGGCAAGCCTGGGCCGTTTGTTCCATATAAAAATACATATCGACAAAGGTGGTAGTTCCACCGCGGATCATCTCCAGCATGGCCAGCAATGCTCCCCAGTAAATATCTTCTGGTTCAAGCTTTGCTTCCGCCGGAAATATTTTTTTTTCCAACCATTCCATTAGAGGGTAGTCATCGGCATAACTGCGAAAAAGGCTCATTGCTGCGTGGTTATGGGCGTTAATAAGGCCGGGGATAACAACTTTTCCTGTTCCTGAAAACACCTGATCTTCTTTGTGCTCAGCGTTTAATGACGAGTCTATAGCCTCAATAAAACCGTTCTTTAACAAAATATCTTGTTTTTCAAAAACCCGCTCTTTTTCATCCATGGAAACAATTGTGGCATCTTTAATCAGAATTGTTGAAGACATCTTATTATACCTCCAATCTTAAATTTCTTTTTATATTGTATCAGAAATAAGTCAGGCCGGGAAAAATCCCGGCCGTTATAATTAATGGTGAGCCATCCAGGATTCGAACCTGGGACACCCTGATTAAAAGTCAGGTGCTCTGCCAGCTGAGCTAATGGCCCTCTTTGGTGGAGAGGACTGGATTCGAACCAGTGAAGGCACTGCCAGCAGATTTACAGTCTGCCCCCTTTGGCCAACTTGGGTACCTCTCCACAACTTTTGATGGAGCCGACGAAGGGACTCGAACCCCCAGCCTGCTGATTACAAATCAGCTGCTCTTCCATTGAGCTACGTCGGCTAAACGACTTGTTCTAAAAGCAGTTTATAGTATAGCGCATTTAAATCTAAACGTCAACATTATCGGTGCAGGAATTTTGCTTTTGTCTAAAGAAATTTATAGGTATAGATATTGCTTGATAGGAGGATTCTAATTGTCTGATATTAAAGTCGGTATTATCGGTGGAACCGGTGTATATAATCAATCACTATTCAGCGATTCAGATCAAATCACTGTTGATACAGCTTATGGTGCTGTAGCAATGATGAAATGTAACTACAAAGAGCGCATGGTATATTTCCTGGCCCGTCACGGCGGCGGCCATTCTGTCCCCCCACATAAAATCAATTATAAAGCTAACATCGCCGCATTAAAGCAGGTGGGGGCTGACAAGATTATAGCTACCGCAGCTGTTGGCAGCCTAAATAAAGCAATGCCTCCGGGCAGCATGGTAGTTATCGATCAATTTATCGATCTGACCAGGCAGCGTCCACTCACTTTCTTCGAAGGTGATAATGGGCTTGTAGTTCATACTGACTTTACTGAACCATATTGTTCTGAAATAAGACAGGCAATTTTAAAAGCCGGCCAGAACTCAAATCAGAAACTTCTGGAAGGCGGTTGCTATGTTTGCACAGAAGGACCAAGATTCGAATCGCCCGCTGAAATTAAGATGATGAAGCAGTGGGGAGGCGACCTGGTTGGAATGACTAATATTCCGGAAGCAGTCCTGGCTCGTGAAGCTGGCCTCTGTTACGCAACAATTGCTCTTTCAACCAATTATGCTGCCGGTATTTCCGCTAAACCGCTTACTCACCAGGAAGTTTTAGATATAATGGACCGGGTTAAACCGGGCCTGGATCGTTTACTTACCGCCTGCCTGGAAAATATTAAACCTGAACATAGCTGCAGCTGCAGTAAAACTGGTCAGTATTGGAAAGAGAGGAGCTAATCAGCTGTGAACACAGGAAAAGATCTGCCAACATTATACTGGGAAGATAACTGTTTATACTTGCTTGATCAGAGACATTTGCCAGGAAGAACAGAATACCGTTGCTGCAAGACTTACCTTGACGTAGTCAACTCAATTAAGGAAATGTCTGTACGGGGCGCTCCGGCGATTGGCATTACAGCTGCATACGGAATGGTTACAGCAGCTTATGAAGCTGTTGTTGATAATTTCAGTTCTGCAGAGATTAAAAATATAATGCACCAGGCTGCAGATACATTAATTAAAACACGGCCAACTGCAGTAAACCTTTGCTGGGCAGTCAGGAGAATGGAAAAAGTTTTTGAGGAAGTGCAGAATCTTCATCAGAATAAAATATTCGAAAGGTTACTGCATGAAGCAAAAATAATCCATGAGGAAGATATATGTAATAATCGCATGATCGGAGCAAACGGGGCTGAACTGATTCCGCCCAAAGCATCGATTCTTACTCACTGTAATGCCGGAGCCCTTGCAACTGGAGGCTACGGAACGGCCCTGGGAGTTATTCGCGCTTCCGTGGAAGAAGGTAAAGATATTCATGTCTTTATAGACGAAACCAGGCCGCTTTTGCAGGGAGCTCGCATAACAGCCTATGAACTTGATCATGATGATATCTCTGCAACTTTGATTACTGATAATATGGCCGGGTATGTGATGTCAAAAAATATGGTTGATATGGTTATAGTCGGTGCCGATCGTATTGCAACCAATGGCGATACGGCAAACAAAATAGGAACTTACACCCTGGCAGTTTTAGCAAATTACCACGAATTACCATTTTATGTAGCTGCGCCTGTTTCAACTATTGACATGAATATTAATAGTGGCGAAAATATCAATATAGAAGAACGCTGCACTACTGAAGTCACCCATTTTGGTGGGAAACAAATTGCGCCGGAAGGCATTACAGTATTTAATCCCGCTTTTGATATAACACCCGCCAGGCTGATAACAGCGATAATCACCGAAAAGGGAGTAGTATATAAACCTGACCGGGACAGGATTAATGAATTAGTAACTGCAGATCCTGCTAAAGGAAACTGAGTCCTTTTTTAACTGGACGTTTACAATAAATATAAGTGAAAGGAAATAACATTAAACTATGAAACATCCACATATATTGATTACCAATGATGATGGCATCCACGCTGAGGGAATTCATACATTAAGCCAGGTGATTGCAGAAGATCACCCTGATATTAGGCTGTCAATAATTGCCCCGGACCGAGAACGCAGTGCCATCGGTCACGCTATAACCATGCATAAACCTCTGCGGGTTGAAGAAATAAACCTGCCCATCAAAAATGAACTAAAAGGGCATTCTGTCAACGGAACTCCCTCTGATTGCGTTAAACTTGCAGTTGAAGCAATCCTTGATACTAAACCGGACCTGGTTATTTCCGGAATAAACCGTGGCAGCAACCTGGGAACAGATGTCCTTTATTCAGGGACAGTATCAGCCGCCTTTGAAGGTTTGATCCTGGGGATACCATCAGTTGCCGTTTCTCTTACAAATAATGGTGACTGGAAGGCATTCAGGTATGCCGGCCGGTTAATTAGCAAAATGATCCCCATGCTCCTTAAAGGCAGCATAGAAACAAACACCCTGGTTAATGTAAATGTTCCGGTAAAGATAGACCAAATAAAGGGAGTCAGGGTTACATCCCTGGGTATCCGCCGTTATCAAAATATATTTGAAAAAAGAACCGATCCACGCGGTATGCATTATTACTGGATGGCAGGCGACCTGGTTGATAATGACCAGGAAAGTGATAAATGTGATACGAGAGCAGTCAGGGAAGGATATATTTCTATAACACCCATTCATTTACAGTTAACTAATACTGCTGCTATTCCTGTTATGGAAAAGATTATTGACCAGCTTAAGCTGATTTAAAAGAAAGGATCTGGCCGGGAAGGAATATTAAGATGCTTAAAATGGAACCATTTGGCAGGAATCGCTACCGTATATTACACCGGGACAAAATTGATGCCGATGTTATTGTCTATTTGAAAGAGGAACTGTCTCAAGCTGTTTTAGAAGATCAATCCCTGAAACAGCTTGCAGACGCCGCAAAACTTAATGGTGTAATTAGCCCGGTAATAGGCATGCCTGATATCCACAGCGGCTTTGGTTTACCGATTGGTGGAGTTATGGCTATGGATGCTGAAGAAGGACTAATTTCTGCCGGTGCTGTTGGAATGGATATCAACTGCGGCGTTCGCCTGCTGCGTACAAGCTTATTCGCGAAGGAGCTAAGCAACAATGATTTGCATCAATTAATTGATAATATCTCTACAGCAATTCCGAGTGGTATAGGACAAAAGAGCAGGCATGCTTCCATGATTAAAAAACATCTTGAAACCCTGCTTCACCATGGCGCACCACGTTTGATAGAACTTGGCATTGGTCGTCCGGAAGATTTGGATTGCATAGAGGATCGAGGCTTCCTGCAAGGTTCTGATATAAAAGCAGTGAGCAAAAAAGCCCTGGACCGGGCTTTACAGCTTTCAACAATTGGCGGGGGCAATCACTTTATTGAACTCGGCGTTGTAGATAAAATATTCGATAATCATATCGCTTCCGTATATGGATTAACAGAAGGTCAGCTATCTGTGATGATCCATACAGGAAGTCGCGGTTTTGGCCATCAAATATGTACAGATTACTCCAAGACCATGAAAAATGCTGCCAAAAAGTATAATATCAGGCTGCCATCCGCAGGACTGGCAGCTGTGCCGATTAAATCAAAAGAAGGGGAGAGCTACTACGCAGCCATGGCCTGTGCCGTAAATTTTGCTTTTTGCAACCGGCAGTGGATAACCGATGACCTGCGACGGGCATTCAGCTACACGCTGGGCGGTAACGACCTTGATTATGACCTGGGCCTGATATATGATGTCGCTCATAACACGGCTCAGTTCGAAGAGATTAACGGTAAAAAGATGTTAATTCACCGAAAAGGGGCAATTCGTGCCTTACCCGCAGGACACCCCTTAAATCCTAAAATATATAGAAAAACCGGACATCCTGTTTTAATCCCTGGCAGCATGGGCAGCCCTTCTTACGTGGTTACGGCAGAAAAGGGGATCGACGAACTTTATAACTCTATCAACCATGGGGCAGGTAGAGTTCTATCCAGGAGCGCTGCCAAAAAAAATCTATCCGTCAGCCAGCTAAAAGAACGAATGGGTGATATAATAATATCCGGTTCCAATTACAAGGCTTACCTGGATGAAGCTCCCCAGGCCTATAAAGATATTGAAATGGTAATCGATACACTTACTGAAATAGATAAAAGCAGAAAAATAGCACGCTTAAGACCGCTTGCTGTGATCAAGGGTGAGGACAAGAACTAAATGAAGAAACAACCCCCCAGCATTTTTAATGATGTGCTTGGGCCAATTATGCGTGGCCCATCCAGCTCCCACACTGCTGCTTCTGTTCGGATTGGCTACCTGATCAGACAATTTTTTGATGGACAGGTAGAGTATGTTGTCACTACTTTTGAGCCCACCGGTTCGCTGGCTTCAACTTACAATAACCAGGGCACTGATTTCGGACTTATCGGAGGCATCCTCGGGATGAAGCCGGAACATCCGAAACTGGTTGAGGCCCTTTCTCTTGCAACAGATAAGAAGATCGATGTCAGGTTTAGCATAGATGTTTTTGAAGCATTTCACCCAAATACCTTTAAAATCAGGGCTGGCAGTGGCACCAGCGAACATAATTTTAAATTCATATCATCCGGCGGAGGGATGCTTGAACTGCAGGAAATTGATGATATTCCCGTTTCAATTCACGGTGACTATAATGAACTGCTACTTTTTATTGCTTCATACGATCATAATCAGGCAGAACGATATGTTGAAAAGGTTAAAGGGATAGTTCCCGTCTATGATTACTGCCTCTTGACAGGGAATAGTAATAAAAAGTTAATCAACCTCAAAACCGTTACACCTTTGACACCGGAACAGCTTGCAAGGCTTGCCTCTTTAAAAGAAGTGGAAAAAACAGTTATTTTGGAGCCGATCCTTCCAGTAAGATCAAATATTAACTGTAATATTCCATTTAATTCTGCTTCAGGTGCCCTGGACACTTCGCAAAAAAACAACAAATCGCTTGCTGAACTGGCCATTGAATATGAATGCGCCAGGGGTGCTCTTGCTAAAGAAGATATTTTGAAACTAGCTGACCGGGTTTTGAAAACCATGAAAGATTCGGTAGAAAAAGGTCTGGCCGGAACACATTTTAGTGATCGGATTTTAGGAGTGCAGTCTCAGAAAATAGAATCTTATAAAGGCACTTTAAGCGGTGGGGAAAGAGACCGGAAGTTAATCGCCATGATTACGGCTATAATGGAAACAAAAAGCGCCATGGGAGTAATTGTTGCCGCACCGACCGCCGGCTCATGCGGCTGCCTTCCGGGAACTCTTTTTGCTGTAGCTGAAGAATTTGGACTTAATCACGGTACCGTCAGTAAAGGGTTGCTGGCAGCGGGCTTAATCGGCGTTTTAATAGCTGCGAAAAGTACTTTTGCTGCCGAGGAATGCGGCTGCCAGGCTGAATGCGGCGCTGCTTCAGGTATGGCTGCTGCAGGAGTGGCCCAAATGCTTGGCGGCAGTACTGGCCATTGCCTTGATGCGGCAGCAATTGCTTTGCAAAACGTCATGGGTATGGTTTGTGACCCTGTCGCAGAAAGGGTGGAAGTGCCATGCCTGGGGAAAAATATTATGGCCGCATTTAACGCCGTCGCTTCAGCTAACATGGCCCTCTGCGGTTTTGATAAAGTTATTCCCCTTGATGAAACTATCTCAGCCTTTCACCAGGTCGGCAGCATGCTGCCTGCTGAATTGCGCTGTACCGGTAAAGCAGGTCTCTCCGTAACCACAACAGCTCACCAGATTAGAGATACATTATCAGGAAAGAAAAATAATCTTTAATATTATTTTTGCTATGGTATAATAAATAGCAAAATTATTTCTGAACCGGGATATGACCTGCAATTCATTTTTTAACCAAGCATAATAAAATTTTAATATTTTATAGAAAGGATTAGTTGCATAAATCGCGAATAAAAAACTTCGTGATATAATAAATTATTTTATTCAGCATGATACTGTATTAATATTTTTGCCTTAATAAGGAGGTGAAAAAGGTTAAATAATCACAGCAAAAAATTTAACAAAAGGGGAGGATAAAACTAAACCAGTTTTATCTAGACCTGAATTAGCACAACAGTTCAGAAGTGATTTGGTTTCAAGACCATATTTAAAGCCAATAACCCTTAAATATGGGAAGTAGAAAACTAAAAATCTTGAGGAGGTCATGTTAATTGTTTAATCTTAAGACACACTGGCTATTACTACTGGTGGCAGTACTTTTTGCTTTTGCAGCATTTGGCTGCGGTGAAGAAGCTGCAGATCCGGTCGATGGTGATCCGGACGAAGAACCAGCAGATGAACCGGAAGCTGAATTTGAAGGTGAAGTATTAATCGGAATCATGGTTCCGACCACCGGTTCCGAAGCTGCTGACGGCACCGACATGGAAAACGCCGCCCTGCTTGCTGTTGAGGAAATCAACGAAAATGGCGGAGTTATGGGCCACAGAATTGTTACCACTACCGGTGACGATGGCTGCGACCCGTCAATGGCAACTTCCGCGGCCAGCCAGCTGGTATCGGAAGAAGTAGTTGCTGTGGTTGGTGGTTACTGCTCGGGCGCTACCCTGCCTACCCTGGCCATCTATGGTGAAGCAGGTATCCCCTTTGTAATTGCCGCATCAAATGCGACCAGCCTGATTGATGAAAACCCGGGCTGGGCTTTTATGATCAACAGTACCGGCCTGGACCAGGCCGCAACAGCTGTGGAAAAGTTTGAAGAACTTGGCGTTGAAACTATCGGTGTGATGGATTCAGGAGACGCTTATTCAGCCGACCTGAAAGAACATACTATCAAGCAGTGGGAAGAAGCAGGCCACGAAGTCGTTGCTGAAGATACTGTCCAGAGGGGCGAAGTAGACTTTTCCGCATTTGTTACCACTACTATGTCTACTGAGCCTGATGCTATCTACTGGACCGGATATCAGGCTGAAGGTGCACTCTTAATCCGCCAGCTGCGTGAAGGCGGATATGAAGGAGTCATCATGGTTGGTGACGGTTCCAGCGCCCAGGAATTAATTGACCTGGCCGGTGACGAGGCAGAAGGCGTACTATGCAGCGGTCCTCCGCTGACCGACTTCCTGCCCGCTGCTCAGGACTTCATCCAGCGTTACGATGAATCATTCCCCCGTGAACCGGGTGCTTACGCTGCCCTGACCTATGACGCAACTATGCTTCTGGCAGATGCCATGGAACGTGCCGGCTCTTTTGACAGTGCTGAAATCAGGGATGCACTCGAAGCTACTGATGGTTTCGAAGGACTGGCCGGCCCGATTAGCTTTACCGACCAGAACACTTTGGCGAGAAGTAACTTCGTCATTCTTGAAGCCAAGGATGGAAGATGGAGTTTAGTTGAGTAAGCCGAATAACTAAACAAGTTGCAGGCCCGGCATTTACCGGGCCTGCACTTTTTGAGAGGTGAACAGATGGCTATTCATGAAGTACTAATCCAACAGCTCTTTAACGGCTTACTGATCGGTTCTTTTTATGGCCTGGTAGCTATTGGCTATTCAATGGTTTACGGTATTATTAAACTTTTAAACTTTGCTCACGGGGATATCTATATGCTCGGTGCTTTCTCCGGGCTTGTTTTCTTATCGATAGCCGCACCTTCAATCGGAGCAGGTTGGGCTTCCCTTATTTTGGGGATGCTAATCAGCATGCTATTGGTTGGACTGGTTGGTGTGGTTATCCAGAGAGTAGCATACCGTCCGATGCTAAAAGCGCCAAGGCTCTCTATTCTGATCACCGCACTGGCCGTTTCCATGATTCTTTATAATACTCTTATGCTGCTTTCGTCCGGGCGGTTTTTA
>JBNJHL010000096.1:0-9047 GCA_051748445.1 Bacillota bacterium
GGTTTAATTTTATGTTTTTAGGGACGAGTCAGGCTCTATCTCCATATTTTTCCACTTGCCACTGCGTCCACCACAGCGGATAAAAACTATAATATGCCAGGAAGCGGGGTCCACCCACTAGTTTTTTTTCTTCACTCGCCTCACCCCAAGGTTGATCATATTTATTTGCCTAACAGATAAAAGGGATATCGAAGATATCCCTTTTATCTGTTATCGAAGTTACCTGAAAAAACAAAGCCATTTTAAAAGTTTAGTTCAGAGTTTTACATGCTTGACCTAAATAAACCGAAAGTGAGGTAATTTACCCTTATACTTAGCTTTCTAGGAAGCAATATTACTGGTCACTTTTCTTTACATCAATAGTTGCCATGTAAAAAATAAAGAGAGCTATGGTTAAGAAAAATCCGACAAACAGAATTGCGTTCAACATCTTCCATCTCTCCCTTCGAGTTTAATCAACACTTAAAATCATTACACCTAACGGTTGCGCTTTTTCACACTGGCATGGATTAAAACCCTAACACCCCAGGATATTAAAAGCACTATTGCGATAATTACTATATATTCCACTGCAACAATCCGCCTTTCCGGCCGCTGCGGGTGTTACGACCACTTTTCTAAGCGCAATAATTAATTCTTTTGTGTCATCATTATACTGATTGATAGATCATTTGTCAATAATATTGCAAATATTTAATCAAGTTATTTTTTTCTCAAACATTGTTCTTACAACATTTCTTCATAAAGTCAGTTTCTTTCGGTATTGTCCTTTAATTAGCCCTGTGCTATAATCAGGTTGCGAAAACGGGGCGTAGCGCAGTTTGGTAGCGCGCTTGGTTCGGGACCAAGAGGCCGGAGGTTCAAATCCTCTCGCTCCGACCACTGTAAATAAAGGGTTTTTATAGAGCGAGTAGATCTATAAAAACCCTATTATTTTGCTCATTTACAGCCAAAGTACAACCTTCAAAAGGATGCATAAAAATAAGGGTAACGGTAACTCCAAAGCAAGAATAACTTGTTAGAGGATGAAACTTTGTTAAGGCCCTTTCTCTGCAGATTAAAATGCACCAATTTCAATTTCTCTTTCTTGCTCCAGATTAAATGACAATAACGTTATTTGCTGCTTTATAGTAGCCGGGTGTGTCAATTATCCTTTCGCGTATAGTTTTTTATCCTGATATTAAACCTATATCACCTTTGCCTTAATTACTTTTTTTCAATCTCTTCTATTAAGCTTTTCATCTCTTCAATTTCCCTGCGCTGAGCCTCTATTATTTCCTCTGCCAGCTCTTTTACCCGGGGGTCCGAAATATTAGCACGTTCACTGGTTAAAATTGCAATTGAATGATGAGGTATCATTGCCTTCATATAGGAAACATCGCCAACAGTAATTTGACTGCGAACCAGGAAGAGAGAAAGAACGAATATGACTATGCTAGCTATGGTAATTCCCATATTAAGCCGTTTATTCGTTAACATATGCAGCATGAAACTCAACATGATAACAGCCATTGTCGCCCCCATTAACAACCCCATATATAGTCTTGTTTCACTAAAATACACATGACCAAACTCATAACTATTAAGATACATAAAAATCGTCATGATTATGGTGGAAGTGATGATCATGCCAGCGAATTTTATATAATTTTTCATGGTATGCACTCCTTTAATTTCTCATTTGAGCGAGTTCACCGGGTCAGTTGTAAACAAGCTCTTTTAAAGTACCTGCTGCAGCCAAACGCTGTACCTTAAATAACCTTTGTAAACAACAAAGTAATAAGGAATTTTGATCAACAATAGTTCAAAAATCCTTATTACTTTCTGAGCATAAGTAAGAATTATCAGGTTTTACTTGTTAAATTTTGAAGCTGCATCTGCAAAGCCTGTTTTTAAAGACTCCCAGGCGGAATCAATCCCGTCTCTCAGAGATTTCCAGGCTTCTCCACTGGCTTCTTCAAGCTCATTAAGCTTATCCTGTCCTTCCTTAATCTTGGTTTCGAGTTCTTTTGACTTTTCATCAACTTTTAACTTGGTTTCGGCATCAGCTTTTTCGGCCCTGGCCTTCATTTTATCAAGTTCGGCCTTCCACTCGTCCAACTGTGCCTGTTTTTTCTTGCGGTATAATTCTTTTTCATCCATGTAATATCCCTCCGCGTTAATTTTGTTTGCTTCCCTTTCTAACATGTTGCAGATTCCAGAAACCTCAAAGCGCAAAAACCACAGTGATGGCAATTAACATCATAAATAACGTAATCCCTTGGTTAAAAACCAGCAGTAGCGGCTTTCATTAGAAATAGCACTTCATACTTAGAGCCAGGCTAAAACTATTAATAAAAGAGAGCCAGTGCTGGCCAACCTTTTACTTTTTTTCAGAAGATCGAATATAGTTAAAATTAATTACAGATACTTCAATCCTTTTAAAGCTTGCAGCTATCTTTGCTGCTTTTCCCACTGCTTTTTTTGCTGTGCTCTGAACCATCGGTGCAGACCACCATCTTCACTTCTTATCATCCCTTTTTATGATTTAGGAACATTACAACAATGAATAATATACCGCCATTACTTATCCTTATATTTCAACCAAAAAGTAACCAACAGCGGGAATTACAACGGATTAGATTTCAAAAGAGTAGTTCATATTATGTGTATTATTATATTATATTGGCTCTTAATTGTCAATTCGACAAGTTACGCAACTTGAGCAAATTGTAGTTGCAATTAATTTGACCTACCGGAAAAAAGTATAGTATTATAAACTTAAAATAAGTAAATTCTCAACTATTTGCCAATCGTGAAATCAATGACTGTAGTTGATATCCGTGAACACCAGCAGGCTACTGCCTAAGAATTACGCAAGGCAGATGAATGGTCCAGGATAGAAGAGGATGAATAGAAAAAGATAACCTACTTATACTCTTTCCGGAAAGGAATTTAAAAAAGAACTAAAAGGGTAATAACAATGGACTACAAACATAATCCCAAAACCGACTTTAAGGATATTGACAAGCTTTCCAAAAAAGAAGCCGCACAGCAAATTGATGACCTGCGGGAAGCAATCGAGTACCATAATTACCTTTATTACGTGAAAAATCAGCCTGAAATATCCGATGCTACTTATGATAAGCTTTTTAAAAGGCTGCAGCAGCTGGAGGAAAAGTTTCCCGAATTTGGATCAGAGACCTCCCCTACCCACAAAGTCGGAGCGCCACCGGTTGATGAGCTAAAAAAAGTAGAACATACCGTAACCATGCTCAGCCTCAATGCAGCTTTGGAAGAAAAAGAAGTACGCAACTTCGATGATTTTATCCGGCGTAACGCAGGGGGAAAAGAAGTAACTTATATAGTTGAGCCTAAATTCGATGGACTTTCCGTGGAAATTGTCTATGAAAAAAGGCAATTTAAATATGGAGCTACGCGGGGAGACGGTCGCACCGGGGAGGATATATCGGAAAATATTAAAACCATCGGATCCGTGCCCCTGCACCTTCGCAAGGACGGTAACCAAGATATACCCGGTTTCCTGGCGGTGCGCGGTGAAATATTCATACCCAAAGACGCTTTTCAGGCAATTAATAAAGCCCGTATTGAGCGCGGAGAAAATCCTTTTGCAAACCCTCGCAACGCCGCGGCGGGAATCATGCGCCAGTTGAATTCGAAAAAGGTAGCGGATAAACCGCTGGATATATTTTTCTATGAAATTCTCAAGATGGAGGATGGAGAAGCATTTTCTTCCCACTGGGATGTCCTCCAACAGCTTCCAAGATGGGGGCTAAAAACCAACAAAGAAAACCGGAAGTGCAAGTCGTACCAAGAATTGGAAGAATACCGGGAAAAGATCAGCCAAAAGCGGAATGAACTAGATTATGAAATCGATGGGATTGTCATCAAGGTTGACAGCTATTCCCTGCAGCAACAGCTTGGAACCAGGCAGCGCAGTCCCAGGTGGGCCCTGGCCTGGAAATTCCCGCCTAAAAAAGAGGTGACCAGGCTGGAAGAAATTGTAGTCCAGGTCGGCCGGACCGGTATGTTAACTCCGGTAGCCCTGCTGCAGCCGGTAGATGTAGGCGGGGTTACGGTAAGCCGGGCCACCCTGCATAATGAGGATGAAGTTCAGGAAAAAGATGTGCGGCCGGGAGACAAGGTGAGAATAGCCAGGGCAGGGGATGTTATTCCGGAAGTAGTAGAAAGGATCAAGGAGCCAGGGGAAAAGCGCAGTGAGGAGTTTTCAATGCCGGAACAATGTCCGGTCTGTGGTTCAGAAATCTTCAAGGAAGGGGCTTACTACTTTTGCTCTGCCGGGTTGTCCTGTGAAGCCCAGCTTATCGGTCATATTCTACATTTTGCTTCCCGGGACGCCCTGAATATTACTGGCTTGGGAGAGAAAATTATAAAAAAACTGGTAGATAGGGATATGGTTAATGATATCGCGGACCTGTATTGCCTGTCGGTTGAGGATTTTAAATCACTGGAAGGATTCGCTATAAAATCGGCTGAAAACCTCTACCACGCCATTCAGGGGGGGAAAAAGGTCAGATTCGACCGCTTTTTATATGCGCTTGGCATCCGCCATGTGGGACTGCACGTGGCCAGGGTTCTGGCCCGTGAATTCCCTTCCCTGCATGATCTTCAGAAAGCATCCGTGGAAGACCTCCTGGGTATTCAAGAAATCGGCCCAAGGATAGCCAAAAGCATTGATCACTTCTTCCAGCAGGAAGAAAACCAGAAAGTAATTAACAGGCTGCAAGAAGCGGGGGTCGAGCCTAAGCCGATGCAGACAACAGAAAAATCATTTCCACTGGAAGGGGCAAAATTCGTCTTTACAGGAAGCCTGGATGAATTCACTCGCGATGAAGCCAGCCAGGCAATCGAAGATCTGGGAGGAAGAGCTGTCTCCAGCGTAAGCGGAGACACCGACTATGTGGTAACCGGTGAAAATCCCGGGAGCAAACTTGACCAGGCAAAAAAACACAACGTGAAAATACTAAATGAGCAAGAATTTATAGATTTTTTAAATGAAGCCAATTCATAGACCGGGTAAGAGCATAAGAAAAAGCAAAAATCCTGCTCCTTCTTCCTTTTTCCACCTTATGGTTTTGACCTTTTATGGCAATTAAAACACCTGTAGTATATCAAAAGAACTACCGTTTTCCAGATTAATAAGCCGGTTTTATCAGGGAGGCAAAAAATGCCTGAATTACCAGATGTAGAAGTTTTTAGAAAATATATGGCCGAGCAGGCCTTGAATAAAAAAATAACCTCTGTAGAGGTGGAAAAACAACGTGTGCTTGTCGGCGTCACGCCCCAGGGACTGGGACGCAGGGTCCATGGACACCGCTTTGTAAAAACCAGGCGTCATGGCAAACACTTGTTTGCGTACCTCGATGATAACTTTTGGATTGTGTCCCATTTCGGCATGACTGGCTATTTCAAGTATTACAAGGATAAGGATGACCGGCCTCCGCATACCCGTCTATTATTTCATTTTGATAACGGTTACCACCTGGCCTATGTTAGCCAGAGGATGCTGGGCAAAGTTGAGATTGTTGAGGACATAGAGGGTTATTTGCGGCAGCAAGAGGTGGGTGAAGATGCGCTGGAATTGTCCTATGAACGCTTCCATAACCTGATAGCAAACCGGCGAGGATCCGCTAAAACTACACTGATGAACCAGGGCCTTATATCAGGGATTGGCAATATCTACTCCGATGAAATTTTGTTTCAATCCGGGATTCATCCTAAAGTCAGGATCAACAATTTAGATGAAAATAGTATTAAGATTTTATATCAGCAGATCCAAAAAGTACTTACTACTGCAATTGATAAGATGGCTGACCCAAAAAAATTACCCGATGATTATATTATCCCTCACAGGGAGTTAGGTGATAAGTGTCCAAAGTGCGGTGGTCCGATAAAAAAAATAAAATTTAATAACCGGGGAACTTATTTTTGCCCGAAGTGCCAAAAAAAGTGAATACAAAACTGTTGACTTGAATGAAGCAGTCTTTTTTATTAAAAGCAAATGCATACCTCGTTAGAAACAATGGAAAGGGAAATAATGTTAGAACATAATAGCGAAATACCTGAAAAAAATCAGGGCAATGAGCTGCCTCAGAAACCGTGGGCTCAAAACAGCCGAGAAGTTTTAGACTTTTTTTCTGTAGAACAAAAGGAAGGACTTAGCCAGGCGCAGGCAAAGAAACAACGAAGTAAATTCGGACCGAACAAGCTTAAAAAAGCGAAAAAAAAGAGTGTTTTTTCCATCCTTGTCAACCAGATCGAAAGTATTGTGGTGGTCGTGCTGGCAGCTGCTGGAGCCCTATCTTTTGTTTTGGGTCAAACCCTGGAAGGAATCGCTATCACTGTTGCCCTGCTGATCAATACTCTGATCGGCTTTTTTACAGAGTTAAAAGCTGTCCGCTCCATGGAAGCCCTGCAGGAACTGGGAAGAGTGAACACAAAAGTGCGGCGCGACAGCGAAATAAGTGAAATTCCTGCGGATGATGTTGTTCCAGGAGATATTCTGATCCTGGAAAGCGGCGATATCGTGACTGCTGATATCAGAATTGTGGAGGCATCGAAGCTTCAGGCAGATGAGTCGGCTTTAACAGGCGAATCGGAATCTGTAACTAAATCGATAGATCCGGTTGATAAAAAGGCCCCCACGGCTGAACGAACCAGCATGCTGTATAAGGGCACGTCTGTCACGCGCGGCACGGCTGAGGGCGTTGTAGTCGCCACAGGAATGGATACGGAAGTCGGCAAAATCACAACCTTATCCGAAGAAGCGGAAGAAGAAAAAACCCCGTTAGAGCGTCGTCTCAACCAAATGGGTCAAAGGCTGGTATGGGCAACTCTGGGTATCATGGTCCTGGTCGCAGCTTCCGGATTTGTGGCGGGCCGAAATACGGCGGTCATGGTCGAAACAGCAATCGCCCTGGCAATAGCTGCCATACCGGAAGGCCTTCCTATTGTAGCCTCGTTAAGCCTGACCCGTGGAGTTTGGCGAATGGTTCAGAATAATGCCCTGGTCAATAAACTTTCTTCGGTGGAAACCCTCGGCGCCACCACGGTTATTTTTTCAGATAAAACCGGAACATTAACCGAAAATCGGATGAAGGTTAAAAAAATACTAACCTCCTCCGGAGCCGCAGATATAGACGAGGAAAACCTAAATAACAATAAATTAGTTCAGGAAGCTCTAACTGTAGGAGTGCTCTGTAATAATGCGGATTACTCTGAAGACCCGGAAAAGCAATCAAGGGGTGAACCATTAGAACTGGCATTGCTGGAAGCCGGCTATAACCTGGACATAAGGCGCAATAAATTACTTGAATCATTACCGGAAAAAAAGGAAGTATCCTTCGACCCGGAATTAAAACTAATGGCTACCTTTCATCAGCAAAATGGAGAATACCGGGTAGCAGTAAAAGGCGCGCCGGAGGCAATTTTGGAGATATGCAGTAAAATCAGAACCAAAGACAATACTGAAAAAATGGTCGAAGATAAAAGGAAGGAATGGTTGGACAAAAATAAAACACTCGCTTCTGAAGGTCTGAGAGTCATCGCTCTGGCCGAGAAAACGGTTGATAATACCGAGGCAGATCCTTACGAGAATCTTACTTTCCTCGGCCTGGCCGGAATGATGGATCCTCCCCGTGACGAAGCCAGGCAAGCGATAGAAGAATGTAAAAAAGCAGGGATACGAGTAGTTATGGTTACCGGGGATCATGCCGAAACAGCAGTAAAAATCGGGAAAAGTATGGGCTTGGATTTTCAAACTTCTCAAGTAATGGAGGGACAAGAACTGGAGCAGGTTTCTGCGGAAGGAAATAACCACAAGGATAAAGTCATTAATGCCAGGATTTTTGCCCGGGTTAGCCCGGCCCAAAAACTGGAACTCATCAAGATCCACCAAAAGGCCGGAGAAATTGTAGCGATGACCGGCGACGGGGTGAATGATGCACCGGCACTCAAGAAAGCCGACATAGGAGTGGCCATGGGCAAACGAGGGACCCAGGTTGCAAAAGAAGCTTCCGCCATGATTCTTCAGGATGATTCTTTTTCTACCATTATTCTGGCTGTGCATCAAGGCCGGGTAATCTTTGATAATATCCGTAAGTTCATTTATTATTTGCTGTCTTCCAATGCCGGGAAAATATTAAGTGTAGCCTTGGCCTCTTTTTTTGCCGTTCCACTACCTGTTCTCCCGCTTCAGATTCTTTTTTTGAACCTGGTAACTGATGTTTTCATGGCCCTGGCCATCGGTGTTGGAAACGGCAGTGCAGATATCATGAATAAGCCTCCAAGGGACAGTGAAGAACCAGTACTGACAGGCAAGCACTGGTTCGGTATTTCAGTCTATGGATTTATTATTTCCCTGTCAATACTGGGAGCGATATTTGCGGGCAGTACCTTGATGGAAATGGAAACAGACAAGGCCGTTACCTTCTCATTTGTCTCACTGGGATTTGCTTCTATATTTCATGCGTTTAATATGCGCAAAACAGGGTCAAACCTTTTTAACAACGAGATAGCAGGGAATCCTTATGTTTGGGGTGCGACTGCCATAAGCCTGGGCCTGCTGGCCGCCGCTATCTATCTTCCCGGCTTATCCGATGCCCTGAGAACGGTTCCCCTGACAGCAGGCCAGTGGATTTATGCCCTGGCTTTCGGGTTGATACCGGTCTTTATCGGGCAACTTCTTAAATTAATTCGCAATCTTGAAGCTTACGGCCCTTAATTTTTAGAGTCCAGTCTAACTTGGTAGAGTGTGAAGAACATGAATTGTTTAAGTGAAAAATCTCAGCCCCTAGCTGGTAGCCAGTTATTGATAACACTTGGTGATCTTTAAGATGAAGCCAGTTTTGCCACCAGATGTTTGGGAATAAAATAATTTGCCATCAGGATTAAGAGCGCAGCAGCGATTGCCCCGGCTGAACTAAGCTGTATAGCACTGCTCATCCCATACAACTCTGCCAGAGAGCCGGTCAGGTAAGGGCCCATGCTGTACACAGCGGTATAAGCCATGCTAAAAAAGCCAAAAC
>JBNJHL010000097.1:0-8973 GCA_051748445.1 Bacillota bacterium
GCACTTACTCTGCCATCTAAGTACCAACCGAGGGCTTCTTTTTCAGAGGTTGCCTCGGCATGAAAATCAACTACTATAAAGTCAGCTTTATCTTTTAACAAGGGTATTTCTCTGTCGGCAGAACGAAAAGGGCAGTCAACATAACGCATAAATACCCTGCCGATTAAATTTAAAACTGCTATCCTGGGGCCGCCGTTTGCCGGTTCTATAATTACTGAACCATTCCCGGGTGTAGTCTCCGGCGGGTAATTAGCCGGGCGGATTAAACCCGGCTCATCATCAATAAAGGTCAGGATATCTTTTTGATCCCAGCTATGGTTTCCACCTGTTATCACATCAACACCAAGATTGCGCAATTCCATATAAACTGCATGGGTGATTCCGGCTCCACCAGCTGAATTTTCACCATTGGCAATGGTCAGGTCAATCCTGTAATCATTATAGATATCGGGAAGGCATTTTTTCAGGCTGTTTCTACCAGTTTTTCCGACTACATCTCCAATAAAAAGCAGACGCATCTTCATATCTCCGTTTCTCGTGTCTTTAATAATAAGAAAGTGCCCGGTAATGAGCACTTTCCTGTCAGGTGCAAAGTGTTTATAGAATCACCATTACTTGGCGTAATCTACTGCCCTGGTTTCACGTATAACGGTAACTTTGATCTGACCCGGGTAATCAAGCTCACCTTCAATTTTCTTAACTATATCCCGTGCTACCTTGATTGACGTATAATCATCAATGCGGTCCGGTTTAACCATAATCCTGATTTCCCGGCCGGCATGAATAGCATAAGACTTTTCAACTCCTTCGAACGAGTCAGCAATGTTCTCCAGTTTTTCAAGCCGCTTGATATATGCCTCTAATGTTTCACGCCTTGCTCCAGGTCTGACAGCTGAAATTGCGTCAGCCGCCTGGATCAAAACTGCTTCCAGGGTTTGAAAATCGACATCGCCGTGGTGTGCTTCAATAGCATTGACAATATTTCCTGACTCCTTGTATCTCTTGGCCAGATCACCACCGATTTGCACGTGAGAACCTTCTGTTTCATGATCAATAGCTTTTCCAATATCATGAAGCAGCCCAGCTCTCTTAGCAAAGTTAACATCTAAACCCAGCTCTGACGCCATTATTCCGGCCAGGTGGGATACTTCAATCGAATGCTGCAGTACATTCTGTCCATAACTGGTCCGGAATTTTAATTTACCCAAAAGCACTACCAGGTCCGGATGCAGGCCATGCACTCTCGAATCAAATGTTGCCTTTTCACCTTCTTCTTTAATCTGTCCATCAACTTCTTTACGTGTTTTCTCTACAATTTCTTCGATCCGTGCCGGGTGAATTCTTCCGTCACTGACCAATTTTTCAAGGGCCAGACGAGCCACTTCACGCCTTATCGGGTCGAATCCAGAAATAATTACCGCCTCTGGAGTATCATCAATAATTAAATCAATGCCGGTTAGCGTTTCCAGGGCCCTGATATTTCGTCCTTCACGGCCGATAATTCGCCCTTTCATTTCATCATTGGGTAAGGAAACGACTGAAACTGTTGATTCAGTTACATGGTCAGCTGCATAACGCTGTATGGCCAGAGTCACAATTTCCCGTGACTTCTTTTCAGCCTCCGCCTTTGCCTGGCTTTCCATATCTTTAACCATGGCAATCATTTCATGTTCTATTTCATCTTTTACTCTTTGCAGCAGCACCTCTTTTGCTTCCTCAGATGACATGCTAGAAATTCTTTCTAATTCCGTCATTTGTTTCTGTTCAAGTACTTCGAGCTGTTCTTTAAATTTATTATTTACTTCCTCTTTATATCTTAACTCTTCTTCTTTCTTTTCAACATTATTCAACTTGCGGTCAAGACTCTCTTCTTTTTGATCAAGACGTCTTTCCAGACGTTGCAGCTCGGAACGCCTTTCCTTAATTTCATTATCCAGTTCATTGCGCATCCGATGCGCTTCTTCCTTCGCCTCAAGCTGACTCTCCCTTTTCAGGGCGCTGGATTCATGTTTAGCTTCCTCTATTATCTTTTTAGCTGCTGACTCCGCTGAGGAAATCTTGGCCTCAGCAATCAGCTTTCGTATAAAATAACCGCACCCGATACCTGCTATCAGGACAGCTATACTTATAAGAATAGTTTCTAACATACATTTCACCTCCATTTCATTATTGTTGAGCGAGATAAGTAATTTTCAGCAATAAAAATAAGCTGTGTCCAGGACACAGCTTATAAGAGAAAGGTTAGAAAAGGGTAGAATTAACCCCCTCATCCAAAAGAAAGATTATATTATGTGCTTTTATCTATCCTCAGTGCCCTTGGGCACTACAGACTTTCTCTTGCCAATTATGAACTGAACATCAAATAAATAAATAATCTTTTTACATTATAATTTTAGCCTTAACTAAATATTATGTCAAGTAATGATTACTCTGAAAGATTATAACCTTTCAGTACTTCCATGATCAAGTTGTCTTGAAAACCCCGTCTCTTTAAAAAAGCTGCCTGCCTGTTGATCCAGCGATGATCTACCCCAGCGTCTACGGGTTCTCTTTTGCATAAAAGTTCTTTAATTTTTGCGATGTCTTCTTCCCGGTTAAATTTTTCGTCAATCAGCTCATCTATTACTTGCCGATTTACCCCTTTTTGCTGCAATTCAAAACGTACCCTCAGTAGGCCATGCCCACTGGCTTTACGGAAACTAACCAAGTTTTCTGCAAACCTTCGGTCATCAAGATAACCATAGTCGATCATTTCATTGATAATATGATCCTTGATATTTTCCGGATAATTCTTTTTATCCAGGTACTCACTAACTTCACTAATACTGCGATCCCTGTATGTTAGCAGGCGAAACACGCCGCTGCGGGCTTTTTTTAATAGCGTTTCTTGTTCCAAAACCAGATCAGCTCCACTAAATTGCTGCTACTTGTCTTTTATCTGTTTTCCCTTATTTTTTTCATCATTTTCTTGTGCCTCAACACCAGCACGATTTTCATTTAGTGGAAGCCCGGCTATCTCGCGCACCTTTCTCTCAATCTCTTCACGCATATCCGGGTTCTCGATTAAATACTCGCGGACATTTTCTCTGCCCTGCCCCAATCTTTCTTCACCATATGAATACCACGCTCCGCTTTTGTTAATAACTTTATGCTCCAAACCGAGATCAATCAATGACCCTTCAGAAGAAATCCCTTTACCGTAAAGAATATCAAATTCTGCAACTTTAAAAGGTGGAGCTACTTTATTTTTGACTACTTTGACTTTAGTCCTGTTACCGATAATCTGATCTGAACCGACTTTCAATGATTCAATTCTCCGCACATCCATCCGGACAGAAGAATAAAATTTAAGCGCCCGGCCACCGGGGGTTACTTCAGGGTTACCAAACATTATCCCTACTTTTTCCCTGATCTGGTTAATAAATACTGCACTTGTTTTGGACTTGCTAATTACTCCTGATAACTTACGAAGGGCCTGTGACATCAGGCGTGCCTGAAGGCCCACATGCGAATCACCCATTTCCCCTTCAATCTCAGCGCGGGGAACCAGGGCTGCTACAGAATCTATTACCAGCACATCAATAGCATTGCTGCGCACCAGCGCTTCTGCTATCTCCAGAGCTTGTTCCCCGGTATCCGGCTGCGAAACCAGCAATTCATCAAGGTTCACACCAAGATTAGTAGCATACTGTGGATCAAGTGCATGCTCAGCATCGATAAAAGCGGCAAAACCACCCCGTTTTTGGGCCTCGGCAATGATGTGCAGGGCGACAGTGGTTTTACCGGAAGATTCAGGCCCAAATATTTCAATTACCCTGCCCCTGGGCACTCCTCCTACCCCCAGGGCTACATCCAGGGTTAAGCTGCCCGTCGGGATTGCTGCAACGTTGGAAACTGCATCCTGCCCCAGTTTCATAACCGAACCCTTGCCAAACTGTTTTTCAATATTGACCAGTGCTGCTTCTAGTGCTTTTTCTTTTTCCATAGTAATATCCTCCTTATAAGGGGTTCAATGAATAGGTAATTCTATTTTTCGTCAACTTTTCCTGCTGTTGAAATTAATAAAGCTCTTTTTTATACATAGGATTGTGAATGGCTCCGCTGCCGAGAAGTTTGCTCTCAAACAATACCACCTGGTTTATGGTAGATTCTGAACTGGTAAAGTCTTTTCCTGCAGATAAAAATTTCTGGATACTACTTGGCGGTGGAGGGTTCCTGAGTCTGCCGATGGTCAGGTGCGGGTGAAAGGTGCGTTTCTCTTTTTCATACCCAAGGCCGGCCATTTTTTCTTGCAACTTTTCAGCAAGGCCGCAAACAATTTCTGAACCTTTGATCTGGCCAACCCAGAGTACCCTGGCCTTTTTTTCGGAAGGGAATACTCCTCCATCACCGTAGTTGACAGGAAATGAGCTAAAATTATCACAGGCATCGTCAATAGCTGCTTTAATTAAATCCACTCTGCTTTCATCTGTTTCGCCGAGAAACTTCAGGGTCAAATGGATATTGCCGGGTTTTACCCAGCGTACATTTTTCAGGTGTTTTTTTGCTTTTTCCTGAAAATCGTCTATTTCATTTTTTTGCTGATCGGATAGTTCCAGGGCAATAAAAAGCCTGAGCATAACTTTCAACTCCTTGCTATAGATTTTCTGAGCATATCTAAAGCAATCTGGGCTGTCCTTTCCTTGATCACTTTTCTTGCTCCACCCAGATTAATCTTTTTTATATCAACCTGGTCCGGTCCCACCAGCGCAATAAACACAAGTCCAGCAGGATTGCCATCCTTATCGCTGCCCGGACCTGCCACACCAGTTATCCCAATGGCATAGTCTGACTTAAATATTTTTATTGCCCCTTTAGCCATCGCCTTTGCAACATTTGAACTAACTACACCTTCCCTTTCAAGCAATTCTGCATCTATTTCAAGCAGCTCGATTTTCGTTTCGGCACTGTAAGGGATAACACCACCCTTGTAAAACCGGGAACACCCCGGGATATCAGTAATTAAGTCCGAAAGAATTCCGCCGCTGCAGGATTCAGCTAGGGCCAGGGTCCTCGATTTTTTAGTCAGCATCGATGCTACCAGATCGGCCAGGGTCTCATCATCACTACCATAAATTGCGTCACCAAGGGCATCCCGCAATCGTTTCTCAGCTTTTGCAACTGCAGCATCAGCTTCTTCTTTTTTACCGTAACCTTTAATCTGCAGGTTCACCTCGTAGCCCCTAGCAACGTAAGAAATTTGTGGCAGATCCCATTCGCCAAGTTCCTTAATTTTTTGCTCCAGCGTGGACTCACCGATTCCTATACATTTCAGGGTTTTAACAGTCGAAAAATTGTCTCCGTTACGCTTGATCAGTTCTGGTAACACCTGTTCGTCAAACATCATTTGCATTTCATAGGGCGGGCCGGGCAGCGCTACAATCAGCCTGCCTTCTACCTTAAGCAAAGCTCCCGGCGCCGTTCCGCACTTATTTTCAAGCATGGTGCTGCCTTCAATTGCCATCGCCTGTTTACGGTTGCTTTTAGGCATACTTATACCGCGCTGCCGGAAAAAATCTTCCATTCGTTCCAACCACACCCGGTCAAGCTTTAATGACAAACCAAATGTTGATGCTATAGCTTCCCTGGTCAGATCATCTTCTGTAGGACCCAGGCCACCGGTTATAATTATCACTTCACTTTTGTTAAAAGCCCTTTCAATAGCTTCGCGAATCGATTGTTCATCATCTGCCACTACTGCTGTTTCGCGAACAGGTATACCCTGTGACCAGAGCCGCCTGGCCAGAAAACCGGCATTGCTATTTTCAATTAAACCCGTTAATATCTCATTTCCCACACAAATCAGATCAGCCAGCAATATTTCATCACTCCTGTATTCCGTAATCCCTGGCTACTGCCATCAAGTTATACGGAGAAGCTGCAATTATTTTCACTTCAACAAGCTGTCCCGGATCACGTTTTTTCTTTGAATGAAAAAATATTCCACCATCTACATCAGGAGCCTGGTGGCAGCTGCGACCGTAATACCAACCGTTTCCTGCTACCGGACTATCAATTAACACCTTGAATAATTGTCCGTTCAACTTCATATTCTCTTTTAAGGCAACCTGCTGTTGAGTGAGCATTAATTTCTGCAGCCGCTTTTTGCTTACCCTCTTCGGGACAGATCTGTTTAGGTTGTAAGCTTCGGTACCTTCCTGGGCTGAATAACAAAAGGCTCCCAGTTTTTCAAGTCGGCTCTCTCTAATAAAATCAAGTAGTTCTTTAAAATTTACGCTGTTTTCACCAGGATAACCCACCATGCAGGTTGTTCTAATCGTCAGACCAGGAATTCTGCTGCGCAGCTTATACAGCAAAAGTTCAAGGTCGCTGCGGCGATAATTTCGACCCATCGACTCCAGGACCTGATCCGATGCATGCTGGATGGGTATATCAAGGTAACTGCAAACTCTTTTTTCTTCCGCTATTAAATCAATTAGACCATCGGTAATATGTGAAGGGTAAGTATACATGATCCGCAGCCGAAAAGGCTGCGCTATCGATATCAAGATCTGCCTGATTAAGCCCTCCAGATCAGGGAAGTCCTCTCTCTCTTTACCATACCAAGTTGTATCCTGGGCAATCAGGTTGATTTCTTTGGTTCCTTTCTGCACCAGGCTCCTTATTTCTTCGATTATTTTTTCCGGCGGTCTGCTGCGATAGTGCCCCCTGATTTTTGGAATAAGACAGTAATTACAGCAGTTGTTGCAACCCTCGGCTATTTTGACGTTAACACTGTGAGGTGGTTCCGTCAGGATCCGCGGAGCCAGCTGTTCATAGTCCTGACCGGGTTTTTCCTTAATAAAAACACGTTTATTATTAATTAGAGAATCCATCAGTTGATTTAACTTTTTATAGCTGTGTACGCCAATTGCTGCACTTATTTCCGGGATAGTTTCTAATAGCTTTTCCCCAAAGACCTCTACCAGGCAGCCGGCGGCAACGACCTTCTGGTTTCTTTTACCCGCAGCGGCTGTTTCCAGCAGGGTATCAATTGACTCCTGCTGGGCATCCTCAATGAACCCGCAGGTATTCACCACGACAATATCAGCCATGCTGCAATCTTCAACCAGCTGACAGCCCCATTCTGCAAGGCGACCCAGCACTTCTTCAGTATCAATCCGGTTTTTAGAACAACCCAAAGATACAGCGGCAACCTTTATTCCGCTGTAATCATTTATATCCTGGGTATCCTTTATTTTTTTTGGTGACAAGATATCATCCCTATTCTGTATCTGCAGAGTTAAATTCTTCGGAAATTCTTGCTGCCTGCTCCGAAGTAACCAGCACTTCACGCGGCTTGCTACCTTCAAATGGCCCCACGATGCCTCTCCTTTCAAGATCATCAATTAAACGGGCCGCCCTGGTATAACCGATCCTGAAACGCCTCTGCAGCAATGAGATAGAAGCGCTTCCCGTTCTCACAACCAGGTCAACTGATTCAGCAAAGAGAGCATCGCTTTGCTCCTCACTAGCTTCTTCCGGTGTTTCAAGAAATGTGCTGCCCTCTTCATAATCAACCAGACCCTGCTCCTTGATAAAATCGGTAACCTTTTTTACTTCCGCTTCGCTGACGTAAGCGCCCTGGACCCGGTAAGGTTTAACTGCTCCAACCGGGTAAAAAAGCATATCCCCGCGTCCCAGCAGTTTTTCAGCCCCGGACATATCAAGAATAGTTCTCGAATCAAATTGCGAAGAAACTGTAAAAGCTATCCGTGAAGTAATATTTGCCTTGATGATGCCGGTTAAAACATCAACAGACGGACGCTGTGTTGCAACAATCAGGTGGATTCCGGCAGCTCTTGACATTTGGGCAAGCCTGGCAATTGAATCTTCAACTTCTCCCGGAGAAACCAGCATTAGATCGGCCAGTTCATCTATAATCACCACTATAAAGGGTAATTTTTCCAGCTCGGGATCATTTTCTGACAACTCGTTGAAAGCACTGATATCGCGTACTTCAAACTTTGCAAACATATCATAGCGCCGACCCATCTCCTTGACCATGTTTCGCAGAGCCAGGGAAGCCTTGCGAGGATCTGTCATTACAGGCATTAACAGGTGTGGAATACCATTATATACAGATAACTCGACCACCTTTGGATCTATCATCATAAAACGAACCTGCCTGGGATCTGCCTTGTAGATAATACTGTTGATCAGGGTATTAAGACAAACACTTTTACCGGCCCCTGTTGCTCCTGCAATCAATAGGTGAGGCATTTTAGCCAGGTCCGTCACTACCGGTATGCCGGTAATGTCTTTACCAAGGGCAACTGTCAAGGGGGAAGCACTTTTAAGATAGGCATTGTCTTCCATCACTTCCCGCAGGTTAACCAGGGAAATATCCTTATTGGGCACTTCAATTCCGAGGGCTGCCTTGCCCGGAATGGGCGCTTCAATTCTTACCAGTGGAGCGGCAAGATTGAGGGCAAGATCATCTGATAGGCTGATTATTTTGCTGACTTTGACTCCTGCCTCCGGTTGAACTTCAAAGCGGGTTACTGTGGGGCCGGACTGAACATGAATTACTTTTGCTTTAACTCCAAAACTTTGCAGGGTACTTTCCAGCAGGCGGGCTCGATCTTTACTATTTTTAAAATGATTCTGACTGCCGCCCTGTTTGCCTGCACTCAAAAGCTCAAGCGGTGGAAACTTATAGTCTTTCAATGATTCTCCTGCCTTTACTGCATTAGCAGCTGGCATTTCCACCCTTTCACCTGGTTTGCTTTCCTCATTAACCGGCCGTGGATGCTCTATTCTTATTTGCTTACTTTGCTTGTCTGCAGGACTAGTTTCAGGGGCAGATAAGGTCTCATCCAAGCCTGCGGTTGAACTGGAGATATCACCAGCGATGTCTTCCTGCTGTTCAGGCAAAAGTGGACCACGGGTTTCTTTTAATTCTTGCCTGTTTCTGACCCTTGCCAGAGCTTT
>JBNJHL010000098.1:0-8948 GCA_051748445.1 Bacillota bacterium
TTGGAAGTTGATAAACAGCTTCAATCTTATCCTTACCCAACCGTATATACAAGTGCAATTACCGGAACCGGTATAACTGAATTGAAAGAAAAACTAAAAAATAAATGCTCTGTTTTTGCCGGTCCTTCGGGAGTAGGCAAATCCACACTGCTTAACACGATCCAACCGGGCCTCTCCTTAAGAATTGGAACAGTAAGCGATAAAATTAAACGAGGACGCCACACCACCCGCCAGGCGGAACTGTTACCCCTGGATCATGGAGGCACAGTAGTTGATACACCCGGTTTTACCAGGCTTGATTTTTCAGAATTAAGTAGAGACGAGCTTGCTTGTTTTTTCCCGGAATTTGCGAAACTAAGCAGCAGTTGTGGTTTTCGTGACTGCAGGCATCTCAATGAACCACGCTGTGCGGTCAGGGAAGCTGTCGGCAAAAGTATAAACCCGATGCGCTATGAACATTACCGCTACTTTGCCAATGAACTGAATCAACAGGAGGTTTATTGATAGATGACTGTAAAAGTTGCCCCGTCTTTATTATCTTCAAACTTCAGCCGATTAAATGAAGAAGTCACACGTATTGAAGAAAATGGCGCGGACTGGGTCCATCTGGATGTTATGGATGGCCACTTTGTTCCTTCCATTACAATCGGCCCGGTAGTAGTAAAATCACTGCGTTCACAGACAGGTCTTTTCATGGATGCCCATTTGATGGTTAGTGAACCCGAAAACCATATCGAACAATTTGTTCAGGCCGGGGCAGACCTGGTTACGATCCAGGCTGAAGCAACTGCCCACCTTGATGGAGCATTGCGCAAAATTCGCGATGCCGGGGCAAAAGCCGGGGTAGCCTTAAACCCTGCTACACCGCCTTCACTACTTGAATATGTCTGGCCGCTTTTGGACTTAATCCTGGTCATGAGTGTCAACCCGGGGGCAGGAGGACAATCTTTCATTCCAGAGGTGCTCCCGAAGATAGAATTTCTGGCTGCTCAGATAAACGAGCGTAATCTTCCCATAGAATTGGAAGTTGATGGCGGAGTCAACCGGGACACAGCTCCTGCTATTATCAGGGCCGGAGCAACAGTACTGGTAGCCGGTTCAGCAGTATTTAAAGCCGAAGGTGGCATGTCTTTAATAAGTGATTTGAAAAATATAGAAAATGTGCTATAATCCAATATAGCCGTTGTCTTCAGGGTCTGGTGAGAAGGGTAATCCCTTCAATTCCGAACCGGCGGTAATGGACTGTGGTAAATCCCATAGTGCAAAGCCCGCGAGCCTTAAAGGTTGATCCGGTGAGAGTCCGGGGCCGACAGTATAGTCTGGAAGGAAGAAGAAGCGGTATTAACAAAGCTTGTTGTATCCAAGACCCTGAAGCAGCTTTATGCTCAGGGCTTTTTATGTGACAGAAAATATTTTGTGAGGTGAGGTTTTTGGATACCGACGACCGTTTTATGTGGATGGCTCTTGATCTGGCGCGCCAGGGTAGGGGGCGGACCAGTCCCAACCCCATGGTTGGTGCAGTAATTGTGCAGGAATCTGAAGTCGTAGGAACCGGCTATCATCAGTCTGCCGGATCCCCGCATGCCGAAATAATTGCTCTTGAAAAAGCCGGTGAAAAAGCAAAAGGCGCCACACTTTACTTAAATCTTGAACCATGCTGTCACCAGGGCAGGACAGGGCCATGTACGGAAGCTATTATCAATGCCGGAATCAGCAGGGTTGTTGCATCCATGCGGGATCCTAATCCGCTTGTCTCGGGAAAAGGTTTTGCCAGGTTAAGTGAAGCCGGTGTCAAGGTTAAAGAAGGAGTCTTAGAAGAAAAAGCTCGCCAGCTAAATGAAGCGTTTATTAAATTTATAACAACGGGTCTGCCCTTTGTTGCGATAAAAGCGGCAATGAGCCTGGATGGAAAGATCGGGACTATTACCGGTGATTCGCAGTGGATTACCGGAGAAAAAGCCCGCCAGTTTGTGCACCGCTTGCGGGATCATACAGATGTAATTATGGTCGGTATCGGAACAGTCTTAAAAGATAACCCCAGGCTAACTACCAGGATTGAAGATGGTAATGGAAAAGATCCGGTCAGGGTTATTGTTGATAGTACAGCCCGCCTGCCGATTGATGCAAGGGTCGTGGAGGGGACTTCCTCTGCCCGGGCCATCCTGGCTGTTACCGAACAGGCGCCACCTGATAAACTCAAATCTCTTGAAGAAAAAGGGGTTGAAATTATCAAACTGCCTTCTATCCAGGGCTTTGTTGACCTGAATGCCCTGATGAAAGAACTGGCAAAAAGAGATTTGACAGCAGTGCTGGTTGAAGGAGGCGGAACTTTGAACTACAGTCTCCTTTCCCAGAGGCTGGTAGACAAGCTCTTTATATTTATAGCTCCGTTAATCATTGGCGGAAGACAGAGCCCTACCGCCTTTGGTGGCTCCGGTATCGAAAGCCTCAGTAAAGCGTGGTCGGTAAAAGATATTGAAATGAAGCAATTTGATCAGGATCTGCTTTTAATTGGTTACCCGGTTCCCGGGCAAAGCGACTAAACCGGCTTACCTGGCAATAAACAGGCTGCTTTTATTTGAAAATAAATTATGATGGTTAAAAAAAAGTTTGTAGCTACTAATCTGGATCGTTTAGTACTACCCGGCCTGCTTAATAAGAATGAAGCGAGCATAAAGAGCAGGCATGGAAATGCCGGCGAAGAAAGGCCTGGAGCGGGTTGGCCTTTAGTGAGCCGGCCACCGAGCGAGAGCTCCGAATGAGTTTATCGCGAGGGCAACCCAGGCGTAAGGTTGAAGCTAAGCCGTTGCAGTTCCAGCCTAAACGATCAGTGAGCGTAGTTTTTCAGTTGACAGCCGTAACTAAACCTGGCTGAGTCGAAGAAAAATTTTCTTACCGAGGTGAAAAGCTTGTTTACAGGTTTAATCGAAGAAGTGGGAACAGTCCGCCGGATCAGCAGTTCCGGTGAGGGAACAGACATAGTTATCGCTGCAAAAAAGGTTCTTTCCGACCTGAAAATTGGAGACAGCATAGCTGTAAACGGCCCCTGTCTCACAGCAACTGCTGTAGAAAAAAACAATTTTACAGCCTGGGCCATGCCTGAGACATTGCAAAAAACCAACCTCAAACATTTAACAACAGGTAGCGCGGTTAACCTCGAACGGGCGATGACTTTAAACGGACGCCTGGGCGGACATCTGATCAGTGGGCATGTAGATGCTGTAATTACTCTTGCTGGCATAAAACCACAGGGCGGGTCAATTATCCTTACCTTTGAAGCTCCGGAAAACCTTATGCGTTACATTATTCCAAAAGGGTCGGTATCCCTGGATGGTGTTAGCCTGACGGTGATCGATGTTGATGATAGCCGCTTCTCCGTGGGGCTGATTCCCCATACAGCGGGGGAAACCACCCTGGGCAGCATGGAAAAAGGGGCCCCGGTTAACCTGGAAGTAGACCTGATCGGAAAATATGTCGAAAAAATGCTTGCCAACCGCCAGTCCGAAGAGCAAAAAAATACAAGCAAACCAAACCTGACCATGAGCATGCTAATGGAGAAAGGTTATTTATAGATAAAGCGATATGTACTGTGTGTATAGGGGATAGTGTAGTTGATATTTACAAAGGAGGCTGCCCGGGCAGCATATAATAAAGGAGCGATTTACCATGAACTTTAACACCATTGAAGAAGCAATTGAAGATTTGAAACATGGCCGCATGGTTGTAGTAGTCGATGATGAGGACAGGGAAAATGAAGGTGATTTGGTGATGGCAGCAGCACAGGCCACCCCCGAAACGATAAATTTTATGATCCGCTATGCCCGCGGTCTTGTCTGTGCACCTTTAACTGCACAGCGAGTGGTTGAATTGGATTTGCCTCAGATGGTAACGAAAAATACCGATAGTCACTGTACCGCTTTTACCGTATCGGTTGACGCCGGATCCTGCAAAACAGGTATTTCTGCTTTTGAACGGGCCCAGACTGTGCAGACATTAATTGATCCGGAAACAAAGCCTGCTGATTTGAAGCGGCCGGGTCATATATTCCCGCTTGAAGCTATGGATGGCGGTGTGCTGCGCAGGGCGGGTCATACCGAGGCTGCGGTTGATCTGGCTACCCTGGCTGGATTGGAACCAGCGGGAGTTATTTGCGAAATAATCAATGAAGACGGCAGCATGGCCCGCTTGCCGGAATTGACAAAATTCTGCACAGAGCATGATCTTAAGCTGATCAGTATTGCCGATTTGATTAATTACAGGATGCAAAAAGAAAAACTGGTCTGGCGGGCTGCTACATCAGTCCTGCCCACCGAGCACGGCAATTTTGATTTGATAGCTTATGAAAACAATATAGATAACCTGGTTCACCTGGCCCTGGTTTACGGGGAAATAGATCCTGAAGATCCAACCCTGGTCAGGGTGCACTCGGAATGCCTGACCGGGGATGTTTTTGGTTCACTGCGCTGTGATTGCGGTAATCAGCTGCACCAGGCCATGAAACAGGTGGCAGAAAATGGTTCAGGCGTGGTAATCTATATGCGCCAGGAAGGCCGGGGTATCGGGCTTCTCAACAAAATTCGCGCTTATCACCTGCAGGATAATGGAAAAGATACTGTCGAGGCTAACGAAGAACTAGGCTTTGCCGCCGATCTGCGCGATTACGGTGTGGGGGCACAAATTATGGTGGATCTGGGCCTGAAAAAGATCAGGCTTTTGACCAACAACCCGCGTAAAGTTAAAGGACTTGAAGGATACGGGATTGACATTGTCGAAAGAGTGCCCCTGGAGATTCCGCCCTGCGAGTACAACTGTGATTATTTGTCAACAAAAAAAACAAAGCTTGGTCATCACCTTAATATATCAGGTTAGCAGAAAATGATAAATGAGAGGAGTGTTCCACTTGAAAACAATTGAAGGAAAACTAATTGCCCGTAATTATCGTTTTGGTATAGTGGTCAGCCGTTTTAATGAGTTTATTTCCGGTCACCTTCTTGGAGGGGCGCTGGACTGCCTCAAACGTCATGAAGCAGATGAAGCAAACATTGAAGTAATCTGGGTTCCCGGCTCATTTGAAATACCTCTTGCTGCCCAGAAAGCTGCCCGCAGTGAACTCTACGATGCTGTAATCTGCCTGGGAGCGGTAATTCGCGGTTCAACACCGCATTTTGATTATGTCGCTTCCGAAGTGGCCAAGGGTGTGGCTTCAGTCGGCCTTGATACTGGAATACCGGTTATCTTTGGAGTTATAACCAGTGATACTCTCGAACAGGCCATAGAGCGAGCAGGCAGCAAAGCCGGCAACAAAGGCTGGCAGGCCGCTGCTTCCGCCATTGAAATGGCCGATCTGAACAGCCAATTTTAACCGCACTTAAAGGAGCCGGTCCATTGACAGAGACACATTCCAGGAAACTTGTTATAATCGACGGAAACAGCCTGCTTTACAGGGCTTTTTATGCCCTGCCTCCACTGCAAAACCGCCGAGGAGAATACACAAACGCTGTTTATGGTTTTACCACCATGCTGACTAAACTGCTTGAGTCGGAACAGCCAGATTATATTGCTGTTGCCTTCGACCCTGCAAAGCCTTCTTTTCGGGTTCGCATCGATCAATCTTACAAGGCCCAGCGGGAAAAAACCCCGCCTGAACTGAGTGAGCAGGTTGAACGGACCCGCGATATTCTAAAAGCAATGAAGATCCCTATTTTTGTAGTCGATGACTTTGAAGCAGATGACGTGATCGGAACCCTGGCTGATCAATTTGTAGAAGAGGGTCGTGAAGTTACTGTTGTATCCGGCGATGCTGATCTGCTGCAGTTAATCGGTGATGGGGTTACGGTAATGCTTACTAAAAAAGGCATTACCCAGATGGAAAAATATGACTATAAACTATTAAAAGATAAATACGGCCTGGCTCCTGAACAGGTGATCGATTTTAAGGCTTTAAAAGGTGATCCTTCCGACAATATCCCCGGTGTTCCCGGTATTGGGGATAAAACGGCACGCAACCTGCTGGAAGAATACGGCACCCTGGAAAACATTTATGATAACATTGATCAGCTGAAGCCAAAAATGGCTTCCAAGCTGCAGGAATACCGTGAACCACTTTATACCGGACGTGAGCTGGTTACCCTGCGCCGTGATGTTCCCATCGATTGTGACTGGGAAGCCTGCCGTTACAGTGAACCCGATTATGAGAAATTAATCGATATTTTTAGTGAACTGGAATTTAAAAGCCTGGTTAAGAAGTATAAGCCTGCCGGAAGTCATGATGGACCCCAGGCTGCCGGGGAAATGACCGGCAAGCAGATCGAAAATATTGAACAGCTGGAGCAGCTTTTAGCCGACCTTAATAAAGAAGACAAATTGGCTTTATCTATTGCATACTATCCGGGGCGTCCGTACTGGCAGCAGCCGGTTGCAACCCTGGCCCTGGCTTTGGACAATGACAGGGCTTATTATCTTGATTTAGCAGCGCTGAATGGCAAAGAAGCGGAAGTATGGCAAAAGCTTGCTGATACCAGGAACCGGGATATCACCCTGGTTGTTCACAATGTTAAACAGTGGTACCATCTATTTGCCCGTTTTAGTTTAAAGCCCCCTCACTTTATTTTTGATACTTACCTGGCTGCCTACCTGACCGATCCGGCCCGGGGTGGATACAACCTGCCTGAGTTGCTTCAGTATTACCTGGGCCTGGATATTGGATCTCCTGTAAAGAATAAGAAACAGGCTTTGGTTGATATAAACCGGTGTGGTCCACAGTTGGCGGAAGAAGCAAGGAATCTTTTTGCCCTGCGTCGCAGCCTGCAGGAAGAACTGCAGGAGCAGCAGCTGGAAAACTTGCTCTACGATCTGGAAATGCCCCTGGCTTCGGTTTTAGCCCGTATGGAGCAGCAGGGTATGACAGTTGATGCTGATTACCTGCGCGACTTATCGGCGGAGATATGCAACCGCCTTGAAGAACTGGAAGGCAAAATATATATCCAGGCCGGGGAAGAATTCAATATAAATTCTCCCCAGCAGCTTTCAAGAATTCTTTTTGACAAGCTGCAGCTGCCCGAAGTCCGAAAAACAAAAACCGGTCGTTCTACAGATGCAAAAGTTTTGGAAGAGCTATCTTACCACCACGAAATTGCTTCACTGCTGCTGCACTACCGCCAGCTTGCCAAGCTGGAAGGAACCTACCTTTCCGGCCTGATCGAGCTGATAGATCAGGAAAACCAGAAGCTATACACAACCTTTAACCAGGCGGCAACCGCTACCGGCCGTTTGAGCAGCAGTGATCCTAACCTGCAGAACATCCCGATCCGCCTGGATGAGGGCAGGCGAATCAGGAGGGCATTTATCCCTTCAGCAAAGGATAAGATCCTTTTTGCTGCCGACTACTCACAGGTTGAACTGCGGATTCTGGCCCACCTGTCACAAGATCCGATTTTAATTGAAGCCTTTAAAACCGGCCAGGATATTCATCGCCGCACTGCTGCTGAAGTTAACGGTATTGCGCTGGAAGAAGTTACATCAATGATGCGTGAAAAAGCCAAGGCAGTTAACTTTGGCATTATATACGGTTCCAGCGATTACGGCCTGGCCCAGAATTTAAAAATAGCCAGGGCCGAGGCAAAAAACTACATTGATAACTATTTTGATCGTTACCAGGGTGTCCGGGAATACATGGATAAAATTACGTCCCAGGCCCGCGAGCAGGGTTATGTGACAACCATGTTCAAGCGCAGGCGCTACCTGCCGGAGATTCATTCATCAAATCATAATACACGCAGTTTTGCCGAAAGGATGGCCTTAAATACACCAATCCAGGGCTCTGCTGCCGATATTTTAAAGCTGGCCATGCTGAAGATCGCAAAAATCATTGGAGAAGGCGGTTTTAACGCTGCTATGCTTCTGCAAATCCATGACGAACTGCTTTTTGAAATAGAGGAAACAGAGCTTAATTCTTTTGCTTCCATGGTCAAGCGTGAAATGGAGGAGGCCTGCGAACTGTCAGTTCCCCTCCAGGTCGATTTAAAGCATGGTAACAACTGGGAAGAATTGAAGGAGCTGTAGAGGCGCGGCGTGACGCGCCTGATTCCTGAAGATTGGAGTTACAAATTGCCCGAACTACCGGAAGTTGAAACAATCCGCCAAGAACTGGAACCGCTGATCAGGGGCAAGACATTTGCCGAACCTATTTTACATATGCCTTCTACTATCGCTTATCCATCCCCCGAAGAATTTTCGGTCGGCCTGGAAGGCAGAACTGCAACAGCATTGACCCGCCGGGGCAAGTATTTATTTATCAATCTTGATCAGAATATACTGACTGTGCACCTGCGTATGACCGGCAACCTGCTGTTTAGTAAAACGGGCCTGCCTGCTGAAGATCGCTTCCTGAGAGTTACCCTGCCCTTTACTGACGGAACAGCCCTCCATTACTTAGATATGCGCCGTTTCGGCCGGCTGTGGCTGACTGCAAATCGGCAGGAATTAGAAACGTTTGTATTGAAAAATGTAGGTCCGGATATCTTAAATGAAGTAAACCTTGAAGAATTTATCGAGCTGCTTGGCAAAAGGCAAAAGGCGAAACTAAAAGCCCTGCTGCTCGATCAAAACTTTGTTGCAGGTTTGGGTAATATCTACACGGATGAATGCCTTTATCGCTGCGGGCTTCACCCGGAAAGGGCAGCGGGAACCCTGGACCGGGATAAAGGAGAAGAGCTTTACAAAGCTATCCAGGATGTTCTTGCAGATGGTATTAAATATGGAGGCACCACCTTTCGTGACTACCGCAGCGCCAGCGGGGCACTCGGTCAATTCCAGCAAAAACTCGAGGTTTACGGTCGTAAGGATGATATCTGCCCCTGCGGAACACCGATTAAAAAAAAAGTGGTTGCCGGACGGGGCACTTATTATTGTCCACGCTGTCAAAAATAAGCTTGTTACTTGAAGTGAAG
>JBNJHL010000099.1:0-8919 GCA_051748445.1 Bacillota bacterium
CGACAGGCAAGCTTTGGAGTAAAGGCCTGGTCATGGTCGGTAAAACAATCCATAATAACCGGCAGGTCAAGATTGCCGCTGTTCCTGCCGACCTGAGGCCTTTGCTGGAGAAAATGCTTAAGCTGTGACATGATTAGATCCAACCCGATCGGTTAAACCTATAAAAGAGCTATGGAGACACTTTAGAAGCAGGATCATCTAGCGGTTCCGATTAATATTTTAGCCTGCATACTCCTACCTTAATTAAAACAGCATAGACAATTTTATACCAGGTAACACACCAAGGAACTAAATTATGGTAAAATGTAATAGCAGTTCAGTTAAATCTTTAAATAAGGAGTGTTTCCTGCGAAAAGTTCAAGATCTGTGTTGTAAAAAAATGAACAGAATGCGGTTACTGAATTCAAAGCTAATCTGGTCAATAAAATAGGCAGTTCTTTAATAGATATTAAGCTGTTTGGCTCTAAAGCTACCGGTTACAGCACAACTTACTCTGATTTAGATTTACTGGTTATCTTATCAGAAGTTACCACTGACTTAAAAGACCTTATCTATGATGTTGTTGTAGATATAAATTTAAAATATGATGTTGTAATCAGTCCTGTTATTTATTCGAAACACTTATATCAGAGTGATTACTTGAAAGATACCTATTTTTATAAAGCTACTGTCCAAGACGGAATAAGCATATGAGATTATAACAATAACTTTTTCAGAGCGTTCTACTGCAGACTATAACGATTACAAAACCTTCCAAAAAGAAGAAGTTATTATAATCAGAAATAAGGTTAATACTTTTCTTAAAGAAGTGGAAGACTTCCTAAATAATGATTATTTATTTTAAAGCTCAAGCTTTTTTCAACTCATTATTTAATTAGAATACAGGAAAATCTTGCATGCAGATCCAGCTTCATACCCTCAGCATACTCATTTCCACGTAACAAATTCCGTACTTCTCGCCCCACCAGGCACAGCGCGGACCAATACATTCCGCTAGCCCATCATTAAGGTTACTGCCTTTTCCTTTATTCCCACACATGCTTAAGCAACAGCCAGACCAGCTTGATAATATTCTTAACCCGCAAGTTCCACCTATATTTCGGATTATCCCTATTGTGCGGATAAGAAATTTTCAGCTCGCCATCTGGGTTCCTTCAAATGACAGATAACCTTCAATCTTTTGCCGCTTTTAGTCATTAATGTTCAATCCCACATGCGCCAACCACCCTGATAATTTCCTGGACATATAAGCTGTTGATTACTTTACCGTAATGCTTAAGAACATTCAAATACTGCGGAAAAAGCTCCTTCACATTACCCGGCAGGTCAAGGTCAATCCTGGAAGAAATAAACCGCATGCCACTTTCAGCAGCTAAAAAAAAAGAAAATACCTGTGATACTTGAGCATTGTGGGATAAAATAATTATATGTAAAATGCCATTGATAATATAAATATTAGATACTGGGGGGACTTTCAATAATGCAGCCTTTGTCTTATAAAGAATTTATAAAACAAGTTAAAAACCGTTTGAGTAAAATGTCCAAAGCTGACCTGGATGATATGATTCTTCATTGGGCAGAAAAAGAACTGCCATCTAACCGGCCAAATTTTATCGGCAAAATGATCATACCGGAACCTGGAGATCTAAATACAGCGGATGGGGAAGCACTCCTGGGTGAAATAGATGCTTTTACTCATAGAGTGGAGAATGGAGATTACTGCATTGGTTGGGGTTGGGACAATGACATCTATGAGGAAAGAGACTGGGGCGATGAAAGCTGGGCTGATGAAGCAGATGATTTTTTCCTTGAAGCAAGGGAATTGCTGCTTGTAGGAGACTACCGGCAGGCAAAAGAAGCTTATAGGAGATTGTTCGAAACGCTGGAAATGGGATATGAGCCGGGGCACCTGCCCGGTGATCCAGACATCACCTGTATGCTTAAAGTAGCCCTGTCAGAACAGCTCGCCCTATACCTCAGGGCAATCTACATGGACTCACCACCTTCTCAGCGACCGGCAATGCTTTTTGAAACAATAAATAAATACAGGCCCCTTTTCGGCAATATCGGCCTGGCAGATATTAACGAAGCTTTGCACTCCGAGCTGCCCGGTTTTGATTCGTTTTTAGAAAGCTGGATCCTACTACTCGAAAAGCAGAGCACTACATTACCAAACCCAATGTTAAGGGAAGCTATTTTTTTAAAGGGCGGCATACCAGCCATATCAGAATTGGCCAGGCAGCAACCTGACAAATACCCCCGGGCCTTCATAGACTGGATACAGGCTTTGGAAGATGAAGACAAAACGGATGCCATCATCGATGTGGCCAGGGAAGGCCTGAGGACTATTCCAAAAGATTATTCAGTTAGAGCTGAAGTTGCAGAAGTAATTAGCAGCCTGGGTGAAAAAATAAATGATAGAGATCTGATGCTGGAAGGGTATCAAGAAAGTTTTTATTCAAACCCTTCCAGTAAATATCTAATCGATCTGTACTCAACCGCTATTGATTGCAAGTGTTTTGAAACAGTTCGAGATCAGGTTGAACAAAGGGCCTGGGAACTCTATAAGCAAGACAAGGGCCTTGTGACCAGCTACTATCATTCAGATTTAAGCCACTCACATCTACCGGAGAGCTTATTATACAGAATTCTTATTCTGGGCGGCAGGTATGTAAAATTGTTCGAACTATGTAAGCACAAAGGTTCTCTTGGGTGGAGTGGCGGCAACAATCCCAAGCCATATTTTGTTAACTACACCATGGTTTTATTATCTGATAATGGCAGATATACGAAGGTTATAAACAATGAATGGGATACTTTGCTCACAGCTAGTGCTTACGTCGTTGATAGTAATCTTATGGATAAATACAACAAAATAATCGCCCATACAAGCAATAATATTGAACTAACTGAAGAGCAAAAGGCATTTTACCTGCAGTGGTGCAGCAAAGAGATTGGAAAGCGGGTTGATGCAATCATCAGCAATCAATACCGCAAAAGTTATTACAAAGCTGCCAATCTACTGGTGGCAATGGCCGAAACGATGGCCAACATGGGAGAAAAGCAAAAAGGTGTTGATTTGATTGAAAAATACAGGAAGAAATACCCCCGGCATTCGGCATTTAAAGGTGAACTCAACCATTCGATGAAGGAGTCCGGGTTATTCGGTTAAACTTATAAAATGGTATAATTTCGGGACACAGTGATAATTATTGTCCCAAATATTTATTTGAGCTTGTTTTTTCACTATGATGTATAATAAAAAAACAAACTGAGCAAACAAAATTATCCTTTTTTCAGCAGGAGGAACTTATATGCAAAACTTCAAAGTGATTGTAGAAAAACATGAAGATGGCTATATTGCTTATTTCTTGGGCTTAAAAGGTGCAGTTTTGGGCCAAGGTGATTCTTATGAAGAAGCTCTCTCTGATGTTAAATCAGCAATCAGATTTCATATTGAAACATTTGGTGATGATGCTATCAATGATGAATCTACTATACTAGAAGCTTTCGTTGCAGAAACCGGCTGGTTTCCATATTTGTGCATGGAAGATGCCTATAAGCTCGACGAAGTAAGGGACGCCCTGCGCCAGGGTGATATCGGAGCTGCTTCAAAATATGGTAAAATCTACAAACTTCGTCAGGTAAAAAAGTATAGTTATGACATTATTAAAGACATCCGCTGACCCTAAAAACTGCCTCCTGCCATAACCAACCAGCGTCAGCCTTCCTGATCCTATACTTTTAGCTGCCGACCTATTTATTTCTATTATGCCGAAATTATCCGAATAAAGGGGTTAAAACTAGATCCGACGTTTGAATGTCTCGTAAATATTTTCACGGGCTGCCAATCATTTCAATAACAATTAAAGACCTATCGAGATCATACGAATACACTATGCGGTAACTCACTCCTGCAAATCTAAATTAATAACTATAATATCCGTTTAAGTCACCTTTAAGAGGGCTTCTTGAACTCGGCTGCTCTTTAATCTTTTCTATTTCCTGGATTAATTCTTTTTTTATCGATTTTTCAAGTTTTCCAATATCCTTCAAAGCAGAACGCCGATATTCAATTGAGATCATATTTGCTTATTCCAATTCTTTTATTATTTCTTCATGTGTTAAAGTGTCTTCTTCTTTCCTGCTTTCAAGCTCTTCCATGATTGCTTTTGATAAACTCTTCTTTTTCTCTGGAAGCATTCCTACTATTTGATCTTTTGAATAGCCTTCATGTTCCATTTCCCGGACAATCAAATCTTCAAATTCTTCTTCAAATGAAACAGGTTTCATCAAAGCCCTGTTACCTTTAACTTCAAGATAAATATAATCTTTAATCTCCATTTCTGTACGCACTCTCTTTGGTAGGGTCATTTGCCCTTTTGGGCTCACCTTTAACTTTAATACTTCTCTCATTACTATCACCCCCAACTTCATTATATGGCGTAAAAAGTAAAATGTAAAACATATTAATGCCATGGTTTACACACATTCCGTATTTCTCACTCCTCCAGGCATAGCGCAAGCCAATAAATACCTCCAATTCATCTTGCAGGCTTAAGTTGATACACAGTGTAGTGCTTTTTACAAGATTGAAGTCAATATCCGCAGTCCCCTTGCATGAATGGTGTGTATTCAATATTGATATCTAAACTTTCTTCTATCACTATAGGATCATCTATCTTGGTTCTGGATGCAATAACAACATCCCAGACACCACTCCATCCGCAGGGTTTTGTCAAAGTAAATGTGTATACCCCATCACCTTGATGTTGGGCACCAGTGCGGAGGAACAAATAATTATCCTTACCATATCCAAACAATATAGAAGAAATCAAGCTACCGTTGACACGTGTCACGTTACGTGTTATTATTGGACCATGATAAAAAGCTTTGCTGATAAATATTCACATGAGCTGTACATAAAAGGAAAATCAAAAAGACTTCCGCCGTAAATGCTCAGTGGCGTATTTGTTTCAAGTATCAAGATGGTGATGCCTTCGATGTAGAGTTGACCGATTACCACTGAAAGGAGGGTTTCTATGAACATCCTTAATGACAAAACAAGAGAAGTGAAACCAACACACCCGGGTAAAATGTTAAGGGAAGACTTTATGCCTGACTATAACCTGACAGTGAAAGCACTCGCTGGAAAATTAAATGTTTCCCGCCAAACGGTTAATGAACTAGTCCATGAACGCAGAAACTTAAGCCCTGAAATGGCCCTGAGGTTATCACATTTATTTGGGAACACTCCGGAATTTTGGTTAAATGCTCAGCGTGAAGTTGACCTCTGGAATGCTAAATCCAAGTTGTCAAAAACAGTTGAAAAAATCAAACCGCTTAAAACTGCATAACCAAACATCTTTCGCAACGGGACTCAAATTGACTCAAGCCAAGGGGACGTTTTGTTTGGCTTGCCGGCCTGCAGCCGATTAAATCCTTAACAAGTTGCCGGCAATGGAAGGAGAAAAGAAAGCGACCCCAAAAAGGCTCAATCGCTGGCAGCCTTCCTGCCTCTGACTTTTTTAACTGCCGAACTATCTGATTCTACTTTGCAAATAAACTTACCTCTCCATAACATGAACCTTTTTTATCACGCAGTGTTCGTTGAAGACTAATCTCTATTGTTATCTTGCCTTCGCAGATACTCAACCGGAGTTAATACATCAACATCCAGCTTGCCTCTAAAATGTTCAGCATTCCAGCTAACAAAACAGTCCAGTTTTTCTCCAAGTTCTTTTGCAGCACATATAACCAGGGTATCGCCGAAGGACGCTTTCATGCCCATCACATTCATAAGAGAAAAAATTGAAAAAGCAGGCAATTTATCCTGTGGCTTCAGGGGTCTTATCTCTTTCAGGTTATATCTTCGCGGAAAATGATAGTATAAATCAAAGAGCTGTTTCTTGTTTAAATTAAAAGATAGAATCCCACAAACCTCGAGAATGTTATAGTAAGAAGTAGTAGCGCCAGAGCTTGCAGCCTGCTCTAAAAACAACTTGTTATCTCCATGCTTATCATCCCGCCGGTACCGTAAATCAATTACAAAAACATCGGTATCAATAAATATCATTTTCTTCTCCTGCTTGCATTGATTGCTTCTTCCCAGGATTTGTACTCTGCTTCAGATTCCTGCAAAGTTAATTCAATATCCTGCCAGGCTTCCTCATAGGCTCGAGGAACCAGCTCCTCAGTTTTTTCAGCAGGGAAAGGAAGCATCAACGCTACCGGCTTACCCCGGTAAGTTATAACATAGCGCTCCCCTTTTTTTATCTCGGCTAAAATATTGCCGGTTTTTTGCCTTAACTCCTTGCTTGTTGTAAAGTTGATCATCCTGACACCCTCCCCTTAAGTTACTCTTAAGTATATACTTTAATATAACTTAAGGCAAACAGACAACCACGAGGTGAGGTTAGCAGTGATGGGCCGTTTGGTTATCCAGCTGAAGATAACATGTATGATCATGGAGTAATCCTGGGTGAATTAACCGCATTTCGCTTTCAGCAGCTTAAAAAAGAGAAAATACTGGGTAGAAATTTTGCCGCTATAATGGCTGGATAGTTTTTCTCTCCAAATTTTATTCCCGCCTCTGTTTTTTTAACTGCCAACCCCATATTTCATACCCTCAGCATACTCATTTCCACTTAACAAATTCCGTACTTCTCACTCCACCAGGCACAGCGTGGACCGATACATTCCGCCAGCCCATCATCAAGGCACCTGCATACTCCTACCTTAATTAAAACAGCATAGACAATTTTATACCAGGTAACACACCAAGGAACTAAATTATAACGTTATACACCTTACCGCCATTATGCAAAAAAGACAGAGATAAAAGTCTCCCCTGTCCTCAAAAAGTCCTATTATTATATTTTCTTATAGTGGATCAAAGAAGTTCAGTAAATTCTTCTACACTTAAGCCCGATTCTCTTATAATTGCACGTAGTGTTCCTTTGGCTATTTCTTTATGATCGGGAATAGTAATACGCCTATGAGGTGCTTTTAGTTGCCTGACTATTATGTGGGCTACCACGCTACCTATCTTTTTCATACCCTATCTTTTTTAGAGCATTTACTACTTCCTGGCCTGATACCATGGGCAACATAACTAAATTGAAACCTCAATAATTTCCTCTGAGATTGGTGGAGGAGTTGGCTCATCACGCGCTTCAAGACTTTCCAAATATAATGCAATAGCTTCTTTAATATTTGCAATTGCTTCAGCCCTGGTAGACCCCTGTGAAATACAGCCAGGTAAACTGGTGGCTTCGGCTACATATACACCGTCTTCGTCTTTTTCAATAATAACCCGGTATTTCATATTTAATCCTCCTGTTCGTATTATACTATTATTTTTTTTACTTGTTAACTAAACATGAAAGAAAATACCTGTAATACTTGAGCATTGTGGGATAAAATAATTATATGTAAAATGCCATTGATAATATAAATATTAGATACTGGGGGGACTTTCAATAATGCAGACCATGTCTTATAAAGAATTTATAAAACAAGTGAAAAACCGTTTAAATAACATGTCCAGAGCGCAATCATCAGCAATCAATACCGCAAAAGTTACTACAAGGCCGCCAACCTGCTGGTGGCAATGGCCGAAACGATGGCCAACATGGGAGAAAAGCAAAAAGGTGTTGATTTGATTGAAAAATACAGGAAGAAATACTCCAGACATTCGGCATTTAAAGGTGAACTCAACCATTCGATGAAGGAGTCCGGGTTATTCGGTTAAACTTATAAAAGGGTATAATTTCGGAACATAGTGATAATTATAGCTATCAAGCTATCTAGTAAAAACTGCTGCGAGGTGAGGTTAAATGATCATTGACATGCATTATCACCTGGACGAACGTATGGAGCCCATTCAACGCTTGGTTGATCAGATGGACCAGCATGGTATTGATAAGATTGTCCTGATTGCAGCCATGGTTGATCCATTTCACGTTGAAGGCACCGCTGAAAATATCTCAAACCTGATGAGAAAAATGCTCACTGGCAGTTTGAATCGTGTTGGATTGCTAATCTATGAAAGCCTGGTGACCGGCGATGGCAAGTTTAAAGTGCTTAACAAAAGCTATAAAATTGATCCGTATCCAGATAACGGTTTGGTAGCCAAAGCTATAGCCGATTACCCGGGGCGTTTTTATGGTTGGTTTTTTATAAACCCCCTTGGCGGCGATACATTTGAAGATATTGAGAGCAACAACAGCGCAGACCAGTGGCTTGGCATTAAATGCCACCCCTTCTGGCACCGTTACCCAATCAGTAAACTCAATGCTGCCGCCGCTTATTGTGTAGAAAAATGTAAGCCTATGCTTGTTCATCTTGGTGGAGGAAAAGAAAACGGAGATTATTGCTACCTGCCTGAAAAATACCCTGATTTAAAGCTTATCTATGCACATGCCGGGTTACCGCATTACAGAAAAATATGGCCATATATTAAAGAAAAGAAAAATGTCTATGTCGACCTTTCCAGTCCATACCTTGATGAACCACTGCGCAGGGAGGCAGTTCAGGCACTTGGAGCTGATAAATGCCTCTACGGCAGTGACGGGCCGTTTGGCTATCCAGCTGAAGATAACATGTATGATCATGGAGCAATCCTGGATGAAATAAACCGCATGCCGCTTTCAGCAGCTGAAAAAGAGAAAATATTGGGTGGAAATTTTGCCGAAATAATGGCTGGATAACATGTTCGAAATAGGAATATTAGGGGGTTGTGGAGAACTCTAAACCAAAGCTATTCTGTTGTTAATTTTGATATTACCATGGGGGGAATTGTCAAGTTGAATTCAGAACAGTACGGGCAGTTGATGGAACAGGCCAGTAAACTGATATCCGAAAACAAATTAGACGATGCAGAGGAAATTTTGCAAGAGCTTATGCCTCACGCTGAAA
>JBNJHL010000100.1:0-8888 GCA_051748445.1 Bacillota bacterium
AAGGCACGTAATATTCAAACCGGCAGTGATGATGTTACAATGCAGTATATTGATCTGGAATCAAGGTTAAATAACCAGAAAGCCCAGGAGGAAAGACTGGTAGAAATCCTTGAAATGGCCGAAACAGTTGAAGACATTCTGGAAATTGAGAGAGAGTTAAACAGGGTACGGGGAGAAATCGAATCAATGACCGCACAGTTAAATCACCTGGAAGACCAGGTTTCTTTCGCAACTATTCACGTAAACCTGCGTGAGGAAGCTATTCCCACCGGTGAATTGACCACCGGCCCCTTTGAAGGACTTTGGAGCAGGATCGTTCAAACCTTTACCGGTAGTATTAACTTTATTTTGAATGCCACCTCAATTATAATCATTGCTTTTTCAGCAATACTCCCTGTTTTAATTGTCCTCGCGATTATAACCTTTATTATTGTTTTGGTAATCCGCAATCTGTTGAGGCGCAAAAACGCTAAAGCGGCTCAAAAATCAGAGGAAGGGAATTCAAAACAGCAGGCTTAGGCACATAAAAATGACACCCGGCTCTAAAGTTTTTAGTGCCGGGTATCTTCTATTATTAAAAATTCATGGCTGCTTAGCCATATTCAGCTGCGGTTCCCTGCTGAAGTTTGTAACCACTTGGTTTTCTTAACGAAACTGAAGCGAGCTTAAAGTGCAGGCATGGAAATGCCCTTTTAGCAAAGCCTGAAGCGAGCGTAAAATGAGCGCAAGAAATTAGGCAACGAAGTGAAGCCTGGAGCAGGTCGGCCTACATAGATATAGGCCGCCTCGAAAAGGGCCCGGAGGGCCCGTCGAGAGGGCAACCAAGTCGGAAGGCTTAGACTTCAGTTGGATCCTGATTTTGCATGCAGCGATCAGAGAGCGAAGGCTTTCTATAAAGGTATAAAAGCATAATCCGGGCGAAAGGTTGAAGCTAAGCCGGTGCAGTTCCGGCCTAAACGATCAGCTGGCGCAGTTTTGTTAAGGTAGCCGAGAAGGTACTTAAATTTTTATAATTTACGTGGGGCTTTAGTCGCTAGAGTTTCTCTTCAAGAATCTCATCTTTTTCTTCAAGGATATCTTCACGATCAAAAAGCTCAACTGCACCTTTGAGTAATTCAAGAAGTTGATCTCTTTGATCCTCTGGCACCCGGGACAGGTAAAGAGCTAAAAGCAAGTTGCGACGGTCTTCAACATTTTTCAAAACTTCCAAACCTTTGTCGGTAATTGAAATCCAGACCTGGCGCCGGTCTTTCTCCTGTCTTTCCCTGTTTACCAGTCCCATTTTATGCAGACGGTTAATCAAAGCAGTTACAGCACTCAGGGTAACACCAAGTATATGAGCCAGGAAAGAAGTATTACACGGAGCTTTACGCAGCGTACGTAGCACTACATACTGAGTATCTGTTATCTCATCTACAGTATAGCGGTTATGCAAAACTCTGACCCTGTAGATCAGGCGACTAAAAACATAATCTAACTCTTTAATATAATCTATCAGTGCGTCGTTTTTTATTTAAACTCTCTCCTGACCTGTTACTTTAATTACTTAACTATTATACATGTTAAGTATTAATTGGTTTATTTATACCATTGAAATCGAAGATGGTCAAGATTTCCCAATAACTTCACAAAAGCAAGCCCTGTTTTCAGGACATCCCCACTGTGGTAAAGTAGATTAAAATAGTCTTGAGGTAAAGATCAATATGGTCGGTATAATAAAAAATTTATTTAATAACAATAAAAACTTTTGCCTTGCTTTACTATCGGGGCTACTTTTAATAACCGCATTTCCCCCCTTCGAGCTGGGTTTTATGGCCTGGATTGCTTTGCTACCGCTGCTTGTCGCCTGCATGAAAAGCAGTTCTGGAAAAGCATTCTGGGTAGGATTTATTTTTGGCTTACCATTTCACTTGTACACTAATTATTACCTTTGTCATGTGCTTTTTCCATACCTGCCAACCTACCTTGCATTTATTGCCCTGACAGCCCTGGTTGGCTATCTCAGTTTATTTTATGGCCTTTTTACTGTCTTCGCTTCTTATGCATATAGATCGGGAGCAACCTGGTTTTACTCCTTTTCAATACCGGCGGCCTGGCTACTGATAGAGTACCTTAGATCACTTAGCTTTATGGCTTATAACGTTGGTTATATTGGCTACACCCAGTGGGATTATCCATTGCTGCTCAACCTGGCTTCTGTCTACGGTTACTGGGGGCTGCCTTTTCTAATTGTTTTTTCCCAGGTTTTACTGCTCGCAATTATACTAAAAAAACCAAAAAAACCTTCAGCCTACCTGATTATCGGCAGTTTCACTTTGCTGCTTGGTTTAGGATTATTGCTTCCTCCTTTGCTGCCTCTGCGTGAAGGTGAAAAACCATTACAAACTGCTTTGATTCAGGGCAACATCCATCCGGAACAGCTGGTAGAAAGAGAAAATGCGGTAGACTTATACTCAGTCTTAACAAAAAAAGCCCTGCAAATAAATCCGGAAACAGAGCTTGTAGTCTGGCCTGAGACGGTTGCCCGGATTAACCTGGCAACCGGGAAAGAACACCCTCGAAGGATTGCCGAGCTGGGAGAAAAACATCAAATAGATTTTCTTTATGGAGCCAGGGTCCGCGACAATGATATCCTCTATAATTCAATCACTCATTTAACAGCAAAGCAGGTTGATTTACCTCTTTACCATAAACAGCGGCTCGTACCTTTCGTGGAATTCTTTCCGATGGAAGAACTTTTGAACAAGCTGTTGAATCTTGATTTGCTGCTTGGAAGTTACAGTTCGGGTAATGATATTATAATTTTTAATCTTCGGGGCATCCCGGTTGGTGGTATAATCTGTTTTGAATCATACTTTGGGGATCATGCCAGGCTTTTTGCCGTAGAAGGTGCCAGACATATATTTGTTTTAACCAACGACGCCTGGTTTGGAGAATCGATCGGACTGGAACAGCATGCCCAGGCCGCTGCTATCCGGGCTGCTGAAACTGGTGTGGGTGTAACCCAGGTTGCCAACAGCGGCATCACCATATCTTTTGATTACCAGGGAAAAGAACTATTTAGATCAGGTAAAAATCAGGAGGCTATTTATAACCTGCCGCTCGACTTTACAACCCGCGAAACTATCTATGTCCGCTATGGTGATTACTTTCCTGTCTTCTGGATAATGTTTTTACTGTTAGCCACACCGGCCAGCGTACTGCTAAGGGAAAAAGCCCTTTATGACAACGACAGGCGTACCGGCATCAGCTGATCCACTAACCAGATCAGCCAGGCTGGCTAAAACATCTTCCATCCTCCGCGGGGTTGTCCCTTCCCTGTCCATACTATCTTCTGCCAGCGCTTTCTTTTTGCTGTCAATTAAAATCGCTTCAATTTCTTCTGCATTCATTTTTTCTTCGTGAAAGCAATGATCGGCAAGATATTTATACTTAACGCCTTCACGAAGGCAATCCAAGCCATCAGTTACAGCAAAAGCAGCCCGGGGATCGGCCAGTTCATAGATGCCGCTGGTCGGATCGAGGTAAGCACCGTCACCATAAATCATCACCTCGACTGTTATACCAAGCCTTTCCTTAATTTCATTACGCAGGTCGTTTACTACTATCTTGCCGTCCCGGGGAGCCAGCTTCAGTCTTTCCCCGGAAGACATATTGCTACCAAGCAAACCCCATTCGGAATATGCTTTACCCTTCGTACATATCTCGTCCAAAGTTATACAGTTTCTATAAATATTGCAGATTTTTTCTTTTGTAATCACCCTGGTGTGAATATCTGCAGCAATAACTCCGTCAGGGTTAAAATTCAAAGTTTGCAGCGGATCATTGGATAAGATAATATTCGCTTTTGTACCCTCTTCTTCAATAATCGATCTGTACAGTTCTATATAGTTTACTCCGGTCAGAGGATGTTTGAAATCCTTTCCTTCGAGATCAGCCAGGCCGATTAAATCTTTGTTAATACTCCGGGAGTAATCAGTATCAACAACCTGGTTTCCCACTTCATCATAGGGGTGGGAAAATTGGACAATAATTTCTCCTTTCGGCACCGCCCGGGCAATGCCTCTTAAAATCATGGAAAAACGATTTCGGCTGGCAATCGGGAAAACAACAGCTAATCTGTTCTGCTCTTCTAAATGCAGCTTATCTTTTATTTCCCGGGCAATATCATCTACAGTAATATAGTTGTTCTGTGCCCTGGCTACAATAGACTCGGTTATACAGATTACGTCACCACCTTTAAGCAAACCATCCTGGTAACACTTTTCAAGCGGTTCATAAATTGTTTTGACAATATCCATGCCCGGAAGAATTACTCCCATTTTCAGGCCAAATGCCATCGGACCGATATATTCAGGTATTTTCATTGTCTATCACCTCTTTCTTATAATCCCCAATGCCGTTCGGAAAACATTTTCAACGCCGCTTCATAATCCAACCAGCGGTTTATATTAATAAATGATAGCTGCTGTGGATCAAAATACTCTATTTCTTCCTTCCCAATATACTTTACATTTAGCTGTTTGTAAAATTCGGTAACCTTATAGTGACCTTTTTTAACCTGATTTTCAATAACCTCTATGCAGGAACGGTTATAGTAAGCATGCAGCGGTTGAAAGTAATCACCAATACGGGGCACTACTGCATCATAATTATTGGTAAACTTTTCCATGTGCTCAATTAAATCAAGATTTAAAAAAGGCATATCACAGGCTGCAACAAACTGGTATGGTAAAAGCGACGAGCTTAAACCGGCATGAATACCGCGGAGCGGGCTTTTTTTATCAGTCTTGATTAAATCACCGGTAAGTGTAACTGATAAGTGGTCGTACAGGTCTGGACGATCTGTTACCAGAGTAAGCTGATCAAAATATTCTTGCAGGCACCTGACGATTAATTCAATTAAAGTACAGTTTTGAAATTTAAGCAGTGCCTTGGGGCTGCCCAGTCTTTTACTATCTCCTCCGGCCAGAATAATCGCTCCCCTTTTTTTAAGCTGGTCATTAATATTACCCACCTAAAAATCCTCTCCTGTTGGAAATACACTTTTTATTCAGAAAGCGCCTTCAACCTTTTTCGCTCGCTGATCATCACCATAATAATCCCGATTTCATAAAGCAGCAAGAGCGGCAGGACCAGTATGACCTGGGAAATAATATCCGGAGGTGTAATAATGGATGAAAGAACTAACATAACCAACAGGGCAATTTTTCTGTTGCGTCTTAAAAATTCTGTCGAAAGAAGTCCTATTTTCCCCAGGGCCCAGGTTACAAGGGGCAGTTGAAAGACCGCGCCAAACGCAAAATGAAATGACAGGATAAAACCTATATACTCACTGATTGTAAAACGGGGTTGCAGCTGGGCATCTGCAAATTGCAGAAAAAACCTGAGTGTAAATGGAAATACCACGTAATAGGCAAATACAATACCACTGACAAACAAAAAGATTGCCCCAATGAGGACAAAAACAATAAACATCTTTTCTCCCCTGGTTAAACCGGGAAAAGCAAAGGCAAGGAGTTCATAAATTATGACAGGTGAAGAAATGATTAACCCGCTGACCAACGATAGACGCAGGTTGGCCATAAAAGCTTCCGGTGGTGATAGATAAATCAGCTGAAGCTGGTCGAGAGGCTCAGTAAGTATGCCCCTGATTAATTCAATATTTGCGAAACAAACGATGGTAGCAACAAGCAAAACGCCTGCTGAAATTAGCAGACGCGTTCGCAACTCTGCAAGATGCTCAAGTATGGGCATAGTGCCATCAATGTTTTTGCTCACCCTGGCTGAGTACCTCCCGGTATTCCCCTGTTCGATTATAGAGCTACCAGTCGGTTGTAAAAACTTAATATATAAACTGCAGCTTTACTCTTTGGGGTCAGAATTAGAAGTGGCTGAGTCATCAGAACCAGTTTCACCTTTTAAACCATCTTTAAGTTCAACCACACTTTTCCCGATAGCCTTGGCCAGTTCAGGCAGTCTTTTTGCCCCAAATATCAATAAAATCAGAGCTAATATTAGAATTATCTCTGTCGGCCCGATTCTTCCTAACATGGCAAATCCTCCTCAAAAATAGAGAATCACTATAGATGTTATAGCTTAGTAACAACTACAATATATTACATGGAATTTAAAGAGCAGTCAAGCTAAGATTTATTGCTGTCTTTATCATCAAGACTAATACTATCCTTTTCGTCGAAAGTAATACTGTCTTTAAGATCCTTTGTTGCCTTTCGGAACTCTTTTAATCCATTGCCGATAGAACGACCTAATTCCGGCAGCTTAGCAGGTCCAAAAATGACCAGGGCAACTGCCAGGACAAGCATAATTTCCCATAGACCTATTTTCCCGCCAATCAATCTTTTCACCTCCGTGAAAACAATCACTTAATAAGGATGCTCTTTTTCTCGACTATCATTATAGCTCATATCAAAAATAAAAGCGACAGGTTACTGTATATTTTTGATCATTTTTGCCCGGAAAGACCAATTCGCCTGAAAACAATCGGTGCTATCAAAGTTACCCAGAGTCCACCTAAAAAGTAACGGATAAAACCAAAAAATGTAACCGCAGATGGCAGCACTCCACTGAGGCCAACAATAATAACGAACAACACAAGGACACCGATAATTATTTTTAAAAATTGTTTGCCTAAAGAGGCCTTTACAGTTGTTTTTATCTTTTCCTTTTCAAGCACATAACCAAAAGACGCTCCGGACAGGTAACCTATTATTTTCGGAGGATCTACCCCTGGTAACACAATTACCAGGAAAAGCGGAACCGCCAGCGATAACACCAGGAGCAAAGGCATTGAAAACTTCTCAAGTAAACCCTTCTCATAAAGCATTGCACTTATCCAAAGGAAGGCCAGCAGAAAGGGTATTCCGAAAGCAAAACCACCCAGGATGTCACCAAAATAGTGATACCCGAGAACCATCCTTGAAAATGCAACCAGAACAATAACAGCAATCGCCCAGATCCAGAACCCCTTGCTTCTCAAACGTACCGCCATGTAGCCCCAAACTGTAATTGCAGTCAGGGTATGACCGCTTGGAAAAGCATAACTGCCTTCCGGATGAGTAACACCTTCCACCGGCGGACGCTCCAGCAGGGTAATATCTTTAACAAGGTTACTGTATGTTGCTGATGAAAGCAGGATGAAGGCTGTCCAAAAACCGAGGCTTTTATTGACACACCAGATTAGAACACTAAAAAAAACCATAAAAAACTCGTCATCGCCCAGGAAGGTAATCGCCCTGATTATATATTCTAAAAAACCTGTTTGGAAAACCTGGAGCGATGCAACAAATTCCACACTGCGTGTAAACGGCCAGGCCAGGATTAAAAATGCTGCAGCCAGGAAGGCTACTGCCAACCATACGTATAATGCCAGAGCTTCTTTTTTGGAATCATTCGAAAAGAAAGGTCGTTTGACAGGGTAAACATTCATTTGATTATTCCTCCTCATCTATCTGAAATGAGCCAGCTTCAAATTCATTTTGCAACTTTTTTGCCTCTCCTAAAAATGATTCAGGAACCATAACCTGAACTTCCACTGCCAGGCCACCGATAACTCGCATTGCCCCGGTATAAGGGCTACTGTCGGCCTTGATCGCCGGTATCCCGTGATCCTGCAAGAACCCGCAAATAATATCAGCTTCAACATCATTAGAAGCTTCCAGTAAAACAACCCATTTATAATCTATATTATCCATAAACCTTTCTCCTTTATATTACGATTATATCCCGAAAAGGTGACACCCTGGTCTTGTCCAAAATCAAACAATTTAGCAATAATACCTTTGCATTTACAAAACCTATCTTCAAATATCTTTGTCAGCTGAAAAATCTGTGAACCACGTTATCAGATAGATATAAACATATTATCGGATCTTAAGGTTAGCCTTTGCAGTTCCAGCCTAAACGATCGGCGAGCGCAGTTTAATTAACAGGCGCCACAGTATCAGAGCATTATAGACTTTATAGTTAAATTCTTTTTTCACCAAAGGTAATCCTGCCTGTTAATTTGACGTAAAAGCCGGAGCCGATTATGATTAGGACAAGTTTAGTGGAGAGGACCAGTTAGAGATGTTTATCACAAAAGAAACTTTAACTTACGCCGCCCTCCAGGCTGGTGTCACAGAAATAGGAGCTACTACTGCCGATCCGCTTACAGAAATGAAGGAAAAGTTGGAAAGACGTCAGACTGAAAAAAGAATAACCACATTTGAAGAACAGGATCCTGCCAAACGACTTTCACCGACAGGTCTTCTGGATAATTGCCGCAGCATCATTACCCTGGCTGTACCCTATACACCTCCAGGGGAACAATTCCCAGCAGAAAATAGTAATCTTTATGGCAGGGTAGCTCGCTGTGCAAGATCGATAGATTACCATTTGATTATTGAGAAAAAAACCAGTGAAGTGATCACCGCTTTAAAAGATGTAACCGGGGCAAATTTCAATTACAGGATCCTGTCCGACCGCAGCCCATTACTGGAAAGGGAACTGGCCCGCAAGTCAGGCCTGGGCCGGGTTGGTGAAAACTGTACCCTGATTAACAGCCGTTATGGTTCCTATGTAGCCCTGGCTACAGTCCTGATTGATGAATATATTGAGCCAGGCCTGGTAAATAGTGAAAAATGTCTAAACTGTGGACGCTGCCGTAAAGCCTGTCCTACGGGGGCTCTAACCGAACCTTATATTATAAATCCACACCGCTGTATTTCTTACCTGACCCAGGCTGGCGGCCCGGTTCCACTTGAATTCCGCCCACTGCTAGCAAACCATATTTACGGCTGTGATCTCTGCCAGGAAGCCTGCCCGCTCAACGAACAAGTAGAACTTTCCCCATACCCCGAAGCAGCTTTTACTTTCTTCCCCGCCTA
>JBNJHL010000101.1:0-8881 GCA_051748445.1 Bacillota bacterium
AACTTCCTGGTTGAAGATCCCCAGACCATTACCCTGGTCCAGGGCGATGGCAAACAAACTTCCTTTACCATCTTCGGGACAGATACAATCGGAGATGTCGAGGAAAAGTTAAATGATGCCATCCATAACGGCCTCGAACAGAGTGATGTAAACACGGAAAATTCGGAAGGATATGCAACTTATGTTTCCGATGCTGAAGATGATGGTTTCTTCAGTGTTGAAGGTACTTTTATCATCCAGTCGGCGATAACCGGCGGAGACGGTGAAATTACCTTTGTTGGAGATGAAGGTGTGATTAACGCTTTAAGCCTGACCACTGTCCAGGAATCGAGCGAAACCCAGTACACGATAGATATTACTGATGCTCACAGCGGAGAAGTTGTAGCTGAAGATATAAATATTTCTGGCAATATGCTGATTGGTGAAGTGCATGAAAATGTAGATGTGAAATTTGATGCCATGGCCGGGGTTGAATTTGGCACCGAAGATGGAACCTTTGCATGGTCATCAGGTGACACCCATGAAACCTTCGTCCACCTGGCCGATAACTCAATGGTCTTCCATATTGGGGCAAACCAGCTGCAGGATGTTGATGCGGCTATCGGTGATATGCGCGCTGAAGCTCTGGGTGTGCATAATATCCTGGTTACCGACCGCGGTGGTGCCAATGAAGCGATAGGCACCATTGATAACGCCATTAACAGCGTTTCGGCCGAGCGCTCCAAGATGGGAGCACTGCAGAACCGTTTAGAGCACACCATCAACAACCTTGGTGTGGCAGCAGAGAACCTGACCGCTGCTGAGTCCCGCATCCGCGACCTCGACTTCGCCCAGGAGATGATCGAGTTTACCAGGAACCAGATTATGTCCCAGGCTGGAACTTCAATGCTGGCCCAGGCCAACATGAAGCCTCAGTCGGTCTTGATGCTGCTTGGCTAAATTAGCTATTGCAGCATTTGATACTGCTAAGGTGAAATAGAACCAACCGTCCACCACCCTCTCCCTGCCGGGGAGAGGGTGGTGAGGGTAAAAATAATAGCTCTATCACCGGCTTGCCGGCCGGCCGGCTAGCAAACAGGCAGAATAGACCGGCCGGGGCTAAGAAAAAAGAGGTGATAAACATGAGGGTAGACGGAATCGATCCCCTGGTCCTCAGCCGAGTCAAAGATCAAACTAAAAACTCACCGGTTCAGGAAACCGATCGGTCTGATGCCGAGCGCACGCTTATTAAAAGGCAGCAGCAGGAAAACAAGGCCAACCAGGCCGCTGTCGAAGGCGAAGCAGGTCAGCTGCGGGAAGTGGAAGAGGCAATTATGAAGTTAAATGACACTGCCGAGGCTATGCAGTTAAGCCTGCGTTTCCTGATGCATGAAGGTTCGGAACGGTGGATGGTCCAGGTGGTTGATATCCAACAGGACGAGATAGTCCGGGAAATGCCCCCGGAAAAAGTACTAAACGTGGTAGCGCAGATCCAGGACCTGATTGGCGTCCTCTTGGATGAACGCAGGTAATGCAAAACCAAAGAACGGTTCACCTTAAATAAGCCAGACTCTGAGCTGTTCTAAGCAAGCCATAAAACCCCGGTTTTAGCTTTAAGAGCTAAGCCGGGGCTTTAATTTGTGCATAATCAAGCCTGGCTGCTTACAAAAAACCTATTATTTTATTAAAAATAGCAGGAATTATCAGATAAACGTAGAAAAACAATAATCAAGTATGTTTACATTCGTTTTGAGTTTGTTAGTTTTGCCTGTGCTCCGGACTTCCTGTGGAGGTTATAACAGTGAGAATAGAAGGTTTGACCTACCCTTTTAACAGCAGAACGGCGATAACCGACCAGCCGGTTAAGCCGCTGGTGCGTGAACCGGGCAGTGGTGATGCCGAGGGGCAGCAGTATACCCGCAAAAAGGGCAGCCTGCAGGAGGGTCTCTCCGATGGCAGCCTTTCTTCCCGGCGCGAAGTTTCCGATGAAGTTGCAACGAAAAAGTCAGTTATGGAACGGCAGCGCGAGGAGTTAAAAGATCGTCTCGCCTTTCTCAAAGAAAAAGAAGAGCATGAAGAGGATGAAAAGCTGCTTGATAAGTTAAACGGAGCAATTGAGGAAATGAACAAAGATATGGAAGTGCAGCACCTCTCCCTGCGTTTTAAACTGCACGAGGATTCAGAGCGCTGGATGGTTAGAATAGTAGATATCATGGAAGACGAAGTAATCCGCGAAATACCTCCCGAAAGAATGCTTGAACTATCAGCCCGCATCCAAAGCTCAATCGGGGTCATGCTCGACAGGCAGAGCTAACCGCTGTGACAACCGGTGCCGCACACTTTTTGTCACATTTTTAAGGTTTCTGCAGGGTTCGGTCGTGTTCCCCGCAATTTCTTAAATGAATAACTTCTTCCTGCCTGTTGAAGGTTATGCGTAAACCCATAGATGCGCTTGCTTCCCAGATATTTTCAGTACCCCTGATTCTTTTAACCCGGAGCGATGGGTGGTTGATATTTTGGTCCATTTTTACCAGGGCTGCCTTGATCTTTTTCTGTTGATCAGGGGATAGTTTTTTGTAGGCTCTTTTAAAGCGCTCCGTTCTTGTAAAGCTCACTGGTCAAGATCCTCTAGAAGATCTTCTGTAGAGCTATGAGATTTAACACGCCCGGCAGAGATATCTTCTTCTGCTTCCATTTCAGCTACCTGCCAGTCTTTCTCCCAGAACCAGGCCTGATCGGCCGGGATTAATTTCATCGGCACCAGTACAATCTTTTCCCCTTCCAGGCGCACCTGGAATATGTCGCCGTCGCTGACAGGGATATCGTGTTCTTTTAAAAGGCCCAGGCTGACTAAACCCCGCTTCTGTACTACAACATTACCGACTATTTCTCCCATTTAGGGCACCCTCCTGCTTAAACTGAATTGCTGAATTGCCGTATTTCAGCTTATCTGTATTATAGCGCAGCTTGTGCTATTGCGTCAATTAACTTTGATAGCAATTAGCAGCCCTTAATAATTTCCCCTCCCCGACGATAGTTAACAGGGAACAGACATTTTTATGATACGGGGGTGCCCCTATTGACCTATAACTTAGCAATTATCCCAGGCAGCATTGACTACCAGAGCCCCGAGGCGGTAGCCGCAGCGCTGCACAGCCTGGTTAGCGATAACCTGACCGAGGAAGCGCGCGAAGTTTTTAAACGCTATAGCAGGATGCGGCCGAAGAATCAATACCTGGTGGCAGTCTATGCCGATGTGCTAATCGAGGCAGGCAGGCTCTCTGAAGCCGAGCGCCTGCTGGAAGGTGATATCAGCGAGCAGGGAGAGCGTTTTTCTGTGCTCTTGCGCCTGGGCCAGATCGATGAGGCCCGCGCTCAGAACTTAAATGCTTTTGACCTTTACCAGCGCTGCGAACAGCTGGCCGGTAGCGTGGAAGAAAAGCAGCAGGCCGAGAATCTGGTCAGCCAGGTGAAAGATAAGATCAGAAGTGAAATTTTCTTTAAACCTGATCGCTACCTGGTGATGCTTGAAGGAAACAGCAAGCCCTTAAAACTGCAATACAACATGGACAGTTTAAAAGAGAGAAAAGAGCTTTTAGATGTCCTTTTAAACGAAATTGACCCGCGGGCCAAAAGTGTGCTGGAAGTGGAATGTGATGCCGGTGTTATTGCCCGCAACCTGGCCGGGCACGGTTTTCAGGCCGGAGGCACGACCTCGGAAATGGCAGATGTGCTCCTGGCGATCGGTTACGATTACGTGGAAAGACTGCGTAAAAATGACAGCAGCACACCTGAATATTTCAACCATAAATTAAGCCGAAGGCAGGCAGCAGCGATTGATAAACGCGACATAATCCTGATCCTGCCGAAAAACAGGCAGTGGTATGAAGAGCAGGGCGCTAAGGAAGCAGCCGAGCTGATAAGCACCCTGGCCGGCCGGGCCAAGCGGCAGCTCTTTTTCTACCTGCCGCCGGGTGAAGTAAACCTGGCCGAATGCCAGATGAGCCGTACACTGCTGGAGCATATTAGAAACAGTGAGAAACTGCCGGGCAAGCCGCTGCTATGCTTCGAGAGCAGCACAGGTGGCAGGCTCTTCCGCATTAACCAGCGCCAGGCCGGGGTTGGCGACCGGCAGAAGCTATTACCCTTTGCCCTGGCGGCCCAGTCCGCGCGCTCGGCAATTCTCGAGGTAGAAGTGGGAAAGTGCCGCAGCTTAAACGGATTTTCTTTTGGCGAAGAGGGCTGGAACCACTTTACGGTTCTTTTAAAAGAGCTGCTGGCTAATCCGGACCTGGACTATAAAGAGAGTTCTTTAAAGAAGTTTTACGATTGCTACCAGCCGAAAAACCGCCAGGAGCAATTTTTCGGGCCTAGCGGACCCGGCAACTACTTAGAGCCGCTTGACCGGGGCTGGACCCTGCTGCCCTGGGCAGAAACCAAAAACCGCAGTGTAAACCCGGAAAAATCGCCTGCTATGAGCTCAGGCGGTAACCCCCACTACGGGCCGAACAGCAATGAATTTGGAGCAAACCAGGCCCGGCGCCTGTTTGCTACCTATACCCTGATCAAGGAGCACGGCTACCTGCCGGAGATTTTTCCGGATGGCTACGTGCAGGGTTATCTTTTAAAGGACGGCAGCGATTACCGTTTTTATGTCAATGAAGGGCAGCACCGCATGGCTGCTATTGGGCTGTTGGGTTACAGCACGATCAAAGTTAAGTTTAATCCCGACTTCATTCCCATAGTCGATATTAACAGTATTAAAAACTGGCCCCAGGTGCGGCGCGGCCTCTACAGCGAAGAAGTGGCCAGGCGGGTTTTCTATTATTACTTCGAAGAAGATGGCCGCCGCAAGGCTAATGAACTCGGACTTTTTAGCAAAAATGTTTTCGTCTAATAGTAAGTATTATTGATCAAATGCCTTATTAATATTCGCCGGTATGATTGTTGTTTAGCAAGACTAATATGTTTTTAGGGGGTGATGTGGTGAGCGATCAGAAAGCTATTGTATATCAGCATATTTTAGAACTGGCCGATACGACCCTGGAAGGACTGGAACATATCCAGGCCAGGACCATGGAAGGCTGTTTTGAGGATACCGCTGATCTTTATACCAACGTGGCAGACTCCATGGGCCAGATGCAGACAGCCCTGGCGACTGTTATGCCCGACTATGAAGAAAGCGATTTGAATAAGGAGTCGGACAAGGTGGTAGAAAGTATGCAGCTGGTGCTGGCTGCTTACGAGGGTGATAAAGAAGTGCGTCCCATGGAAGTGATGCAGTTTGCTATGCTGCCTGCTTACCGCCGCTGGCATAACCGGCTGCAGGGAGAACTGCTGGAGCACTGCGCCCCAAAGATGCATTGACTCATGCATGTCATGGTATTTATTAAAGCCACAGATGAAAAATATTTAACCCCGGTTTTGCCGGGGTTAATTTAAAGCTTGCCAGCTTACCCCGCATAGATGCAGCCAAGTATAAAAGGTATGTCAGGCTAAGGTTTAAATATGTCAGTCAGGTTTTGCTGAGATCTGCTGGAAGAAAACTTCCTTGATATTAGCATTCGTGCTGGCGTGTTCTATCGTCATGTTCACCGGGTTATCCTGCACCCGAACTGATCATTTAATGACGACTGCGTGCTATTTTTGTAATAAATCTGCTATAATAATAAAGTAATTTAAAAAAATCTGGAGTGATTAACTATCGCAATGGAAGATTTTTTAACTAAAGAGATAACCTGCCGTCTATGCGGAAATGGGTTCAAGTCGCTGGCGGTCAGAAGAAGCAAGCAAACCGTTAAAAGCACGGAAAGTGATTTTCAAGCCATATATGAACGTGAAACTCCTTATTTTTACTATGTCTTTGTCTGCCCGAACTGCGGCTATGCTTTCATGGAATCATTTAAGAATAATCCGGCAGAAAGCATGCAAGAAAAGCTGACACCCCTGCCTGATTTCTTTTCCGAAAAACGTGATGCTGCCACAGCAGAGCTGGCCTATAAGCGGGCTCTGGAGTGCGCCCGGTTGCAGCGTGAAAAAGATGCTGTTTTAGCCAGCCTCTACCTGCATATGGCCTGGATTAACCGCCTGCGGGGTGAAGAAGAGAAAGAAAAGGCAAACATGGCCCATGCCTTGTCTCATTATATTGGCGTTTACGAAAGCTCTGACCAGGTTGACATTTCCCGGGTGATGTACCTGATTGGTGAATTAAACCGCCGCCTGGGCAATGATAAGGAAGCCGTGCAGTGGTTCTCCCGGGTGGTAAATGATGACAACAGCAGCCAGGCCATGCGCTACCGCGCCCGCCAGGCCTGGCAGGCCCTCCGCCAATAAGTTGAAAAGGTGTCAGAGATAAATTCAACTTATTAATAATTTCAATTCAGCTCTTAACTTTTCCCTCAAACCGGCGATACTATTAACAGGAGGAGGGAATGATAATGAAAAACGCAATTAACACACAGGCATCAACTAACTACGGTGAGATTATTTTTGAGGGTTCACTACAAGTATCTCACCCGGCGATGACTACCATGCAGGAGTTGTCCGGCCGGGTTTCGAAGTCCACGCCAACTGCACTAGACAAGCTTGAGGTCTACAAGGAATGCCACCGCCTGGCCGATGATCTTTACCGCCTGACCGGCAATAAGAGGATTTTTGCCAGTGTTATAAGAATTGGCGATTTGCTCCTATCCCGTATTTTCAGCAGCAAATCCCACTCCCTAAATGTTAACCAGTAGCTAAATTGCCTGTATTAATATGAATATAGATATTACCACCTTGGCCCGGTGTTTGCGATCTGTGAACATGCGGGCCTGATTATTTCTGTGAGGTGTTTTATTCGCGGTCTTGGTGAACCATAGCTTAGGTTAAGGAAATTATCTATGTTATAATATTATTGCAAGGAATAAGGGGGGATTTGCAGTGCTTCCCGATTATTTACACCGCTTTTTCTGGGAACATAAGCCGGAAGACTTGAATGAGGTTAAGCATAGTTTCTATATTACCGAAAGGCTGCTGGAGCATGGTGATGACGAAGCTATCAACTGGCTTTTAAGGCAATACGGGCGACAGCAAATAATCGAAGTTGTCCTAAAAAGCCGCCGTATCTCCAGGAAAACTGCAAATTTCTGGTCTAACATATACAGCCTGCGGAAGGATGAGGTTTATTGTTTGAATCAGTTATCTCAGAGTCAAGGCTAAGCCTGCTAAAGGATCTGGGTGAAAAAAAGACTTTAGATAATTTTTACATGGCAGGTGGCACTGCTGCCGCCTTGCAAATCGGGCATCGCCGTTCGGTTGACTTTGATTTTTTCGGAAAGGAATTTGATCCCACCCGCTTGGCTGAGCGTCTTGATGCAGTATATGGGTTCCAGGTAACGAGTTCCGGACCGGGGACTTTACACGGATTAATCAAAGATATTAAGCTGAGCTTCCTTGAGTATCATTATCCCCTGTTGAAATCCACTATTTGCTTTCATTCTATTGAGCTTGCTAATTTAAGGGATATAGCCCTGATGAAACTGGTTGCCATTGCCAACCGGGGCAGTAACAAGGATTTTACCGATCTTTATTTTATTTGCAGTCAGTTGATAAGCCTCGAAGAGCTGCTGTTTGAGCATTTTCCCCGCAAATATGGTCATAAGGCCTATTCCCTCTACCACATCGTCCGCAGCCTGCAGTATTTTGATGATGCTGAACAGGAGCCACCGCTAGATATGCTTGTTGCAATAAACTGGGATGAAATTAAAGCTTTCTTTACCAGAGAAGCTTTGGATCTATCAGCCAAACATTTCCCCGATTTAAATAAGTAATATACCTGCAAGGTAATTCGGTAAGTCCAATATCTGCTTAATCTCCTAAACTTAAACTTTATGCCTTTTTCAGAAGGCTGCCCACCGGCAGCCTTAATTTTTTGCCCGGCCCGCCGATAAGCTTTTACTGAAAGCCTCTGCCCGCATTGCGGGCCAGGAAGTGGCTGTAATGTAACGTCTTGTCAATAAGTTGAATTTATCTCTGACACCTTTTCAACTTATTCGGGCATCTTATTGCGATGCTGCTAAAATAATGAAGAAATAAAATAAAATGACTTTATAGCTTAAATCTGTAATTAAATTGCCGATAAGGAGGATTAAGGAGGTAGTGCAGGTGATGTGAGATATTTCCTGATAGTTATAATCCAGGTAGTTGATGAAGGAGGCGATAGTTTTAGTTTTCGCTTTTTAAACAAACAAGGCTCACTAACCCGGACGGATGAAAGGGACCGGCCGGGAATAAAAGGCTTACCGGGGCGTTTTGGGGTCCGGTAAGAGAGAGGAGAAGGAAAAATGAGAATTAACACAAATCTGTCGGCATTAAATGCGTACCGCAACCTGAATATGACAGATAACAGGTTGAGCAAGTCGCTTGAACGGCTTTCATCGGGCCTGCGCATTAACCGGGCCGCAGATGACGCCGCCGGTCTGGCTATAAGTGAAAAAATGAGGGGCCAGATTCGCGGACTCAACCAGGCAACCCGAAATGCACAGGATGGCATTTCACTGATGCAGACTGCAGAAGGGGCTTTGAATGAAACTCACTCCATACTGCAAAGGATGCGCGAGCTGGCCGTGCAGGCCGCAAGCGATACTTTAACTTCTTCAGACCGGATCGAAATACAAAGGGAGATTGAACAGCTTAATGGTGAAATGGACCGTATTTCCAGTTCAACCGAATTTAACACCAAGAAGCTGCTTGATGGTTCCTCGGCTGCCCTGACCAGCACCAGTGATTTGAACACCAAGGTGTTTATGCGCGGAGGTCTGCGTACAATTGATCAGTTCGGTCAGAAGGCGGTAGGTGGCGGTAACTACGAATTGGATATTACCGCAACCGCAGGTCAGGGAGAAGTGCAGAAGACCGATAT
>JBNJHL010000102.1:0-7649 GCA_051748445.1 Bacillota bacterium
GGTTTAGAATCCTTGCCAGGTAAGGTATATTTTCTCCTTTCAGGCCCTGGGGATAACCGGTGCCATCCCATCTTTCATGGTGGGCAAGGATATCTTCGGCCACAGAAGCAAACTCTTCAGTAGAGCGGGTGATATGATAGCCAAACTCCGGGTGTTTCTTGATTTTCTGCCACTCCCCATTGGTAAGTGAAGTTTCTTTCAAGAGAGTATCTCTATCAATATTGATTAAGCCAATATCATGAAGCATGATAAGCGCATTGAGCCTGGACAATTCTGAAGGAGAGAGGTTAAGATACTTTCCGAATTTTTGACAGATTACACTCATCCGCTCAGTATGATCTTTTGTTTCATGGCTTATATCTGAAAGAGCTTGCAATATTGTTTTAATGATCAGGTTCTTACTGCTTTTGCTCTCCTTAATTTTATTATTGTACATCATATTTTCAGCTTCACTTAAAGCTTTCTCTATATTTTCACCCTTTAGTTTTGAAGAAATTCCTACAGAAATTGAAAGAGGAATATCTTTCACATAGGTATTTCCGCAATGTTTAACCAGCCGATTATATAACTCCCAGCTCCTGGCTTCCTCAGTATTTTTCAGGACGATAATAAATTCATCGCCGCCCCACCTGAAGATTAAATCCCCTTGTTTAAAGGATTGCTTTAAAATATTTGCATATTCTTTGATTAGCTGATCACCATATTCATGCCCGTAGGTATCATTAACCAGCTTTAGGCCGTTAATATCAGTAACAATTACACTTATAACTGGAATGGTTTCAAGTTCTTTCCGGCAATGTTCAAAGTAATGGCGATTATTCAGGCCCGTGAGCTGATCGTGAAAGCTTATGTAACGGATATACTCTTCGGTTTTTTTTTGATCAGTAATATTGCGTGCTACTCCCTGGAACCCGGTAATATTCCCCCTGTTATCCTTTAAAGCAGATATGTGCATGGATAGCCAAATAGTTGTACCATCAGCTTTATAATGTTCCAATTCCAGCACACGGGTTCTATTTTTATCAGCTAGTGGGTCTTTTTCTTTATCTATCTCTTCCTGAAAGACTTTAAACAAATATTCCAGCGATTGAGGGGGGTACTTCTGCTCCATGGTTTTTTGCAAATGTTCCTCAACAGTTTCACCGAGCATTCTTTCAACTGAAGGGCTAACATAGGTAACTGTACAGTTCATGTCAAAAATCCAAACAACATCAGTCATGTTATCAACTATATTCCTGTATATTTGCTCACTTTCCCTTAGCGCTTCCTCAAACACCTTTCGCTCTGTTATATCCCTTGTGGAAAAAATTATCCCGCTAACCAATCCTTCGCTATCAAATAAAAGATTACTCTTTTTTTCAAGCCAGATAATACTGCCATCCTTTTTAACTGCCCTGTAGTCAACACTGTCGTTCTTACCCGATACAACTGCTTTTTGAAATCTCGCTGACACTTCAGGTAAGTCTTCTTCAAACACTATTTTAAATAATGTTTTTCCCAGCAATTCATCTTTATCGTAACCCAAAAGCTTATAATAAGAACCGGATACGTAAATAAATCTACCCTCAGCATCGGTCATTGAGACCAGGTCAGTCATATTCTCTGTTATAGTCTTTAGTTCTTGTTCACTTTTTTTCAAAGCTTCTTCCGCGAGGACACGCCTTAAAGAAATAGAAGTAAAATGCGCATATGTTTTCAAAAGCTCTATAATAAACAATTCAGGTTTTCCTTTAAGGGCAATCAATGCTGTGCCGAAAAGCTGACCTTCGACCATAAAAGAAAAAGCTAAACAACAATTCATATTGAGTGCTTTACCAATTGCATTAGAAACACTTTCTGAAATGGTTCCACCTGAGGCTTCGTGCAGACTTGAAAGGATTTCAAGCCTATCAACGGTCATCTTTTTATACATATCGTCAGTAACAGGAGTAACAGTTGATAAGATATTCTCGTCAGCAATTTCTAAAACTAAGTTTAATACTTTCTGATTCGCATTGATTTTTTTTATAAAGAGTACCTTGCTGTCCGTATTATATTCACTATATACAGTAATAACTGGATTTAAGAGTATCCCTAACTGGGTAACTATTGATTTTACCAGACTTTCATATTCATTGATCTCAGTCTGCTCAAGCATAAAGTTATTCAGATTGATTAAGCCAGAATTATATTCAGTTGTTTTATTTGACATATAGTTTATACCCAAAGAGATGACCTCCCAAACATACTTTAAAAATTTGAACAGCAGGCAAATACAAAGGGTTCTGCACTTATTTTAAAGTATCTCTCAGCAGGTAGTTTCATCTGAAGGGTATAAAAGCTACCCTGATGCAGATCTAAGGCAGTTATAACCATTGCTGATATAAAAAACCCCACCAGGATATCAGGTGAGGTAATTGTTCTTAGTTACCTAAACCGACAGCTGGCAAACTTCGACATTCTATGACCGAAGCCCCTCTAGCTTTGCGTCACCACCTTACGGTGGGTTTGCCTTTTTCAGTTTACTTGCAAATTAATTATAACTTTACATTATTTACAAAGTCAAGTGTTTTTCTAAGATTTGTTATAAATAAGCAGGAAAACTTCTAAAAAAAGGGAATCCAAAAAGTAGACCGCAAAGAAGGGTGGGTGCCTGGTGTTAAAGAAATTACTGGGCAATATCGAGGAAAGTGCAGTTGAGATTGGCAGCAATGAGATGGATTACGTTTCTTTCGGTCGGGGTAAAAAACCGCTGATGATTATCCCCGGCCTGGGCGATGGTTTAAGAACAGTCAAGGGAACCGGGATAATGCTCTGGTATTCATACCGCTTTTTAGCCGAAGATTTCAAAGTTTATGTGTTCAGCAGGAAACATGAACTTGCAACAGGTTACACTACAAGAGATATGGCCCGGGATTTAGCCGGGGCAATGGATAAGCTTGGTATTGATTCTGCAGCGGTCATGGGCTTCTCACAGGGCGGAATGATTGCCCAGTGGCTGGCTATTGACTATCCCACAAAAGTCAGCAAGCTGGCCATTGTTATCTCACTGGCAAGGCAAAATGAAACGGTCCAGAAAGTAGTTGGCAACTGGATTGAGATGGCCCGCAAAGAGCTCTACGATGACCTGGCTGTTGACATGATGGAAAAAAGCCATACTGAAAATTACCTGAAAAAAGTGCGCCCCTTTTACTGGCTGATTAAACGCATAAGCAAACCGCAGTCTAAGGAGCGTTTTTTGATCCAGGCTGAATCTTGCCTGACCCATGATGCTTACGAGGAACTTTCGGCAATTAAGTGCCTAACTTTTATCATCGGGGGCGGGGCCGACCGGATTGTGGGAGGCGCTGAGGTGCAGCAAGAAATGGCCGACGCTATTGAGGGCAGCAAACTATATATTTACCCTGACTTAGGTCACGGGGCATACGCTGAAGCAAAAGATTTTGGTGAGCGCATTTATAACTTTTTTTCGAAGAGTGAACTGCGATAAAACCTTTGTGCAGAAAAAACCTGCCCTTTACTATATCCTATGGCAGTGTTTATACTTAACAGCCTCTTTCTTTATTTCTTCACAGCAGTACGGACATATCTTTAATTGGTTTGAATCCATGGTCAGGTTCTCTCCCGTGATTTTTTAAAATAGCAATTATCGAGGGTCTAATACTGGTGTTGTCCGGATTTTAAATTCATCACACATTAGAACATCCTGCACAATTTCCGGTGCAGCCTGTTAAACCTTTTATGAAGGGAGCAGTAGTGCCCGGCAACTGCTTAATACCACAGTCGCCGAGCCTTCGATTGTAGGATCATAAGCACGGAGAAGTTCAACATTAGTGCGCTCCAATTATTTAAACAACATAGCGTCATCAATTGCTGAAGCGGCCAGATCTGCCATACCTGCAAGTAGCTCAGAGACATCCAACGCTAAAGAAGTATCTGCCAGGTGGCGACAAATCATCTCTTTTGGGGTATCAACAATCTATAGGTTTGTGTTTTTATGTTTGCGAGTGCTCTAAACCTTGAGCAGTAAATCTTCAGGCTGATTTTAATCCCGGTGGGATGTTGTCTAAGTAATACTGGTTCACACTTTCCATATATTCATTAACCCTTCCGAAGACTACTCGAGTTTTCGGCGAAGAGCCAGGTATTTCTCTCGGGATATTTCTCCTTTTACGTAGCGATTGTCCAAGATTTCCCGTTTTTCATTAGCAACAGATCCCTGACGCTTATTTGTTGGAATCAGCAATACTATCAGCAAGACTACAAACGCTATAAATACCAGAAATAACAGCAGCCCACCAACTATCAAAACCGGCAGATTCTTGCCGACAGCAATCGGATTCTCATTGTCCCAGGATGCCAACCACTGCATCATCAAGTTGATTTCATCCCGCTGACTATCCACGATGCTTCTGGCCATGGCTTCCACTTGTTCATGTTCTGCCAGCCCCTGCGACAAAAATTGTTGAGACATCATCACAGCGGTCATGTGATGCGGGATCATATCCTCCAGAAAAGCCCTGTCTAGAGCATTACCTTCTAGATTTTCAAGGTTGCGCATCATCGGTTGGTAATCAACACTGTGCTTTTCATTCGGATACCATGTCTCGAGCCAGTCTGTCATTTGCACAATTTCCGCGTTTTGAGTTTCGATAATATCCTCCGCAAACCTTTTCATTTCCGGACGCTCAGAATTGTCTTTTAAATAATTAGCAGTTGCCACTGCTTCTTGATGATGAGGAATCATATGGATCAAAAAGTCATGTTCACTTCTTATATCGACTTGCAACAGATCCATCATACCCGGACCCATCATTCCCGGACCTCTCATACCCGGGCCTCTCGTACTCGGACCCCTTATATCCAGATCCCTCATATTCGATCCCATCATTCCAGGACCAATCATATCGAAAGAGCGGCTACTGCCCGGTTCAACTTGATCTGTTTCCCTTATATTTGCTGATAACGGGCAACATCCTGGTGAAGCACTGTTGCTATTAAACAGCAGAGCGGTATAAGCTGATAGTCCCAGCAGGGCAACAATTACCGCCAGCAGGACTACAAAAAGTGTGTTTTTCATGCAAGACACCCCTGTCCTTAAGTCAGTTCGCTTTTTTTTGTTTCATATTCCTCTTTATCTATATCTCCCTGGGCATATCTGCGCTTAAGAATATCAAGGGGCGTTTCTGTCTTGTAATCAGTGCTATCATTATTACCGCTTGATTTTTGAGTTGCTGTCACAACAGCCCAGATAACTAGCCCTAGAATAACGATGATAAAGATTGGCACAAGAAACATTGATCCATAACCTCCCATCATACCAGGGCCCATCATTCCGTAATCATTACCCTGAAAGCCCCAGATTAGCATAAACCCTAATACTAAAAATACCAATATTGCCACTACAACGCCGCCAATTATTAATGCTGTATTCTGGTTCCGATTCATACTAAATCCTCCTTGTAGCTAGTAGTTAAATCATTTACACTAATTCTATTAATACTATAACACTGCTATCATAAAAGATCAATAATTTTCGTGCAGTATCCTTATATATAGGGTTAAATATAATAAATAAGCCCTTTTATTTTCGTCACTTCGCAAATAAATAGTTATGACTTTAATTTAACAGGGTTACAATACTGACAGAAAAGGGGACAGTTATGAACTTTGCCTGGAAAAGAATTGGCACCGAGAAACAAAATTTGAAACGCCAAGAGGAGGCTTTTAAGGTTGCATTAGAAAGAGCCAGAAAACATCTCTTATTCTAAGCAGGCGGATATAGGCAGCAGAAATCCATCCTGACAAATTTGTGCTGTAAATGCCGCTTACAATTTGTACTGTTATTTGCCTTAAACTGCCGGCAATACTTTTTCCAGCACCCTGATGAAGTTTTTGTGGGTAACTTTGTCGATCTCTTCCCGGCTGAAACCACGCGCTTTTAAGCCCTTAATCAGGCGGGGCAGACCAGTGACATCTTCAAGGCCTTCTATAACCTGCCAGATGCCGTCAAAGTCGGCTCCGATGCCCAGATGATCGACACCGGCCACATCAGCCACATGGACAAAGTGATCGAGCAGCTTATCCATGGTGGGGTTTTGGGAATCGACAAAGTCTGGACAGCAGCTCATGCCGATAACACCGCCGGCCTGGCTCAAGACCCGCAGCTGATCGTCTGATAAGTTGCGGAAATGGTCGCAGATGGCCCAGGCGTTAGCATGGGAAACAACAACCGGCATACTGCTTGTTTCGATGGCATCATAAAAACCCTGCCGGTTGATATGGGCCAGGTCTACAAGCATGCCGAGGCTGTTCATTTCCCGGATCACCTGCCTGCCGAAAGGGGTCAAGCCGGAATAGGGGTCATTTTCGCCAAGGCCGGTGGCGAGCCGGTTCTGCTGGTTCCAGGTCAGGCCGAGAGCCCGGATGCCGAGGCGAAAGAGCATGCGCAGGACTGCCAGTTCGCCTTCCAGGGCTTCGCCGCCTTCGATGCTTAAGAGGGTGGCGATTTTAGAGCTGTTCAGAATTTTATTTAAATCTGAGGCTGAATAAATGTTCTGCAGGTCACCGGGGCAGCACTGCATGGTCCGGTAGTAGCTGTCAAGCAGGCGCAGACAGTAGGCCAGTGAACCGGCCGGCTTATATTCCTCCCGGATGTAAAGGGCAAAGAACTGCAGGATGATACCACTTTCTTTTAAGCGGGGCAGATCGATGTGGTGCCGGTTATTGCGGGTGAGGAAATTGTAATCACTGTTTTCCTGGTTAAAAAAACCTGCAGTATCGCAGTGGGCGTCAATAATTTTGTAGCCTGGCATTGGTCACCTCTTATCCTGTTTATAGTTTGATATATTTATATTGCTGTTATAGGGGCATACGGCAACACAAATTCCGCAACTGGTGCCGTATTCATGCCAGATTGAATAGCATGCTTCGAGGTCGATATTCCAGCGCGGCTTGCCGGTATCGGTTGATTTGTTCAGTTCATTAATACTTGGAATTGCTTTTCCGGGACAGTTTTCGGCACAAAGGCCGCACTGCTGGCAAAACTTTTTGACCAGGCCTTTTTCAGACACCGGTGAACTGTTATCAGAAAAGTCATCTACCGGATAGCTGGTAGTTACCGCACCCAGGCGAATCATGGGGCCGTGCTGGCCGGTTATAAGCAGGCCCATCCTTCCTATTTCGCCTATTCCAGCGCCTGCAGCTGCTGCAGGCAGGATCAGTTCGCTTTCTCCCTCGATGTGCGCGCGGGCCTGAAAGCCGAGCTCGCGCAGGAAGTAGCTTAAGGCCATACCAATCAACATCACCCGGACATAACTCCTTGATGCCTCAATTAACTCTTCCACGCGGGGGGCTTTTTCAATTTGCTTCCGGTTCATCTCCACCGCATAAACCAGGGTGTTGCGCAGGGGGTTTTTTACCGGCTTGCCGTAGCTGTCACCCCGGCCCCGGACCCGGTAAAAGCATTCTAGGCCCAGGACTGCTGCTCCAAACAAATCGGCCCCGTAATCAAAAGCAATTTCTTTTAGTGTCCTGTTTGTTTGGGCCATGCATTCCTTTTCGGCAGGAGGGCTGCAATCAGGTTTAAGAAAAGCGGCCCGGCCATAACCTGCGGCCAGCGAGCGGGTATCTTTTAAGAAGCGAAAGGCAGAATCAGCCCTGGCATTTTC
>JBNJHL010000102.1:7659-8790 GCA_051748445.1 Bacillota bacterium
TTTCTATCCAGGTGCCGCAGTACGTGCCGCCTGTTGCCTTACGGTAGCGAGCATCTGATTTTTCCAGCTCAGGCCGGTTTGAGTAGTAAGCCTTGTAGCGTTCTGTTCCCGGGACTAACTCCAGCCGTGAAAATATTGTATCGCGTTCATCGAACCTGAACATTAATTGTTCCTCCGTTTAGATGATTATAACATGGATTGATCCTTTCCTGTTTGGTTCCATCAAGGAACCAACTTGCAGGGTAGTTATTGTCTTATCCTAACATTACGGTAAAAAATATTCCGGATGATTTGTATGAAAATATAGCGTTAGTTGAAAATATAAAAAAGTTTGGATCTCTTTGGATAGTTGATAAGGGGAAATTTTAATTAGCACCTGCTTTCATTTATACCTTAATTGATAGAATTACCCGGCCAATTGCGACCGGTGCAAGAAGAAAATTGGAAAACAAGTCGGCTGGCGGCGTAACGAAAACGCTTACCGCCAAACAGTGAAATGTGGGGTGCAGCGCTATCCATCTGTTCTTTAGCGTGCCAGGTGTGCTTAAACGAGTAAAAGATATTCACCAAAATGGGGTTTATTCAAGGATAATCGTTAACCTTCGGGAATAAAAACCGGGCAATAGCTGAAAAATGCTAATTTCAGAAGACACAAGATGTATGGTTATTTCATGTGTCAGCTCTGTATAATGAATCGAAATTTGCGAAAACTTCCTATCAATGAGAGAATAACCTTTGTAGAGGATTTATGGAATAGTATTTCGGCTGATCAGAAGGTATTGCCTTTTACAGACATAGCGTTATTTTAAAGCCCATGGGGGATACATGCAAATGGTTAAAAAAGATAAAGATTTAGAAGAAATTGAGCATACCTCCAGGCTAAAACTGCAAAATATCATCATAGGAAGAGACAAAGAAATTGAAACCATTAAAATGCAACTTGACACAGTATTAGAAGGTCATTCTGCCCTTACAGTCATAGCCGGTGATATGGGGGTTGGGAAAACGACGCTGATCAGAGCAAGCCTGGCGGACCTGTCAAATCTGAATGGCTCCTGGGTTTACGCTAAATTTGAACAGTATAAAGAGAAAGAACCCTATATTGCTATCATTCAAATTATTGAGCGCATA
>JBNJHL010000103.1:0-8554 GCA_051748445.1 Bacillota bacterium
GTAATTATTCTATCAGCTATGCAAATCTACAAGTCTAACAACTATAATACCAGAATAAAATATACACTTGACTTAAATAGTGAAATCATAACAACCTTTGGTTAGGGGTATAAAGATTACGCCATCTCAAAGCGCATTTGTTTGAGGCCGCTGTTGAGGATGTGGGAAACCTTACGCTGGTTTAGCCCCAGTTTTTTTGCCACCTGTTCCTGTGTCATACCATCAAAGTAAATCATGGTTATTACCTGCTTTTGCAGACTGTCCATTTTATCAAGGGACATCTTCAGGGTAACGACATCTTCAAGTGGCAATTTGAAGCTTTCATACCTGAGACTTCTTAACTTGGATAAATCTATCTCTTCCAGAGGTAAGCTGCCAACCTGCATCGCTTCGATAATACCTTCTTCAGTCACGTTGGCTTTTTGGGCTATCTCAGTTAAGGTTGGCATATAACCATTTTTCTGGGCCAATTCTTCGGTTGCCTTCAAAACTTTTCCCTGCAAGCTCTGCAGCCATTCCGGAATTTTAAAGGGTCCGCGATCGCGTAATTCGTGGCGAATTTCACCAATGATACAGTGTACTGCATAGGTTGAAAACATAACTCCCTTATCCGGATCAAATCGCAGCAGCGCCTTAAGAAGCCCTTCATAACCGACCTGCAGGAGGTCTTCGTCTGTTTCACCGGAGCTGTAAAGACCAGCGTAGTAGTTTACCAGGGCCTCGCCGGCCTTGATAACGGTTACTTTAGCCTCTTCGCTGCCGTTTGCACAGAACTCGCAAGCAGCGTTTTCAAGAGTTTCGTTTTTACGCGATGGCTTTTTAGTGGCCATTTTTATTCCTCCACGGGCACGATAAGGTCATGCCCTTTCGTCTTTCTATAAAATAAACCCCGCCTGCCGGTTCAGGTGGGGTTTAAGTATATACTTACCTCTACTTAAACCGGCAGCTGGCTGGCAGCGACTTGATTAATAAGCCTGGCCCTTTAGCTTTGCGTCACTGCCTTTCGGCAGCTTTGCCTTTAACGGTTTTCGTTCATATTTAAGAACTATTCTTAGTATACACTATTATGCCACGAATCCAACAACTGGTCAAGTAATTTAAAGCTGGAGCATTTACAATCGCACCGAGTTGCCTTGTATACAAGTTCATAATTACTAATCCTTCTTAAGCCAGGACCCGTAATGCTTCTTCAATAGTAGTGATCCCTTCCCTGACCTTGATAAATCCATCGCGGCGCAGGGTGATCATGCCCTCTTTCACTGCTGTTTTTGTAATCTCGTTGGTAGAGGCATTTTTCAGGGTTAAATCTTTAATATTATCAGTTACCCGCAGCAGTTCATAGACACCGATCCGTCCGCTAAAACCAGTATTACTGCAGCGCAGGCAGCCTGCATTCTGGTAGAGGGTAATTTCTTTTTCATCTTTCCTGAAGGGGAAATCCGGAATTGATTTTAGTAATTCTTCTTTGCTGATTGTATAGGGCTTGCGGCATTGTTTGCAAAGGACCCTGACCAGGCGCTGGGCTAAAACGGCATTTACCGACGATGCAGTTAAGTAAGGCTCTATGCCCATATCGCCAAGCCTGGTAATCGCCCCGGCTGAATCATTTGTATGCAGTGTTGATAAAACCAGGTGACCGGTTAAGGCTGACTCAACTGCAATACGTGCAGTTTCCTTGTCCCTGATTTCACCGATCATGATAATATCAGGGTCATTACGCAGGATTGAACGCAGTCCCGTGGCAAAGGTAAGGCCGGCCCTGGGGTTAACCTGGACCTGGTTTATTCCATCCATACGATACTCGATCGGGTCTTCAACGGTAATAATATTTTTTTCCACGCTGTTTAGCTCTGATAGGGCAGCGTATAAAGTGGTGCTTTTACCACTACCGGTTGGGCCGGTTACCAGGATACAGCCATATGGAAGCTTAATGTTGGAACGAAATTTTTTAAGCTGAGTTTCAGGAAAACCGAGCTCCGGAAGGGTAATTAGACGGGCGCTGCGGTCAAGTAAACGCAGGGTGAGCTTTTCACCGTAAGCGGAAGGCAGTGCAGCCACACGAAAATCAATTACCCGGCCCTCCATTTTCAGGGTTGTCCGGCCATCCTGGGGGCTGCGCCGGTTGGCGATATCCATCCCGGCTATAACTTTAATCCGGGAAACCAGCGAGGGATGCATGCGGACCGGCGGCTGCATTACTTCGTGTAAGACTCCATCTATCCGAAAGCGAACTCGCAGTTTCTTCTCCTGCGGTTCAATGTGAACATCGCTGGCAGCATTGCGGATAGCCTGGTTAAAGATCATGTTGGCCAGTTGAACCGCAGGTTTATCACCAACTGCGGACTGGATATCATCTGCCGCCTGGGCTGCTTCCATTTCATCTTCAGTGTCGTCACGGCTTTCAATATCGGCCGTAGCCCTGGCATACTGCTCGATAGCTACCTTTAATTCACTGTCGGAAACACAGACCGGTTTTACTTCGTAGCCGGTAATTAAACGTAAATCATCGATAGTCACAATATCGTTCGGGTGCATCATCGCTACAACCAGCCTGCCGTTATCAAAGCCGATCGGCATTGATTGATAGCGCCTGGCAGAATCGGGATCGACCATTGCAGCAGCAGTGGAATCTATTTCATATTCTTCCAGGGATACAAAATCAACATTGGCCTGGCGGGCAATTGCCCTGGTAACTACCTCTTCAGTAGTATAGCCTAAATCGATCAGGGTCTGACCCAGCAGTCCCCGTCCGCCTTTTTGGACCTTTTCGCGGTTCATTTCCAGCGCATTTTTCAGTTGTTCGCGGGTTATCTCGCCAGCGGCAATCAGCAGCTCGCCAATACCATCTTTTTTTACACCTAAACCAGGGTTGGGGTTACCCTCCATCTGCTGCACCTCGTCTGCATTTAAAGCTCCTCGTTAAACATAGCATGACACCAGTCATGCTATGTGTGAGTATTTTAACACTAATTATTGTTGTTGTAAAAGGCGATGGCGGATATGGATACACGCAGCGAGCCTGCTTCACCCGCCCTGCTGAGGCCCAGGTCATCAACCCGTATAGCTCTTTCACCGTTTTGAATCTGGTCCAGCAGCTGGCGGGTATCCTGGAAGCTGCCTTCTACGGTAATGGAAAGAGGCATTGCCGTATAGCTTTCCGTTTCGTTACGGCCGTCAAAACGGATTTCTATCGCCCGCAGGTCGTTATCTTCTGCGATGCGTTGAATATAGCGGAGAATGTTCTCTTCCCCTGGCTGATCGGGGATCATGCGGTTGGCAAAAATTAACCGCTGCTCGTATTCTGAAGCATTTTCCCGGTGCTCCATCAGGCGTGTTAAACGTGTCTGGGCAGCGATCAGGGCTATTTCTTCTTCTTCTATCTCTGTCCTGAGGCTGTTTAGCGCGTTAAACTGGACATATATTAAAACTGCACCAAGTATGAGAATTACGACTACCAAACCGAGGATAATAATTTGACGAGGTGAACTGCCACTGGCTTGCATTTAGTTAACCTCCTCTTCAGGTTCCGTTTCCTGTTCCGGATCAGGCTGTCCTTCTTGTGCATCATCCAGATCAAGGTAAGGTGAACCGGGCAATAATACTGCATCAAGAACAAACTGAACGGCTTCCTGGCCGTCATAGGTGGTTTCAGTTGAAACCTGGACGCGGAAATCTGTCAGCTGATCCATTTTTTCAAGTTCTTCGCGCATTTCAGCGACTCCACTGTGGGTATAAGCCCAGCCACGCATATTAAAGCTGCCGCTTTCTTCAGAAAAGTTTACACTTAAGTCAGAAAGCCAGACCCCGGGAGGCAATGTCATTCCCAGATCCTGAATAAGCCGGCCCCATGGTGGCGCTTCACCCATAGCCTGGTTTAACCTGATTTCAGCATCATTCATTTCGTTATAAAGAATTTCATATTCTTCAAGTGCTGCAGCCTGGTTTTCCAGTAACTCTCTTTCACTGCGCAGGGCTTCAAGGTCACTGCGGGCCATTATTGAACTGACCAGCAGGAAAGCATATATGACAAGCACAATGACAAATAGCAGAAGGGCAATCCTGATAATAATACCTTGCTTGCGCTCCTGTTGCTTTTTTGTTTTTATTTCAGGTGGTAATAAACTGACGTAACTCAAATTATGATCCCCCCAGGGCACGGCGTGCCAATCCGGCAGATATTGCGTACTCTGCAGCCCGGACACCAAGTGCTTCAGTTGCTTTTGCCGCATTTTTAAATACTGCAAAGGGGTTAACCAGGCGCACTGGCAGGCCGAGAGCATTTTCCATTAATTTATCAATGCCTTTCAGGCAGCCCCCCCTGCCGTTTAAAATAATTGCTTCCAGGGGCGTAGATTTTTCCTGGTTTTGATAATAGTTAAGTGATGAACGGGTTTCTGATATTAAGCTATCAGCCCAGCTTGTATAAACGTCCCGGACCTCCGGCGAACCGCCGCCGTTAATGCTGAGCACATTATTTAAGGTATACCCGCTGTTCTTGGCCAGATCGCCGAGGTTAACAGATACCAGCCTGGCTAACCTGGCCTGGCCCCGATCTGAAACCAGGATATTGCTCAGGCCATTGGCCACATTAACCACCGCTACCGTGCGATCCAGGGCAGCTGGTGGTAAAGTTTGCAGCAGGCTCAGGGTTGAAACATCAATATCGGCAGGTTCAAGATTGGCCAGCTTCAGCGCTTCCAGGAAGCCGTTTAACATGTCGCGCCGGGCGGCAACCAGGAGCACTTCCAGCATGGTTTTATCTTCATCATCAACCGTTTCACCTATTACCTGGTGATCCATAACTACACTGTCCAGGGGTATTGGCAGGTGTTCCTGGGCATGAAACCTGATCACATTATTTAATTTGTCAGGTGGCACTTTGGGAATAGTTGCATAACGGACCAGCACCCCCTGGTTAGAAATGCCCAGCATAACACTGCGGCTTTTTAAACTACCCTTATTCCAGAGTTTAGACAGGGCACTGCCTACTTCACGGGGTTCAACGATCATACCTTCCTCGACAGCACCCTCAGGTATTTCACCGATCGACATGTTAACCAGTTTGGGTTTATCTGCACTGCCGGCAGCTTCAACGGCCCTGGCCATTCCGGCATCTATTTCCAGTCCGACCGCATTTTTATTTCCTCCAAGAGCCATTCTGTTTACAACTCCCTGCTATTCTAAATCTGGGTAATAACTGTAAATATCGGCAGGTACAGGGCGATTAGCATACCCCCGACCAAAACTCCGATAATAACAAGCATTAGCGGTTCAATCAGCGAGGTAAGTCCCTTGGTCATAGTTGCCACTTCTTCTTCAAAAAACTCGGCTACTTTATCCATCATATCGGGGATATCCCCTGTTTCCTCACCAACAGAAATCATGTGAGTTACCATCGGCGGGAAAGCACCGCTTTCTTCCAGGGGTGCTGCAACGCTGCTGCCTTCCTGGATCTTTTCGCCGGCTTCCTTTGCTGTTTCAATAATCACGCTGTTACCCGTTGCATTACCGGACGCTTCAAGCGCGGCAACAACCGGAACGCCGGTACCCATCATGGTTGAAAAAGTGCGGGCAAAACTGGCTATGACAGATTTTCGAATCAGTTCGCCGAAAATGGGCAGGCGCAGCTTTAATCTGTCCATTCTTCTCTTGCCGCTATCACTTTTGGCATAGGTACGAATTGCATATATGATCAGGCCAAATAGTGGAAATATGATATACCAGTAGTTTTTCAAGCCATCGGACATGCTAATAATTATTTGTGTCGGCAGCGGCAGCTGCACATCGGGCGGGAAGAATCCTACAAATATCGGGACCAAGAAGAAAAGCATGGCGAATAATATAATTACTGCAAAAGCCATTACCGCCACCGGGTAAAACAGGGCCGATTTTACGTTATCTCTAAGCTCCTTGTCTTTCTGCAGCTGGGTGGACAATCGGTTCAAGGTTTCTTCCAGCGTTCCACCCGATTCACCGGCACTGACCATATTAACATAGAGTTCTCCGAATATATTTGGGTAACCTTTCAGGGCTTCACTCAAGCTAAGGCCGCCTTCAACGTTCCGGGCAATTTCAGCCAGGGCTTCGCTCAGGGTTTTGTTTGTTACCTGCTTGCTTAAAGTGTGAAGGGCCCTGGTCAGAGTAATGCCGGAATTAAGCATAGCCGCGAGCTGACGGCTAAAAGGACTCAGGTCGCTGAGCTTGACTTTTGAAAATAAATTTAAAGAACCAAAAAGTGATGAATCTTTAACTTCTTTGATCTCCATGGCCATCAGGCCCATACCGCGCAGCCGTTCTAATATAAGATTCTCGTCATCGGCTTCAAGTCGGCCGGTAACTACTTCACCCGATTTGTTAATTGCCTCGTATTGATATGAACCCATTTTAAAATCTCCCTGGTCTAACTAAATGACTGCCTTTGCAGCAGCCTTTCTACTTCACTTGTATCTATACATTTTTCAAGCGCCTCGGTACGAGATATTTTTCCCTTGGAATAAAGCTCTACCAGGCTCTGGTCCATGGTCCTCATGCCGGCGGCATGACTGGCCTGCATCACTGAGTAAAGCTGATGTTCCTTAGCTTCACGGATAAGGGAACGCACTGCAGTGTTAGCCTTTAAAAATTCCATGGCCAGAACCCTACCGTCTCCCTTAATATTAGGTATTAGCTGCTGTGACAATACTGCCTGCAGTGACCCGGTTAACTGCTGACGGATTTGATCTCGCTGGTGTTCGGCAAAAACGTCAACAATACGGTTTATAGTTAGCGGCGCTGTCTGGGTATGCAGGGTTGAGAATACCAGGTGCCCGGTTTCCGCTGCGGTCAGGGCAATACTGATGCTGTCGAGATCGCGCATCTCTCCAATCAGGATAACATCAGGGTCGTGTCGTAAAACATGGCGCAGGGCATTGGCAAAAGATCTTGTGTCAATGCCAACTTCTCTTTGTTTTATTGAAGACATTTTGTGTGAATGCAAAAATTCTATCGGGTCTTCCACGGTAACAATATTTAAATCCCGTTCACTGTTAATAATATCGATCATCGCCGCCAGGGTTGTCGACTTACCGCTTCCGGTAGGTCCGGTTACCAAAACCAACCCGCGGGGCAGAAAACAGAGATCCCTGATTCCTTCAAGGACACCCAGATCGTCCAGCTTTGGCACATCGAAAGGAACCACCCGCAAAGCAACAGCAGGTGTCCCTCTTTGAAACATAACATTGCCTCTAAAGCGGGCAACATTCGCAATCGCATGAGAAAAATCAAGTTCCAGGTCTTTTTTCAGCATTTCCACCTGGTATGGCTTTATAATCTGAACCAGGAGCGCTTTTACGTCTTCCGGCTTTAATACCGGATATTCCGAAAGCTGGACCATTTCACGGTTAATGCGCAGTATTGGCGGCTGCATGGGAACTATATGAACATCAGATGTCCCCCTCTTTACAGCCATCGTCAGCAGCTGGTTCATGGAAATCGGGTATGAATTAGCTTTAGACATAAGTTATCTGCTCCATCAGGTTCTTATTTTTGTTACTCATCATTGCTGTCCTCGCTGTCAGAACTACTGTCATTTTGGTCAGAAATAAATACCGCTTCAAGTTTGCGGTCCCCGTAGATAGTAAAATTGTATGTTTCGCTGGTAGAAAACTCGGACCCATTTTCAATCCAGCGCACAAACTTATATCCTTCTGCAGGGTCAGCCGTGATTGTAACTGAAGAACCCTCTGCGTATGATCCTTCTCCACTGAGAGTGCCCCCGCTTTCGGGAACACCTATTAAAGATATTTCATATGAAGGCCTGGAAACCGACTGCTGCTGGTTATCGGGAATCCATTCTACGGAATCAGAAGCCCCGCTGCCAATATCCTCATCACCCACTTCGAAAGTAATGGGGGTACTGGGTGTGCCGGAAATAGTCGAAATCATCTGGTTAACCAGTTCAATGTTATCCGGGGTGCCTTCTGCAACAAGATAACGTATTTGGTCACTGTTGTTATTGGCAAAATCACGGGTTATTTTCATCTTTATATCATATGGTTCGATCACCGGGCTATCCCAGTCCATATAGATCTGGGGCAGCGGATCTGGGTGATCCCAGGTGACCCAGCCCATATCGGTACGGCCGTCACGGAATCCATCAAGCAGGATACTTAAAAAGTCGACCAGGGCTTCCAGTTCCTCTTCTGCCCGGTTACCTGATGCCATTGCTACCGGCATCCTGACTTTGCGGCCGCCCCCTTCAGCAAAAGAAGCGTTGTCGATGACATCCAGGGTATTAATTATCTCCCTGGCCTTTCCTAAAGTCATCGGGGTGCCCTGCATCCACAAGGTTCTCTGGTTAGATTCAACACTTAAACTCTGCACAGACATACCCAGCTCTGCGATATAGCTTTCCATGTCTGATGCGGATACGTAAAAGAGGTCATACCGGGCCAGGAACATTCTATCGGTAAAGTCACCGTATAACCTGTCCCTGTTGCCAACTATGTAGTTATCACCAATAGTTAAATAATCAAAACCTTCTTTTTGCAGGATAATCTGCAGGGTTGTAATTGGG
>JBNJHL010000104.1:0-6690 GCA_051748445.1 Bacillota bacterium
TCAACATTAACCTGGTATGCTCCGATATGCTGGGTTATTCCGCCAACTTCTCCAGCGGTTACCTTAGCGCTTCTGATTGAATCAAGTAGTGAAGTTTTGCCATGATCGACATGGCCAAGGACAGTAACCACCGGTTTGCGCAGTATTTCCGTCCCCCCTTCATCTTCACAAACGGCCAGCAGCTCTTCTTCGATCGGATCTTCTATATATTCAATGTCAAAACCGTGTTCATCGGCCAGCAGTTCAACAGATTCAGATGTTAACGGCTGGTTTAAGCTGGCCATTATCCCCATATCCATCAATTCAGTTATTAACTGGTTGGCAGGCAAATCAAAATGGCCGGCCAGTTCTGCGACAGTCACCTGCCCCTCCAGTTTAATTTTAGGCCTTTGTTCTTTAAGAGCAGCAGCTCTTTTTTCTTCCTGGATCGCTTTCCTGGCCTTGCGGCTGGGAGCAGGTTTCTCTTCTCCAGAATCTTTTTTCTTTGACTCGGCTTTTTTATCAGGTTTTTCATCAGGCTTCTCTGCATCCTGATCCTTTTTTGCTTCAACCTCTTGATCCGGTTTACTAACATCAGTCTGACCGGTTAGGATAGACATAACTTTTTTTGCTTCATCATCGGTCAGTGTGCTCATATGGTTGTTAACTTCAATATCCATGTCTTTCATAACTTCAATTAGTTTTTTGCTGGTTATTCCCAGTTCTTTTGCTAGTTCATAAACTCTGACCTTACTCATCTAAAACACCTCCATCAGGTAAGCCCTCCCTGTAATTAACCGTTGACTTCCTCATCATTACCAAGTAAGACAGCCAGATCATTGATTATCTCTTCCCGTACTGGCATCTGCAGGTTTTTTTCCAGCCGTCTACCTTTTATTGCTTTTTTCAAGCAATCCCGCTTTGCACATAAATAAGCTCCCCTGCCGGATTTTTTCCCGGTGTTGTCCAGAACAATTTCACCTTCGGGAGTTCTTACCACTCGGATCAGCTCTTTCTTTGCTATTTTTTGCTGACACCCGATACATATGCGCATGGGAACTTTACGCTTCTTCATCATTTATACTTTCTTCCTCTTCTGTTTGAATCTGTTCTTCGTCGCCGGTAAGTCCAATTGCCGACAGGCTTTTCTCTGTATGTTGAGTTTCACTGGATATATCGACCTTCCAACCTGAAATACGGGCTGCCAGGCGTGCATTCTGCCCTTCCTTGCCGATTGCCAGTGATAATTGATTGTCAGGAACAATTACCGACGCCGCTTTTTCTTCATAATTGAGCATCACTGAAGCTACTTTAGCCGGACTGAGTGCGTTAGCTATATACTCCTCAGCTACCTCGCTCCATTTAATAATATCAATTTTTTCTCCTTTTAACTCGTTACTGATTGCCTGTACTCTACTTCCTTTCGGACCGACACAGGCACCTACCGGATCTATGTCCTGGTTATGTGATATTACAGCAAGCTTGGAACGATGCCCTGCTTCCCTTGCTACAGCCTTTACTTCAACAATTCCTTCATATATTTCGGGGACTTCCATTTCAAATAACCGCTTTAGAAAACCGGTATGAGTCCTGCTAACAATTATCTGCGGCCCTTTTGTGGTTTTTTTAACATCGAGGATAAATGCTTTTACTCTTTCACCCTGACGATACCTTTCATGCGGGATCTGTTCTTCCACCGGAAGGACAGCTTCTGTTCTGCCAAGGTCCACAATAACATTACGCTGCTCAAAACGCCGAACCAGGCCGGTTATAACCTCTTCGGTTCTATCGACATAGTTTTCATAAATCAGTTCACGTTCTGCTTCGCGAATCCTCTGAATAACCACCTGCTTGGCTGTTTGCGCGGCAATACGTCCAAACTCCTTTGGAGTTACTTCCATCTCAACTATATCGCCTACCTGGCAGTGTGGATCATAGACCCGTGCTTCATAAAGACTTACTTCTGTTTCCTCTGACTCAACTTCTTCCACTACCTTCAACTCAGAGAAAACCTTGATATCACCGGTGTCGCGATCTATCGTTACATTAACTGCAGGTGCCGATTGGAAATTTCTTTTATAAGCTGAAACGAGAGCCACCTCTAGGGCTTCGAAAAGAACTTCTTTACTGATACCTTTTTCTTTTTCCAGAGACTCTATTGCTGCAAATAGTTCTTGATTCATTTTAGCTACCTACCTCCTTTCTAAAACAAATTCCTGATAAGCCTGGCTTAACCTTTGCTTGAACCGGGATACCAGAGGTTAGCCCGGTCAATTTTATTATAAGGTATTACTACCGAACTTCCGTCATCCCCGATAACTTCTATTGAATCGCTGCCGGCGCTCTGCAAAACACCACTAAACTTATTGCTTCCCTTTATAACCTCACTTGTTTTCACTTTAACCTTTTCACCCTGGAACCTTTGGAAATGCTCTTTCTTAGTCAGCGGCCTTTCCAAACCCGGCGATGATACCTCCAGGGTATAAGCATGGGGTATGGGATCCTGCATATCAAGAAAACCAGAGAGAGCCCGGCTAACCTCTTCACAGTGGTCTATGGTGACCCCGTCTTCCGTATCGATAAAAAGCCGCAGTTGTCCTTTCTTGCCTGTAACATAATCGAGGCGGAGCAATTCAAAACCCATATCCTCGAGAAAGGGCTCAATTAAATTGACTAAATTATCCTGGACCTGCTCTCTGCTCATAATATTTACCTCTTTAACATGAAAGAGTGGGAATGCCCCACCCTTCGTCGATAAACCACTTCACCCAACCTAATTTATCATAAAATTACGCAAAGCGCAAGAAAGCTGACTCACTGGATCTTACTTTTCGCCGGTATCAATCCTGCATACATATTTAAAAATTTCCCAGTACATTTTTGTTCTGGCCAGGATACCCTTCCATAAACCAAGCTTTTCTTCTTTCATCACATGAGAGAGGTCCGGAAGCTGCACTTCTGCCGTTTCAATATCATTTTCATCTACATACTGATGTAATGCCACCTCGATCCCAAAACGTGAGAGATCTAAATCTGAAATGTTTTCCAGCAACTCTCTTTTTAATGCTCGCTGTCCCGATAAAAATGGTGCCATTTTTTGAGCTATATCGGTTGCAGCCCGGCCTTTTTGAAATATACCAATAGACATAACTGCTTCCCCTTTTATAACCGGTTTCAACAGTCCTTCAATATGCTCCTCAGTCAAACCAATCAGGTCAGCATCGAGGATAAGAATAACCTCCGCGGTTGATTGATTTAATCCGGCAATAACAGCACCACCTTTGCCCCTGTTTTCAAGCAGTTCTATGACCAGAACACCTTTATAAGCAGAAGCAGCCTCTACCGTTCTGTCCTCAGAGCCATCGCTTACCACAATAACCTGATCAACCAGTTTTGAGTTTTGAAGCACCGCCAGTACGCTGCTAATTGTTTTTTCTTCATTATAGGCCGGAATAACCGCCGCTATTTTCATATCTTACCTCCCCGGTCTTACTCTATAACAACTATAATATTATGTTTAAACGAGCTCATTTTTAATACACTGACAACTACAATCGTACCCGGCTTACTAGATGTATTTATTTATATGTAGCTGTTCAGTTCGCTTTTCAGAGTTTCAAGCAGTTTGTCCTGTTCTACAGTTTTAACCACCTTGCCGTGCTTGAAAAGAATACCTTTCTTTTTTCCTGCCGATATGCCTATATCTGCCTCTTTCGCCTCTCCCGGTCCATTCACAGCACAACCCATAACAGCTACTTTCAATGGAGGCTTACAGGTTTCAAGCAGCTTTTCGACCTGTTTACCAGTGGCACCAGGTCAACTTCACAGCGTCCGCAGGTCGGGCAAGATATCAGTTCAGGTGTAAAAAACCTTATGCCGAGAGCCTGTAATATTTTTCTGGCCACCATTACTTCTTGAGACGGGGAAGCGGTCAGCGAAACTCTAATCGTGTCGCCAATCCCTTCAGCCAGCAGTGTCCCGATCCCGATTGCCCCTTTAAGCATCCCGGTTGAAGGCGGACCGGCTTCCGTTACCCCTAAATGCAGGGGATAATCGTAATTCTTTGCAAAAAGTCGGTTTGCTTTAATAGTTGTATACACATCAGAAGCTTTCAGGGAGACAACAAGATTGTCAAAGCCTGCTTCTTCAAATTGATCCAGGTAACCGGCTGCTGATTCAACCATTGCTACAGCAGTAGCACCACCATGTTTTTGCACTACATTACGCCCGAGGGAACCTGCATTCACCCCGACCCGGATCGCAGCATCACAGCTCTTTGCTTTTGATGCCAGAGCCTTTAACTTTTGGGCCCCACCAATATTACCGGGATTAATTCTGATCTTCACTACCCCGCTCTCCAGGGCCAGGATTGCCAGTTCAGAATCAAAATGAATATCACCAACCAGGGGCAGGGGACTTTTTGGCACCAGCTTTTTCAAGGCTGCTGCCGCTTCTCTGTCAGGTATTGCCACTCTTACCAGTTCCGCACCAGCGTCAGCCAACTCCTCAATCTGGGCCAGGGTTGCCTCGTAATCATGCGTCCTGGTATTAGTCATCGACTGTATGGATATCTGTGCTGTTTCACCGATTATAAAGCTGCCTGCCTTAACAATCCTGGTTTTTCTGCGCTCAGGCTTTTCCATGCTTCAGCACCACCAGTTTACTGACTTAAATCCATAAATTCCCGGTTAATTATTCGGCGCAATGATAAATCGCAGAACGTCCTGATATGTAACCAGTAAAATCAGGGTTATTAGCAGGGCAAAACCAATCAAGTGAATTAAACCTTCTTTTTCAGGTTCAATCGGACGGCCCCGAACAGCCTCTATCAGCAGAAATAGCAGCCTTCCGCCATCCAGTGCCGGTACTGGCAGCAGGTTAATAATGCCCAGGTTAATACTGATTAGCGCTGTCAATACCAGCAGGTTAACAAATCCAGTCTGGGCCACTTCTCCGATTGTATGTACTATGCCTACCGGTCCGGCCACATCCAGGGGAGCCTGCCCCACAACCACCTGGTAAAGAGCGGTCAGAATATCGCCGAAGCGCTCAAGGCTCACTACCAGGGCAGGAATCAAGCTGTACATTTCAATTTTTGGGCCAATTCCGATTACTCCGCGTTCTCCTTCAGGTTGAGGTGCCAACTCCGTGGTAACCGCAAATTTGGTAAGCAAACCATCTCTTTCAACCGTCAAAGTTATCTCCTGTTCCGGTTTAGCAGAAATAGTGGTCAGAACTTCATCCCAGGTAGACACAGGATTTCCATCAATACTCTTAATTGTATCTCCGGCCTCGATTCCCACTTCCTCCGCCGGTGAGTCATCGACAATATAGCCGATTGTTGATGTTTCCGTATCGGGAACTCCGACTATAAAGAAAAATATAATAAAAAACAGCACTAAGGCCAGAACCAGGTTCATGGCAGAACCGGCAAAAAGAGTTGCCGCTCTTTTGGAAATAGATTGCCTGGGGAAACTGTCCGGCTCTTCAGCCTCTTCAGGATTTTCTCCCAGCATCCGACAAAAACCGCCCAGGGGGACTACTCTCAGAGAATAATCAATCCCGCTTTTTGTCCAGCCCACAAGCTTTGGACCAAAACCGATGGCAAGTTCCACTACCCTGATTCCGGTCAGCCTGGCAACAAAATAATGGCCCAGTTCATGAACCAGGATTAGCAGCCCAAAAATCAATATGGAAGCAATTAAAGTTTGCATCTCTTTTCATTCACCTTCCTGTCAACTTTCCAATTACAGCTGATGCTTCCAGGCGTGACCATCTATCAGCATCAACCACATCTTCAACTTCAGGTTCACAGATCAGATTATGCCTGTTCATTACCCTTTTAATTACTTGCGGGATATCTGTAAACCGAATGTTTTCCTGCAAAAAGCCTTTCACAGCCACTTCATTGGCCCCGTTTAAAACTGCAGGCATGGTCCCGCCTGCTGCACTGGCTTTGAATGCCAGGTCCAGGCAGGGAAAATTCTCCCGGTCAGGCTTTTGAAAATCAAGCACCCGGCCAAAGGGGTTGAACTTTTCAAAGTTATTCACACATCTTTCCGGATAAGTAATAGCATACTGGATTGGCCCTTTCATATCAGGCAAGCCTAGCTGTGCTAAAATTGACCCATCTATATATTCTACCATAGAGTGTATAATACTCTGCCTGTGAATGACAACTTCGATCTGATTCAGGTTTAAATCAAATAGCCATCTGGCCTCAATAACCTCCAGTCCTTTATTCATCATTGTCGCTGAATCAATGGTAATCTTGTTACCCATGTTCCAGTTTGGGTGCTTAAGAGCCTTAGCAGGTGTTACATTTTCGAGTTCCTGCCGGGTTCTACCATAGAAAGGGCCACCGGAAGCAGTGAGGTAAATCTTTTTTACCTTCTCAAGGCTCGAAGAGCCAATACACTGCCATATCGCCGAGTGTTCACTATCAACAGGAAGCAGTCTTTTCCGATCAAGCAATCCCTTGCGTTCAAGAATTTCACCGCCTATTACCAGCGATTCTTTATTGGCCAAAGCAACTATTTTATCATTTTTCAGGGCTGCAACCAGAGGTTCAAAACCACTGAAACCTACCTGGGCCATAATCACCAGGTCTGCTGAAAGCCACTTGGCGGCTTCAGTACCGTACAATTCAGCCATGCCTTCAGACTTACTGTCTTTCTCGCTAAGCTGCGACTTCAGACCCTTCACTACACC
>JBNJHL010000104.1:6700-8506 GCA_051748445.1 Bacillota bacterium
TGCCCATTGCTGTCCGCTAGTATTTTACATTCATGGTCACCAATTATATCCTTTAGTTTAAGAGCTGCCCTCGCATCGCTTAAGGCAACCATCTCTGGCTTAAACTTCCTGGCCTGCTCAGCAAGCAACTCAAAGTTGCTGCCTGCCGTCAGGGCAACAACACGGTAATCAGGACCAAGGGCCTCAATTACTTCGAGCGTTTGCTTACCTATAGAACCGGTAGATCCAAGGATTGCAATTCTTTTCATAAAACTTCACCTTTATAGCATATCAATTAGAAGGAAAAAATAATAAACAAAGGGTGCTACTAGAATTAAACTGTCGAAACGATCGAGGATTCCGCCATGTCCGGGGATTATACTGCTGGAATCCTTCACTACCATCTGCCGCTTCAGGGCTGACTCCAGAAGATCTCCCAGCTGGGCAAAAACAGTAATACCCAGGGCCAGGCTTATTGCCTGCAGGGGGCTGACCGGTAGAAAACCAGGAAACAGCATCGTTATAGAAAAGAAGAGAACAGCCACCGCACCGATGCCGGCGAGGGAACCTTCCACCGATTTTTTCGGGCTTATCTGCGATGCAAATCTTCTAATTCCCCACTTTACACCAATAAAATATGCTGTAGTATCATGAACCCAGACCCCGATAAGTAAAATAAAAGTATAAATTAATCCATCAGGTAGCATTCTTAAAAGGATCATATAACCGCTAAGGCCGCCTAAATAAATAACCCCCCACAACGACATGGCAGAATCTACAATACTTTTCGTATCCATTTTAAACAAGGCCGTCGCAAAAAGAATTAGAAATGTAAGCATCAGCAGGGGATAGATTAAGTCCAGATGCCCAAAATATATTATGGCAATCAGCAGGCTGGCTGAAAAGTGATTAATTATTACCGTTACATTATTATAATTTGTCTTTATTATTGCGTTATACTCAAATAAACCAAGGTTAACAATCAGCATTAGAAAAGCTGCGTACCAATAACCTCCAACAATTACTGCAGCCAGTACAATGGGAATGCCGATAATTGAAGAAACTACCCGCAGAAATAGCATTAATGTCCACCCTATCCTGTCTCTGTTTAAACTTTTCCGTAACGGCGTTTGCGCTGTTGGTACTCATAAACTGCATTTAACAGGTGTTTTTTTGAAAAATCCGGCCAGTATACATTGGTAAACCAGAGTTCACTATAAGCGAGCTGCCATAACAAAAAATTGCTAATTCTTTGTTCCCCACTGGTACGAATCAACAGGTCCGGATCAGGCAACCCTGCAGTGTATAGATATTTTTCAAAATCAGCTTCCTTAACAGCACTGTTGATCTTACCTTTTTTTACTTCATCAAGCAAGCAGTTTACTGCTCTTAAGATTTCAGATCTTGCTCCATAATTAAGGGCAAAATTAAGAATCATTCCCGTGTTATTCTTTGTCGCTTCAATTCCTTTATCAATTGTTATTTGAACTTTGCCAGGCAGCCTTTCTTTGCTGCCAATAAGATTAACCTTTACATTGTTTTTCATTAATTCGGGCAATTCACTTTTAAAATAAATTTCCGGCAGGCTCATCAAATAGTTAATTTCACTGATCGGCCTTCTCCAGTTTTCCGTAGAAAAAGCAAAAAGGGTTAAAACGTTTATTCCCAGTTCACTGCTATTTTTCACAACGGAACGAACTGCTTCAACACCTCTGAGGTGTCCTTCCTTTCTGGGCAAGCCTCTTTCAACAGCCCAGCGTCCGTTTCCATCCATAATAACAGCAATATGAGTGGGTACCTTATCTTTACTAACCATCACTTCAATAC
>JBNJHL010000105.1:0-8496 GCA_051748445.1 Bacillota bacterium
TCGGACCACTGGTTGCTGCTTTCCTGGCAGATTTGACCGGAACATATAACCCTGTTTTTATACTGGGGACAGCCGCAGCACTTTTTTGCTATGTCCTGGTAGCAAGTTTGCAGGATAGAACTATCTCTCAATAGACACTTGGGAAACCAAGGTTTGTAATACATGCCAATTTAAATCATGTTAAATATTTACAATAGCCAGCTACTGGATGACTATTGACAAAAGGAAAGTAGTGAGGTATCCTTTTTGTAATTAATCCTGTTGCTCATAGCTATTAGATATGAGAGAGCACTTGGAATGAGTTCTGGGTGCTTTTTTTGTTTAATAAATTTTAGGGAAGTAATACAAGACTGGTTTAAATTACAAGTTCACATTTAAATAGTGATGCAACTAAGAAAAGATTAAAGGTATTTTAAATGGTATATTACTTTGCAATAATCGGACTAATTACTTATAATTAAGCAGGGGTGATGATATGGATCCAATAGGTTATTTTTTAAACAATATTGATCGCATTATTGTTTATATTGAAGTGCATTTTCAAGTGGTATTACTTGTCTCTTTTATTTCCTTGTTACTATGGGTGCCTTTTGGAGTGTTGGTTACAAGGAATGAGCGATTAGCCCAGATAGCTTTAAATTTCTCGAATCTTTTGATGTGTATTCCCAGCCTGGCATTATTCAGTTTGTTTGTCACAATCCCATTTTTAGGTCTCGGTATCCGTTCTGCGGCTATTGCATTAATATTGTATGCCATGTGTCCTCTACTTAGAAATGTTTATAAAGGAATCAAATCTGTTGACAATTCTGTACTTGAAGCCGGCAAAGGAATGGGTATGTCATCCTGGAAGATTTTTTGGGAAATTGAACTCCCCCTGGCGCTGCCGGTAATTTTCGCCGGAATAAGGGTCACCGTGGTAATGATAACCGGTATAACAACGGTCGCTACTTTTATCGGGGTGCAAAGCCTTGGTAGAATGATTCAGCATGGTATCTTGAGATCGAATTTTGACATGCTTTTTGTTGGTGCAATCATTGTTGCTGTTATTGCATTATCATTAGATTTCATTCTCGGGAAGATAGAGAATAAGCTTATTTCACCTGGTATGAAAGCCAGTACATAATAATGAGGGGGGGGCCTTAATTGATCAAAGTTGAAGAGCTATATAAAAAGTTTCCCGGCCAGAAAATACCTGCTGTAAATGGCATTAACCTTGATATTAAAGAAGGAGAAATATGTGTATTCGTGGGCCCATCCGGATGTGGCAAAAGCACTACCCTGCGCTTGATTAACCGGTTAATCGAACCAACTTCAGGAAAAATATTTATAGATGGTCAGGATGTAATGAAAAAAGATCCTGATTTGCTAAGGCAGAATATTGGCTATGTTATTCAGCAGATTGGACTTTTGCCTCATAAGACCATAGGTGAGAATATTTCTATAGTCCCAAGGCTTCTAAAATGGCCCAAAGATAAAATCAATAAGAGAGTCGATGAACTTTTAGAGCTGGTTGGTCTAGATGTTAAAGAAGTGAGAGATCGCTATCCTTATCAATTAAGTGGCGGTATGATGCAAAGAGTAGGCGTGGCCAGGGCTATGGCTGTTAATCCTCCTATAATGCTAATGGATGAGCCTTTTGGAGCTGTTGATCCCCTGGTCAGATCATACTTACAGGATGAGTTTTTAAAAATTCAACTTGATATCAATAAAACAATTTGCTTTGTTACTCACAGTATTAATGAAGCAATCAAGATGGGTGACAAAATTGCTATCATGAATGAAGGGCAAATAGTGCAATTTGGAACTCCCGAAGAGATCCTTTCTAATCCCGCCAACAGCTTTGTTGCAGAGTTTGTAGGAGAGGATCGTGGAGTAAAGATGCTTTATATGGGCAAATGTGAAGGGCTGATGGAAGAATGCTCGGCATCGTTCAAGGAAGATTACGGGAATAAGGACATACCATCTATCCAGGCCCATGAACCTCTAAATAATGCTTTAGCAGCCATGCTGGAGAATGACTCAGATGCCGTAGCTATCATGCATAAAGAAAAGCTGGTTGGAGTTATTACATGGGAAGAACTTAAACAGCATGTCAGCAAGATGGGAGGGGCTTAAAGTGGACCTTGATCGTTTTTTAATGGCTTTAACGGAAAGAGCCCCCGAGCATCTTGTAGAGCATATAATCATCGTTGGGTTGGTTTTACTTATTGCAATTTCTGTTGCTTTGCCGATAGGTATTTTTTTGACCAGGCCTCATTATAAGCATTACTCTAACCCGATTTTGTCGATTCTCAATGCAGGGCAAACGATACCGCCGCTGGCGGTTATTGCAATATTTCTGCCCTTACTCGGCCTTGGATTTACTTCAGCACTTTACGCTTTGGTGATTTATGGATTGCTTCCCATCGCCCGTAACTCGATAGCCGGTTTGTCAGGTGTAAGCCCTGATGTAAAAGAAGCAGCCCGAGGTATGGGTATGAACAGCAGGATGGTTCTTTTTCAGGTAGAGCTTCCGCTGGCCCTGCCGATTATTTTGGCCGGAGTAAGAACTTCATCTGTGCTCACTGTAAGTACAGCAACGCTGGCCGGCTTAATCGGAGCAGGAGGATTGGGCCGCCTGATTATTGCCGGTTTGACTATGAATTGGTCCGAATTTATTCTGGTTGGAGCAGGTCTAGGCGCACTTTTAGCAATATTAATTGACCGATTAATGAATGTAATTGAAAGACGTTTTGGCCCCCCGGGCCATGTAATTTCAGAAACTTAGTAAACATATAAGGAAGCAGGTGCTGTGCTGTTGATGGACAGAAAAGAGGTTTACACTGATAAAGCCCCTGCCATAGGCGGCCCTTATGCGCAGGGGCTCAAAGCAGGGAATTTCCTGTTTACTTCGGGCCAAATTGCCATGAAGCCCGAAACTAAAGAATTTGTAACCGGTGATATTGAAAAAGAAACAATCCAGGTGCTAGAAAATCTAAAAGCGATTTTAGAAGAAGCGGGAGCTACCTTGAAGGATGTTGTTAAAACAACTATTTATGTCAAAGATATGGAGCAATTTCCAGTAATTAACGATGTTTATGCATCATATTTTCAAGATAACCCTCCGGTGAGAACCAGGGTTGAAGTATCTAAGCTGCCCGGAAATGTTAATGTTGAAATTGACTTGATCGCCTTTATAAAAGATTAGCAGGTTGGTCAGTACCAAAGTTTATAGTTATCATAGAGCACTAAATAAAGGGAAGTGATATTAAGCAGCGTACTTTTGATTTATGGAGAAAAATAATTAATTTAGGAGGGAAAGAATGAAAACAAAAATTTTATTAGCAATTCTGTTAACTGTATTTTTAACTTTTGGGGTGTTTGGCTGTGATGATGCCCCTGCAGGAGAGAATGATGTGCCGGATGAAACAACCGATGATGAAAACGGTGAGGTTGTTGAAGGTCCACCTATTGTGGTTTCATCGAAAATTTTCACTGAATCTATAATCCTTGGTGAAATGCTAATTGAGCTACTGGAGTACCATGGGTATGAAACAGGCAATGAAGTAGGCCTGGGATCGACAAATATTATCAGGCCAGCCCTGATTTCCGGAGATGTAGATATTTATTATGAATATACCGGAACAGTGCTGATGACTCAGATGGAGCATGAAGCAATATTTGAGGCCGAAGAGGCTTATCAGACAGTTAAAGAATGGGATTTAGAAACCAATGATATTGTATGGCTGGAAAAAGCACCGGCGAACAATACCGATATTATGTTGGCAAGGCCTGGTCTGGCGGATGAGCTGGGTGTTAGTACAATATCAGAGCTGGTAGAAGTAATCGATGAAGGCTTAGATACAAAACTAACCTTTGCAGTCCGGGATGAATGGTATGAAAGGGCAGATGGTTTCGGCCGTTTTACAGATATTTATGAGCTGGATGAAGATAAAATAGATATCACTTTCATTGGTATGGGCCTTGAATATGATGCCCTCAGGACTGAAGAAGTAGATATCAGTTTTGGCTTTGCTACTGATGGTCGTATTGCTGCCTTTGATCTTGACGTTATCGAGGATGATCAGAACAGCTTCGCTGTTTATAACCCGGCACCAACAATCAGAAAGGATACTCTTGATACCTATCCAGAATTAGAAGAAATAATTAACGAAGTAACTGTTTTACTTACCAATGAGCAGCTCAGGGAATTAACCCAGGCAGTCGATGTTGACGGAGGGTCAACAGACGAGGTTGCCCGTAATTTCCTGCTTGAAAATGGATTTATTGAATAATTAAATTTACCTATAAGTTGAAATTGATTAGCTGTCTCTTTTAAAAATGAGGCAGCTAATCAATTTTTAGACGAGGTTAATAAATGGCAGAAAAAAATTGTTTAAGCGCCAAAAATAAATGGTTTAATTTAAAGGCTGTGTTTCCAGGGTTACTAACATGTCTAATGTTGGGAGTGTTTTCTCGCTGGCTTGATCAGGTTGCTTTGCCCCGGGATTTTCATATTATCAATTATGTCTTGATTGCAATTTTGTTGGGATTGCTAATAAAAAATTTACTGTCTTTACCTGAATCATTTATTCCGGGTATTGAGTTTTCTGCCAAAACCTGTCTTTATGCCGGCATTATATTTTTAGGAGCCCGTTTAAACCTGCTCGAGGTATTCTCTGTTGGAGCAAGTGCCATTATACTGGTAATGATTTCAATTACTGCTTGTCTTTACATCTGTGGAAGGCTAATCGGAATTACTCATAACAATGAAAGGTGGGGTCACCTTGTTGGAGCTGGTATTGGTGTTTGTGGTATTTCTGCTATAATCGCACTTTCACCGGTAATTAAAGCGAAAGAGAAAGAGATACTTACTGCGGTAGGAGCAGTTCTTCTTAACGATATAATTCTGATATTTCTACTGCCTGCTATTGGAAATGTTTTTAATTGGAGTGATTCCTTTTTTGGCTATATAGCCGGAGTAGTCCCTTCTAATACTGCCCAGAGCATTGCAATTGGCTATTCTTACAGTGACCTTTCCGGTATGATAACGACAGTTGTTAAATCGGTGAGAAATGCACTAATGCCCTTATTTATTCTGGTCATGGCGTACCTTTACTCAAAAAAAGGGCTGCCTGTCGGCAGTAAGATAAGTCTTAAAATATTATGGGATAAATTCCCCAAATTTATTATTGGTTTTCTTTTTGCGGTCCTGCTAAATACTTTTAGCCTTTTTACTCCTGAAATGGTCGGCATTGCCGGTGAAATATCAGCCTGGTTTTTTGTGGTATCTTTTGTCGGGATAGGAGCCAGTATTGATATAAAGCAAATCAGCATACGGGACCTGTCAATCTTATTTATTGGTCTGGGGATGGCAGCACTTGTTGGTGTCTATGCTTTTATGTATACTAGTTATATCTTGTTGCTATAAAGTTCGATCTGAATAATGCTAACACAGGATGTGAGGATATGGCGTTTAATTATGAAATAGATAATGGAATTATAAAGACTTACTGTCGGATGTGCAGTTATCATTGTGGTATTGAGGTTCATATCTCCGATAGTTCAATTGACAAGATAAGTGGATGCAAAGAAAATCCCTTTAGCGAGGGCAAGCTTTGTATAAAAGGCGGTGCAATTAAGGAAACAATATTTTCTCCGGATCGTCTTTTAAAGCCTTTGAAAAGAAAGGACTCCAAGTGGCAGGAAATTAGTTTGCGGGATGCGCTTGATGAAATAGCCGCAAAAACCGAAGCCATTATTAAGCAGTACGGACCTGAAGGGCTCGGGGTCTGGAAGGGAGAGTCGCTTGGTTCAGGCCAGCAAAGGGATTTGGCTCACAGGTTTGCACAGGCTCTTGGCACTCCGAATATTATGTCTAACGATACTTTATGTGCTGTTTCCAAGAAGGCGGCTGTAAAATCAGTTTTAGGCTCATATCCTATGCCTGACATCCAAAATGCGGAAAGCATTATTATCTGGGGAGCTAACCCCCTTGCTTCACATTTTCCACTTGCCCAAAAAATTATTAAAGCCAGGAAAAGTGGTCTTAAGGTTGTGTTAATTGACCCCCGGCAATCAACTTTCACCAAGCACACTGATCATTATATCGCCTTAAAGCCGGCTTCAGATGGTGCACTGGCTCTGGGTGTTATTAACCTGCTTATTAAAAACAACTGGTATGATGAAGCATTTATTGAAGATCACGCATTGGGGTTTTCTGAGCTTGCCGGGTATGCAGGACAGTTCACAGCTGGCCGCGTGGAAGAGGAGACTGGCGTTGGTCCAGATGATCTGCAGATGCTGGCAGAAGTAATTGCTAAATCAGCGCCGGCGTCAGCTTTTATGGTTGGTGTCGGGCCGGAACATCAAGACAATGGTTTTAATAACATTAGGGCTATTGCTTCAGTTTTTGCACTATGTGGCTGTATTGATCGTAAGGGTGGAAACTTATTGCCAGAAAAGGCAGGTCTCAACTCAGCAGGACCGGATTCCAATAGAAATTTGGCGGCAGATCCGATTGGAAAAGATATTTACCCGGTATTTTATGATAATCACAGGGAGGCACATACCTGTATGGCATTGGACACAATGCTAGATGGCAAGCCTTACCCGCTTCGCGGATTAATTCTCAGCGGGGCAAACCCGGTGCAAACTAATCCAGATACCCGCAAGGTGAAAAAAGCCCTGTCAAGCCTTGAATTATTTGTAGCCCGAGATCTTTTTATGACAGAAACTGCCCGACTCGCCGACTATGTTCTTCCTGCTGCAAGTTTCCTGGAAAGATCAGAGGTTATTGCCAACGGAGAGCCGCAAACTATTGCCTTGACTCAAAAGATTTTTTCAACAGAGGACTGTATTGATGAATACAGCTTTTACCGCAGCATTCTTCGACGTATGGGTTCAGATGAACTATTTCCCTGGAAAGATTCAGCTGAGTTAAACCGATGGATCTTGGCACCACTTGGCTTAAGCCAAGAAGAACTTGCAAATAATCCCCAGGGGTATCAATATAAACCAATCCAGTATGAAAGTTTTCAAAATGCAGGTTTCCAAACCCCTTCGGGAAAAGTTGAATTCACTTCTCACTATTTAAAAGAGTTGGGATACCATGAACTGCCGGTTTATGAACCATCAGCATGCACTTTCAATCTAGAAGATAGCCAGGATCTTGAAAAAGGCCAATTCATCATGATTACCGGTGCTCGGCAGGCCAGGTTTAATCACAGCTGCTATCACAATATCCCAAAGCTAAGTAAAGCTGTGCCTGAACCACTGCTTGAAATTAATGCTGAAGATGCCGAGAGTCTTGGGATTAAAGACGATGACCTGGTTGATGTGATTTCTGAACTAGGTTCGCTTACAATTAAAGTTTTAGTAAAAGATACCGAAGCAATCATGAATGGAGTTGTTCAAGTCCCTCACGGGTTTGATAATGGTAATATCAGCGAGATTATCCCAGATAATATCAGGGATCAGGTCAGCGGCTTCCCTGCCCTAAAGTCTGTTCCCGTATTATTAAAAAAGGCTACTTGATTCGTTATAAAGCTAATACTATAACATGATATGAAGGACCCTAAAAGTTTTTGATTCAGGGTCTTTTTTAGTACTGATCTGTTTACATTTCAGTCACTTAGCCTTAATTTACTTCTGGTGCCCTGCCGGATTTAGAATCTTTATGTTATTATATAAAGAATAAAGGAAAAAATTCTAATACTCGGAGTGGTTCTTGTGTTGCAAAAGTACAAGTTAACAGTTCTATCCCTGGTTATAGTAGCAGTTGCAGCAATATTTATCGTGACCAATCATGATCTGTTTTCAGGCAGTGAAGTTGAAAAAGAGCAGGTGTCAGCAGGCGAAAGCAGTGTTGACCATGAAGAGTCCGGAGAGAAAGACGATCAGTTTAAGCCTGCCGCCGATCCTTACCGGGCTTACCTTGACGCACGGGACGCAGGCAAGCCGGTGGTTTTAGAATTCTATGCCCGCTGGTGAAGTGCCTGTGTAATGATGGAGCCCGTGATCATGGCTCTAAAAGGGCATTATGCCGGTGAAGTAGAAATAATTGTTGCTGATCTTGAGCAGCCAGAAACCAAGCCTCTGCTTGAAGAATTTGCAGTCCATTATATTCCGGCTTTCTTTTTTATAGATGAAGGTGGGGTCGTCTTATTTGATGAAGCAGGTGCTTTCAGCTTTGAAGAGATGACTGAAAGAATTGACCCCCTGGTTAGTGAAAGCGCTGAAAACGAGACATTGTCCGGCCTGGATCATTTCTTCTCAGTAACCCTGCCAGGTGTTATGGGACAACGCTCTGCCCTGGCCCTGGCCCTGGTTTTTATCGGGGGAGTAGTTACCAGTATCAGTCCCTGTATCCTGTCAATGGTGCCGCTTCTGGTCAGCTATATCGGTGGTTACAGCGGAGATGGACCGCGTTCCAGGGGCTTTATGCTTTCTTCATCTTTTATAATCGGACTGGCCATTACCTTTGGTCTGTTGGGTTTTGTTGCTGCTTCATTCGGC
>JBNJHL010000106.1:0-8452 GCA_051748445.1 Bacillota bacterium
GAACGTGACAAGCTGTTAAAAATACAAAGGCAGGCCTATAAATAGGGTAGAGTTGAGTAAGTCATTGTGTTATGTTTATTGAGCGGCGAACTTGTGCGCCGCTTTCCTTATGGAGAAGTATGATAACCGGTGCCGGATCCTTTTTGTCACACATCTATGGAACCCGGACTAAATTTTTTACCACCGCAGATTGAACATTTTCTAAGCATCCAGTATAATGATGTAGTTGAAAATATTTGTACCTGAGAACTGCAAAAATATTATGATGGGGCTGAAATGTTGTACCTGAGAACCGCTAACAACCGCAAAAAAGTGTTACCGCTAATTCAGCGACTGCAGGATACCTAACTGGACAGAGCCTGTAGTCCTTAGTATTTATAGGTAAGAAATGTTTGAGAGGCTTAGATTTTACCAAGAAGGAGTGAAAAAGGATGAGTGAATATTTTACCAGGATGGGCGACGGAGCGGGCGTATACATGAGCGCCGAAAATATCCGGGAAGACATCTTAGAAGGCGTTAAGGATGCTGCAGACCGCGGTAAAGTTCCGGAACTAACCAAGGAAGAGATGGACTATCTCTTCGATATTATTACCATGCCCGGTAACATTGTCGGAGTAGAGCGGGGAAGAGAAGTTGTCAGCACATCTGATTCCGGAAGCTGTAAAATGACCTATCATGCCAATATCGCTATGGAACGGTCAATGTCTGCGATGGTCAGTGAAAAAGTGCTGGGCGCCGACTCTGTCGATATCGGCAACATGGATTACAGCTACAAGGCGGTAAAACAGATTGTTCATAACGAAACACCGGTAATGGAACTGGCTCAGCTAAATGCTGTTATGCCAATACTTTACGGTTCCATGCCAAACCTTGGCCTTTACACCAAGCCCGATGGTCCGGTTGAAAACTGGTCGGAACTGCTGCCTTTGGCTAAAGTTAAGGAGGCCCAGGCTGCCCAGGAAGAAGCTGTTGAGCATGCAGTAAGAGATATTGTTTTTGTGGCCGGTGAAATGTATGCAGCCGGTGCAGACGGTATCAATCTTGATACCTGTGGCGCATCCGGAGATGCCGACTTTTTAGCCGGGCTTCTGGCCACTGAAAAGATTAAGGAAAAGTATCCCGATCTGGGTGTTGAATTCGGCGCAGCCGGGGAATTTGTGCTCGGCATGCACGGTAAATTAAACTATAACGATGTCAAAATAGCCGGTCAATTCCCGCATGTGCAGGTTAAGATGGCCGAAAAAGCAGGAACCAATATTTTCGGTGCTGTGGTCAATACTAATACCAGTAAGTCTTTTGCCTGGAATATTGCCCGGACGGTAACCTTTATTAAGGCATGTGTCGCAGCAGCCGATATTCCCGTTCACGTTAACGTGGGCATGGGTGTGGGCGGTGTGCCGATGAACGAAATACCGCCGGTTGATGTGGTGACCAGGGCTGATAAAGCGCTGATTGAAATCGGTAAAGCCGACGGGTTATAGATAGGCGTAGGCGATACATTCAGCCTTGAAGTAGCCCACGGCATATCTTCCTGCATGAGCGGCATCCGCACAGCCGGAGACCTGGTTTTACGGATGCAGCTGGCAAAAAGCATGAAGATAGACGATGCTAAAAAATATGTGGCAGATAAACTTGGCGTAAAACCGATTGAACTAAGCGATTCAGACATAATGGCTGATATCAGGGAAAAAAATGGCCTAGGACGGCCTTTTGACCTTAATGGAAAGCCTAAAGGGATTGAATCTAAGTTTAACATTGCCAAGATACTCGGTATTAAAATTAACTCGGTTGACCTTTTTAAGGAAAGAGCCGGTATTAAGTAAATAAGGAGTGTTTAATTTGAGTTTAGAAGCTATTCTGGAAGATGCCAAGCAGGCAATTCTTGATGTAGATGATGAAAAAGCAGTTGCAGTGGCAAAACAGGCTCTGGATGAAGGGGTAGATCCGGTTAAAGTATTAACCGATGGTTACAGTGCCGGTATTCGCAAAATCGGCGATCTGTTCAGCCGGGGCGAAGTATTTATGCCCGAGATGATCATGGCTGCAGAAGCTATGAAAGCAGCTGTGGCAGTTTTAGATGAGGCGATCGAAGGGGAAGCGGCAGAGAAAGCCGGCACAATGATTTTTGCAACCGTTGAGGGGGATGTTCACGATATTGGCAAAGGCATTGCCATTGCTTTAATTCAAACCCAGGGGGTAGAAGTAATCGACCTGGGCCGTGATGTTCCCGTTGAAAAAATAATTGAGGCGGCAGAAGAACACGGGGCACAGGTAATCGGGACAAGCGCCCTTTTAACCACAACCATGCCGGGCCAGGAAAAACTGGAACAGGAACTGCGCGATCGTGGTTTACGTGAAAAATATAAAACCATAATTGGCGGAGCGCCATGCACTCAGCGCTGGGCTGATAAAATAGGCGCAGATGCTTACGCCGAAGATGCAGCTGAAGGTGTCAATAAAGTTCTTGAGTTTTTGGAGAAGTAAACAGGTAGAATAAGAATAAAAGAGGGGCAGGGATTCTACTGGCATTATTCAGTCAGACAGGACCCTGCCCCTTATTTTGTCCTTCCTCTAGATAAAAATTATTGGACTACGGCTGCATCTCCCCGGGCGCTTGTTATGATTGCGGCACCCCGGAATGAAAGTTGATACCTTATTCCATTGACTCAAAAAGCAGTTTGCCGTCATCTGCTCCGCCTTCTATAACCCCGTCTCTGACCAGGACACCGCTTATTCTATTATTTGCGTTTGTTGTGACCTGCTTCAACCTTGTATTTAGAATGTTCTGGTCAGCGTAAAGCCAGGCGAATATGACGGGGAAAACATCCTGCAGTATCTCTATCTGATCATGATTAATCTCATTTTCTTCAGGCCAGCGGATGGCCAGGAAACTACCGTAGCGATCCTGGATATCGAGCCGGTTAATCTCATTACTATCGTAATGTGAACCCAGTTCCGTGCAGTTTTTGGTCAGGTAAGGCCCGTGGTCGCCACAAATGATAATTACAGCATCGGGATTATTTTTTACTACCGTTAAAACATCTTCCCTCATTTCCTGATTAGCGGTATCTAAACGCTCGCTGTATAACTCTATTTCGTTGGGCAGGCACTGCCCCGAATTCTGGCTGTGATTTGGATATTTATTATGGGTGTATACAAACCGCGGGGCATTGCTGTTTTCCTCCAAAACCATTTGTTTTTCCCTCAGGTACTGCGCATAGTTAACCTGATCGAAGCCGGCATCAAATCTGAATGCTCCTTCGAACACCTGCCTGGTCAAAAGCAGGTAGGGTTGAATTTCTTCTAACTGCTCAAAGGCGGGGAATGAATAGTCATAGGAAGATTCTACCCCGCGAAAAATGTAATCACTTGCAAATATCCCGTAGGTTTTATAGCCATGTTCCCGTAAAACATTATGCACCACACCATTTCCGGAAACTCCCTTCCGTGTTCCGACAGTCTCTGAAACGTTTAACATACGATCCATTGATGACAGGCTGCTTCCACCGACAGACCAGGTTCCCCTGTAGATGTGAAACCCTTTATCAGCCAGGAATTGCTCCTGGGCGCTGTTGTCGATACCATACTGGAGCATGGTTTCATTTTCTACATATGATTCATAGGTGATTAAAAATATATCGGGCTTGAAAAGAGGTTCTTTATCTACTGTCATTTCATATAATCTTGACCCTCCGAAGTCCTGCTCTATTTCCCCGGGGGCAGCAGTGGTTGTATATAAACCGGCCAGGAAAAAGACGGCCGCGGCGATGCCAAGAAAACGCCGGTCCAGGTGATAAATAAGCAGTGGAATTAAAAAAGCCAGCATTAATACTGGAAGCTGTGCTCTTAAACTGCCGGTCATGTGCCAGAAATTATCGGCAGAGAGAGCAGCCATGTTGAAAATAGTAAAAGTAAAAGAAAGCCCCGTCATGAGCAGCATGCTTTTTATACCGATCCTGGCAAAAAGGAGGGGAATAACAAGGGTTAAAAGCAAAGCAAGGGCAAGAAAGATTACGAAAACAAGCAAAGCATGAAAAAGATTCAAAATATCCAGATTCAGCAATATGTAACGGGCAATCGGGGTCATTGGTATCAGGAGCAGAGGTAAATCATTTTTGTCCAGGAGCGGCCGGGCTCCTTTTTCGTTAAAAAGTTTTGGATCCCTGCGATAGTAATAAATAAGGGCTGATATAACCAGTAGTAAAATGAGAGCTGGAAGTAAAATGGTGATCAGCCTCTGGGTAAAAAAACGGTTAACCCCCTCGGGCAGGAAAAGGTAAAAGGTGAGGGCATATAATAAAAGTAAGAGTGCGGATGTTAGGGCCCCGGTACACAGCTTAAGGTTAAAAATATTTTCCTTAAATACAGCGGCTGCCTTTTTAACTTCGAACATTAGTCCAACCTTTCCATCAGGTAGAGAGTTCTTTTGGAATCTTTTATTAAAGCTGAGCGCCTAAGGGCAAAGTATTGGCTGAAAGCGGATTCAAAAGCTGCCTGGTTGTACTCGGTAAATATGTCTTCCCTGTTCAGGAGCAACCTCTGAACCTGGGAATCTTCTTTTGGTATGAATTCAATGATCAGCGAACTGCCAGTATTACTTAAAAACCGGGCAATTGCCTTAAAGGGTAAATTGTTCGATATTGCCAGATGGTGAATTAGGGCCAGGGCCAGAACTGTATCGGCCGGCCCGCGCTGAATAAGAGACATCCGTTCACGGTTTTCCCAGCCGCAGGCCGGACTGGGGTTAGAGAGGTCCAGAAGGATGGGCTGGATATTGCTGATGTTGTTTTTTTTGCAGTGCAGGTAATTCAGCTCTACTGCCGCCGGGTCTAAATCGAAAGATATAACCTTTGCCCCTTTACCGGCAGCAATCATGCTGTAGAGGCCTGTGTTTGCCCCCAGGTCCCAGACAGTTTGCGGCCTAAGCTGATCGAGCATTTCTGACACATTACTTTCCTTATCCGCAAACGCGGCCTGGCTGTAGTTAGTCTGTTCGTAGTAGTTATCCCACTGTGTGTTAGATGCACTCCATTTTAAGCTTTCTATTAGGGTTTTAAGGCTATCAAGAATACCCATGAATGCATTGGCTGAAATTGTTCTTCCTGGATTAACCTTTTGGCCGGAATAGCGATCCTGGGCTTTGGCGTGGAGATGAATATGGGTCAGGAGGGAAAACTTAAAGCGGGTGACCGGGGGTAGTAGCGCCGAGGCCAGATCGAGCGGGATGCCATCAAGGTGAATTCTTAGTAACTGGCTCAGCCTGACATCTTTATAGCTCATAAGGGCCAGGGGGGCAAGAAAATGCTGGCAGAACTGCCTGTAGGCCACCCAGGGCCGCCCTTCCAGGTGTTTTTCAAAAGAAAGGGTATCAATAAAAATGGGCCTGCCCTTTCTGAACTGGATATTGTAAGCGCTGCAATCCTTGAGCGACATACCGTAATCGAGCGCTTTTTTTTGAATATCCAGGGTGAGCAGGGCGGCGTCTTTTAGCTGAGAAAAGGACCACTCGTAGGGGTAAGATATAAAAGGCAGCGGCTCGGGCCTGATAACCTTGTAGCACCGATCCGGGATAAGGCCTTCGTGATCTGTTTCACTGTGGGCAATTAGCTTATTATTTTCTGTAAGTGATTTGTATAGTCCGGAATCAAGTAGTAAAAGGTAATTATCCCGGTAAGAGTGGTTTACCTGCCGCAGTATTACTCCATCACGTTGAAAAATAAAACCGCTGGGGTCCCTGAATGATCCAAAACTGAGCTGGTTATCTGTCATCGGTCTTGTTTCCCGAGCCTCCGCTTAATTGTTTTAAAAAGCCCACTATGCTCGACCAGCTTCTTTTTATAACAAAAAGCCCACCGATTGCACTGGCAATCAGGATTTGGAACAGGTAACTGCCGGTGCCCGGGTCCATGTAGGCATGGGCGGTGGGAGCAAAGAAGACAATGAAAAGCAGGGCAATCGTCACGATCGTTAAAAATTTATTAAATTGCATTGTGACTCCTTTCCCCTTAAAAATAAAAGGCTATTTAATGTTTAACTTAAGCTAGCCTGATCTTTCAAATTATTCGTTAATGAATCTCACCAGTATTTCCAGTCATTAAAATATCATGAATCTTTTGCTTTTTCAATAGTCTAAAGTATGGCAGGGCAAGATGGTTGAAAATGCCATGGAGATATTAGCGTGAAAACCGGTGCCGTTGCTGTTTTGTCACTTTATAGCTTATAATAATACTGTGATTCAGGTATGAAGGCAGTGAAGGCAAAATTGGTGTAGTTAAACAGAAGCAATTTTATTTGCCTGCGCTTGCGGGTTTGGGGTTACTGAACCAGGCAGTTGGTGTGGATAACCGGTGTGCTGCGAGGAGTTATTGCCAGGGCGGTAAATTGACTCCAGGTGAGGTGCCACCGGAAACGTAATCGTTTTGTCACATTATCGCAACAGAAGGAGGCAGCAATGTACTTAGTTACAGGTGGAGCAGGTTTTATAGGCAGTAATATTGTCCGGAAACTGGTAGAACAGGGTGAACGGGTGCGGGTGCTGGATGATTTTTCGACCGGCAAAAGGGAAAACCTCTCCGGCCTGGAAAGTGAAATAGAACTCAGGGAAGGCAGTTTGACCGACCGTGAAGCGGTTAAGGGAGCCCTGCAGGGGGTGCGCTACGTACTGCACCAGGGCGCTATTCCTTCGGTGCCCCGTTCGGTGGCCAATCCCGTAAGAAGCAATGAGGTAAATATTACGGGAACGCTGAACCTGCTTGAAGGAGCGAGGGAAGCCGGGGTGGAGCGCTTTGTTTACGCAGCCTCGTCATCGGCCTACGGTGATACCGAGGTGCTGCCCAAGGTAGAAGATATGCCGGCTGATCCGCTTTCACCTTACGCGGTTGCTAAATATAGCGGGGAACTTTATGCCCGGGTTTACGCTGATATTTTCGACTTGCCGACGGTCAGCTTACGCTATTTTAATATTTTTGGGCCATACCAGGATCCTGCCTCCGAATATGCGGCAGTGATTCCGAAGTTTATCCTGACCATGTTAAAAAGAGAGGCCCCGGTTATTTACGGTGACGGTGAACAATCACGCGATTTCACCTATATTGATAATGCCGTGGAAGCGAACCTGCTGGCCTGCCGGTCGGGGAAAGTCGGCCGGGGGGAAGTGCTTAACGTGGCCTGCGGAGAGCGTTACAGCTTAAATGAGCTGGTGCATGACTTAAATGAGATATTAGGAACCAATATTCAGCCTGCCTACAGTGGGGCCAGAGTTGGTGATGTGAAGCATTCCCTGGCTGATATCTCGAAAGCTGAGGAGCTGCTTGGTTACAGGGTCGAGGTCGACTTTAAAGAAGGCCTCAAGCGCACGGCAGAGTGGTTTAGAAAAAGGAATTAGATTGTTTGTCAGGTAAGTGATTACTTACAAGGGTGGGAAAATATATAATAACTTTATTCCTAAGCAATGATAATGAGGTAATGATTAAAAAAATAGATACCCGCGGTGATCTATACAGGTAAGGTTAGCTTGAATGCTACAGATCTTCGTAGGCTTTATCCGGGTCGAAATCGAGATCGAAGTCTTCTACTTCTTTCTTACGCTCTTTTTTCTTTTTCTTCTTAGTTTTTTTCTCAGGCCTGGTGGCTTCTTCTTCATCCTGGTAATAACCGTAATAACCGTAAGGATCCTGGTGGGGAGGCATCCCGTTGATTACTGTTCCGATTACGTTTGCCTTGGCCATCTGCAGCTGCTGATGGACTTTAACTGCTTCTTCCCTGGTGGTTTCGGCGTAAGCTATAACCATGATTGTGGCATCGGCCAGGCTGGAGAGGATAGAGGCATCGGCCATGTTCAGCACGGGTGGTGAGTCTAAAACGATATAGTCGTAACGGTTGGCAAATTCTCTTAAGGCGCGGTGCATCTTGCGGCTGGCCAGCAGTTCGGCCGGGTTGGGCGGAACCGGTCCGCTGGGAATTACATCCAAATTCGGTGTATAGGTCCGGTGACGGGCGGCGTTCATGTTAATATTATCTTCAATCAGCATGGTGGTCAGGCCGAAAAAGTTTTTACAGCGGAAGATGTTGTGCAGCTTGGGCCGTCTTAAGTCGGTATCAACGAGCAGGACTGAACAGCCGGCCTGGGCCAAAGTCATACCCAGGTTAACAACCGTGGTTGTTTTGCCACATCCCGGGTGGGGTCCGACAACCAGCAGGGACTTGGTCAGGTTATCCAAAGTCATGAACTGGATATTGGTGCGCAGAGTGCGGTATGCTTCGGAGGCTGCTGAACGCGTGCCGGTTAAGACGATGCCAAGTTCTTCATTTTCGTCCTTTTTTTTGAACACCATTATTTAACGGATATCCTCCTTTTCAAATTCGGGTATAACGCCGAGCACCGGTAACCCAATATATTTTTGGACATCGTCCGGGGTTTTAATGGTGTTGTCAAGGTGCTCGAACAGGAAAG
>JBNJHL010000107.1:0-8417 GCA_051748445.1 Bacillota bacterium
CTGCCCCTGCGGAACACCGATTAAAAAAAAAGTGGTTGCCGGACGGGGCACTTATTATTGTCCACGCTGTCAAAAATAAGCTTGTTACTTGAAGTGAAGTTAACAGCAGGCCTCTTTTTACCGGTAATTCAAATTCTGCACTTTATGTTCGCTTCAGTTTACTTTAGCGGGAACTACAGTATCATGATGCCGGCAAATAATTAAGCAGTTGCATGAATGGAAATAGAAAAGAAAGGTTGATAAGTAGATGATAATCGGAATAACCGGTGGGATTGCTTCCGGTAAAAGCACAGTAGCAAAGATGCTCGAAGAGAAGGGAGCGTACCTGCTTGATGCCGACAAACTTGCCAGGGAAGCGGTTGAACCCGATCAACCGGCCTGGCAGGCTATAGTTGACTGGCTGGGCCAATCAATTCTTCTTCCCGACCGGAATATCGACCGGGAAAAGCTGGCCAACCTGGTTTTTAAAGATAAAAAGAAGCTGGAAAAACTGAACAAAATAGTCCACCCCTGGGTTGGCAAACGATTCATCGAGCTTTCCCGGGAAATAAAATCTGAGCACCCGGATGCTATCCTGGTATACGATATACCGCTGCTTATTGAAGCGGGAATGCAGAAAACAGTCGATCATATTGTGCTGGTTTATGCCCCCCGGGAAACACAAATTGCCCGCCTGCAGCAGCGTGACGGACTTAGCCGTGGTGAAGCTGAGATGAGGCTAAAATCCCAAAAACCCCTTGAAGATAAAAGAAAGCATGCTCATACAGTTATTGATAACAGCGGAACAATAGAGCAAACTGCTCGCCAGGTAGATCAATTCTGGCAGAGAATTAATTGAAAGGGAGATGAACAACATGCATACAGTTACGTTGATTAAAGGTGACGGTATCGGACCGGATATTACAGAGGCCACCCTGAAAGTAATTGAGGCGACCGGGGTTAAAATAACCTGGGATGAAGTTACCGCCGGTGAGGGAGCGCTTGAAGAATACGGCACACCGCTGCCTGAAAAAGTTATCGAATCACTAAAAAAGAACAAGGTTGGCCTGAAAGGGCCGCTGACCACCCCGATAGGCTCAGGATTCCGCAGTATCAATGTAGCCCTGCGGATGGAACTTGATCTATATGCCAACCTGCGTCCATCTAAAACATTTCCGGGCATTAAGTCTCGCTATGAAGATATTGACCTGGTTGTAGTTCGTGAAAATACCGAAGACTTATATTCCGGGGTAGAGCATATGGTTGGGACTGATGCAGCCGAAAGTATAAAAATTATTACCCGTAAGGCCTCTGAAAGAATAGTTCGCTTTGCCTTTGATTATGCCCGTGATAACGGTCGGAAGAAAGTGACCGCCGTCCATAAGGCTAACATCCTCAAGTTAAGTGACGGTCTTTTCCTGGATATTGCCCGCGAAGTGGCAGAAAAGTATCCCCGGATAGAGTTTGAAGACCGTATCGTAGATAACATGGCCATGCAGCTGGTACAGAAACCGGAACTTTATGATGTCATGGTGATGCCAAACCTCTATGGTGATATTTTATCCGATTTATGTGCCGGCCTGGTTGGTGGACTGGGCGTTGTTCCCGGAGCGAACATCGGGGAGAAGGCTGCTCTCTTTGAGCCGGTTCACGGCAGCGCTCCCAAGTATGCGGGTAAAAATTATGTCAACCCTTCGGCCATGATTATGGCTGCTATTTTAATGCTGCGCCATATGGGAGAAAAAGAAGCAGCCGACCGCATCGAAAAGGCCCTGGCTGATCAGATTAAGGAAGGCAAAGATCTGACTGCCGATTTAGGCGGCACCGCTGGAACCAGCGAGATGGCTGCAGCCCTGGCCAGGCGCATCAAGCAAGCTGATTAGTCCCATACGCACAGGAGTTGAGCTTTGATTGTTTTGGGTGTTTTCAGCCCTACTCTTTTCCAATTACTCTATGAGCAAAGAAGCAGCTATTAGCTATAATTAATATTATTTTTCCACTTGGGGTGCCTGATTAATGATTGTTACCGCATTATCATTACAAGGTGTGAATTTGAAATGCCTGGATAGCTATTTCAATGATGTTTCGACACTGGCTAAAAAGCTTAATCCCAGACTAATGGTCCTTCCTGCCCATACAGCCACCGTATTAGGTTATGGCACAAAAAACATTACAGCAACAGTTTCAGAACCGACAGCTGATCTTCTGGAAAACAGTTCCAGGCATACCTGGATTGAACAGTATTTAGAATTACACTGTAAACTGGCTAAATCACTTGATATTTACCTGGCTGCAGGGACGTTAATTGAAGAAAAAGAAAATCAGCTTTATAACAGTGCCTACTGCTTAAATCCTGCCGGGGAAATTTACGCTGTCCAAAGGCAAACTCACTTAACCCGTTTTGAACATGAGGCAGGCCTTAGCAGGGGTGAAACTCTGGAGATTTTTGACTGTGAGGGCTTTAAAACAGGACTTGTAGTTGGTAATGACGCCCGCCACCCTGAGGTAGGCAGGATTTTTGGTTTAAGAGACGCCGACCTGCTGCTTCACTGCGGGGCCCAGGAAGGTAAGCTAACCTGCTGGTCCCAAACAGCCGGAATGTGGTCCCAGGTCCAGCAAAACCAGTTCTGGGCTGTTGAAGCCCAGCTGAGCGCTGTTATCGTAGACAAAGTATATGGCGGCGCTTCAGCGGTAATTGGCCCCTGCGAAATAACTCCCGGTCAGAGCGGTTACCTGGCTCGCGGTTATCCCCATAGTTCAGTCGTAACAGCACAATTAGATCAGGAAGCCCGCAAACAGATTAAACAAGAGTACCCGCTTTTAAAGCTATTAAACCCGGAAGCATATCGTATGCTGCAATAGCAAAGCAAACTTATTAAAATACTGTAATTGATAAACAGATAAATGTGCAGAAGGATAAGACATTTTACTTGCGAGGTAACAGCTGTGAAATTTGCTGGTTGGAAAGAAAAACTATTTCAACGTTACCTGGTCTGGAACTGCCGCCCGGCCCGGATCAGGCGGTATTTCCGGTCAGTATTACCTGGTTCAGTCCCGGTAAAAACAGCGGAAACGGTAGATCGCCGCAAAATAAGGGCTGCAGCGGTCCAGGTTAAACTGACTCTGCATAAAAGCCCCCTGCAGTTTGCTGACGATATGCACCGGCGAGTCAGGGAAGCTGTCAATGAAGGGGCCATACTGGTAGCGTTTCCGGAATATAACAACCTGCCCCTGCTTGGGCTGCTGCCCGGGATTGAGCAAATGGAAGAGTCTTACCGGCAAAAAGCGATAAACCCTGGTTTGACCGGGACAGAACAAGATAAGCAGCAGGAAGATATTAAGTTAACCGATGTTTTTCATTACATGAGCCCGGCTGTAAAGCCGCTGGTCGATGCAGTATTCTCCAGCCTCGCTGAGGCATATAAGCTATATATTATGGCCGGAAGCTACACCCTGGCAGATAACGGATCAGTAGTTAATCGCTCATTTCTCTACGGGCCGTCTGGAAAGATGCTTGGCAGCCAGGATAAGGTCCACCTCCTGCCCGTTGAAGAAAAGTGGCAGCTAAAAAGAGGTAGTACCTTTAACACCTATGATACTTCGCTGGGCAGGCTGGCTCTGCCCGTTTGTATGGATGCAACCTACTTTGAAACTTTCCGCATTCTTGAACAAAGTAAAACCGATATTGTACTGCTGCCGATTGCCAACCAGGAAGAGTATAACTACTGGCTGGCCCTGCGCGGAATCTGGCCCAGGGTGCAGGAAAGCAGGCTTTACGGGGTAAAAAGTGCCCTGGTTGGCAGTATCGCCGGTTTAACCTTTACCGGCAGGTCTGGAATCTATGCTCCCCTTGAATTGACCCCTACAAAAGATGGTGTCCTCGCTGAAGTTGAAACGTATAAGCGGGAGGCAATGGCTGTTGCCGATCTCGACCTCGAAGCCCTGCACGAACTGCGCCGTAATGACCCCTGGCGTGATAAAAACCCGGTCCTGTACAGGCGATACTTCCCGGAAATATATAATAATAGAGTAATAACTTAGCCTGTTGAAGAAAACTACACCCGCTGATCGTTTAAGCTGGAACTGTACCGGCTTAGCTTCAGGCTTTGTGAAAACGGCAGTTTCATGCCTGCACTTTATGCTCGCTTACGTTTTTTCAAAAGGCAGGATAGCTACAAACAATAATTTATTTATAATTGACGATACCACATTAATCCTTTTCAATATCTGCCACCATACCGTTTGTAACCATCTTCAGCTGTTCAAAAGAAATTGGCAGCAGGGAATGCGGGGTTCCGGCCGAGGTATAAACCACATCAAACCGCTTCATGGAACTGTCCAGGTAAATCGGCACATTTTTATCAATATCGAAAGGACAAACCCCGCCAACCCGGTAACCGGTAATCTCTTCAACCTCTTCCGGCCTGGCAATCTTAGCCCTGCCGCCGCCAAGTAGCTTCTTTACCTTTTTATCGCTGATTTTAATATCTCCTGCCGCTACAAAAAGCCCGTAATGCTCGCCGGAACGAAAAAGAATCGACTTGGCAATCTGCCCCAGCTCAACATTTAAGGCTTCCGCCGCTTCGGCAGAAGTTTTAGTTGTCTTTTGATGCTCCCGCGGCACCAGGTCTAGGTCATACCTCTCCAGGTACTTGCGCGCCCTTTCCAGGGCCGGATTCTCAGACATTACAACCACCCCCAATATAAAAATAAGTTGAAAAGGTGTCAGAGATAAATTCAACTTATTCGTTTTAAAACTGGTTTGCTAAATATCATCTGCGATAGGCCCGGACTTCCTTTTCCGGGTACCGGGTAAAAACAATTACTCCAATTAGTATGAATATGGCTGAAACCGGTCCGGTCAGCTGAATTCCAAGCGGTTCGGCAGCAGTGTTGCCAAAAAACTGCAGCAGGGCACTGGTTATAACCGTCGATATGCCCAGGGCCAATTTCAATATAAAACCCTGTGCCCCAAAATACATCGCTTCACGCCTCTGGCCGGATAGCTTTTCCTCCAGGTCGGATACTTCAGCCACTATCGCATCGGGAACTATAAAAATTACAGCCAGTGGTAAGCCGGCCAGCCCCATTAAAAGATAACCAAAAACCTCCGGGGTTAAACCAGGCATTGGCTGCCCCAGGAAATAAAAAAGGGGCAGTAATACTAAAAAGGCAACAAGGGCAAACATCATTACTGCTTTCAGGCCGATCTTTTTTGAAAGAATATTAACCACGGGAAAGAAAATTAAGGCAACCACGAAAGCCAAACCGAAATAGATCGAAGTGTCATCTTCGGTGCCACCCAGCAGAATTGTTACATAAAGGGGGAGGTTCAAGGTAATAATATTAAACCCGAGCCAGAACGTTACATTTCCGATCAGGTAGATTACAAAAGCGCGATTCTTGAAAGTTGTTTTCACCGCTTCTACCAGCCCTAAGGTTGCCGGCTTAGCTTCGGCATAATCCTTTTCTTTGATCAGCATCGGCAGGTAAAGCATTACAAGGCCGAGGGCTGCCAGTACCCAGACCATCCCGTGAAAGCCGAGCAGGCCGATTAATATGCCCGATCCGATCAGGGCAGTGCCAACTCCGAGCAGCATGAATACGGCCCGGAAAGTAGCCAGGTCAACCCTGTCTTTCGCCGTGCGGGCCAGCTCCGGCAACAGGGCCAGGTAAGGGCCGACGTAAGCCGTAAACAAAATGAAGTAAAGCCCCAGCATAACTGCCAGAAATATACTGTTTAAGATTGAGTTTTCGGCTACCGGAGGATAAAAAAGTGCTATAAAAACAAAGGTATAAGCCACCCCGCTGAAAAGCATGAAAGGCATGCGACGTCCCATTTTCCCCTGGTGATTATCAGACCATCTGGCAATTACAGGGTCGGCAACAGCATCGATAGCCCGCCCCAGGAACATGATAATACCGAAAGCAAAGGGCGGCATTAAGGCTTCTACACCTTCAAGGGGACTGGTGATGTAGTAATAAAAGAGCCAGGTAATTAATACCCTGTCAATCAGACTGAAACCACCTGAACCAGTTCCGTAGATAATTTTTCCCAATAAAGTCAGCTGCTTAACCTGGTTCATCCAATTACTCCTCTCCTGCAATCATAATAAGTAGAAAAGGTGTCAGAGATAAATTCAACTTATTGTTTTTTCAAAGCATAGGCAAGAAAGCCGGCAGCCGAAGCAAAAGCTGCTCCTGTAGAGACATGACCGGTTTCTGGATCGATTGTTTCACAAAAGAAACCGTTGTCCATTTTAGCACGTTTAAAAAAGTCTTCAGCCCCGGCATTGCAGGCTAGCAGATCATTACAGGCAGCAAGCGGCCAGGGGTTTTCAGCATGAATAGAGCCTGCTTCTTCAAAGGGTTGACCCTGGTGAAAATGTTTGTTGTTGGAAGAGCGTATCCAGTGGACAGTGTTTGTGAAAATCCTATCGTCTATAGAACAGAAACCATAATGAGCCAACAGCTGCAAGCTGCCGGGAGGATTGTCATAGAGAGAAAAACGGCCTTTACCATCAACAGCCCAGGCGAACATCATCCCGAAAGGCCCTTTTACCGTACAGTTTTCATAAATGGCCTGTTCCAGTTCCTGGGCTAAAATGGCGAAGTCGCTTTTATGCTGCCAGAGCTCTTCTGCCTGCAATTTACCCAGGAAGCGAAAGGCGCACTGCAGCAGGGCGTTGCAGTAAGTAAGATAGGGAAAGTATACCGGATCGTCTGAGGGGTCAAGAAAAGTTCTGAACAGACCTGATTCAGGATCAAAACAGGAAAAGGTTTTTTCAGCCAAAACATCAAGGCCATTTTGGACTGCTGTTTCTTGAATAATTCCTTTTTCCCCGCACTGGTCAAGATAATGCTTTAAGGCCAAAAAATATGCAGAAAGCTGGTCCAGTTCAAAGCCCGGATAAAGAACTGTTCCGTTAATGTAATGGGCATGGTCACCGGCATTATCGATATGCCTGGTGAAAGCTGTAAGAAGCAGCTCCCTGGCTGTATTTCGGTCAGCTATCATAATCGCCGGAAAACTCCAAAGCAGGGAATCACGGCTCCAGAAAGCGGCACTGACATAGTAACGAGGGCTGCGTGAAGTTACCGGAACCAGCATATCATTGTCAAGGGCCCGGCCTGTAGCAAAAAAGTATGAGAAAAAAAGATTCTTGTTCATCAATCCGCTTAACTTCAGGTTACTTAAATTATTGCGTCTGCTTTCCAGCCAGTTGTTGGTGTGTTTATAAAGAGCGTTGCTGCCGTGACGCCGCATATCCACAGTGCTTGTGCTGGCCCCGTCTGCTTCAAGATTTATTGCTACGTAAAGTGTTGTCTCAAAATTTTCTCCTGGTTCCAGCTGCAATTCATAGACGGCACCAAAACGATTATTAACAGAGTCAAGGTGCCACTCTGCTTTTGGTTCGGCAGCCATGGCCAGCCCGGCCAGAGGTGGGCCAGAAGAAGCTTCCAAAATTACACTCTCAGTCCAACGATTGTAATTTATATTTCTTTTGCCATCGATTGCCCTGCGGTTAAAAATTATATAGTTAAAGCTATCCCAGCAGCCCTGCCAGCCAACCTGAAGCTCTGTATTTTGTTTGCCTCTATTATGTAGTTTTAACTTGTAATAGAAACCTTTGAATCCAGGGGGAGCTATTATTTCTGCTGTTAAAGAAATCTCATTTTCGGTGACAAAAGAAAAAACCGGCAGCCAGTCCGATTTATAATCCCATTTAGATAAATCTTTTATATTAATGGTTTCATTATTAACTTTCAAAGCAGGCATCAGCAGTGGTAGTTGTTTGTTTCCGCTGAATTCCAATAAACTTTTGTATTGATAGTGTAGAAAGTTAATATTTAAAATGCTTCCGTCCCGGTAAATTTCAGGAAGTGAAATATATTCATTGCCTGTTATAAAGCAGGGTTCCTGTTCCTCCATTTTATCGGGCACAGTAAGAATAAGTTCAGACTCCGGCTTTTGGCTCATCTGAAAGTACCTCCTTAAACAAACACAATCACATGTTTTTTACAGTTATTGCTTATTTTCTAGATAACTCCTAATAGTTTCTCTTTCAACGCAAAAAAAACCTTTAACTATTTAACGAATTTATAAAAACGGCAGGTTAAGAAATGTAGATAAAGCTGGCCTGCTAATAAAAAAGTAAATGTGGTTTATACAGTAATTGTCTTGACGACCCCTGTAGAAACCCTTATAATCTAAAATGTTAAAACATAATATGTCGGGATGGCGGAATTGGCAGACGCGCACGGTTGAGGGCCGTGTGGTGAATACCATGGGGGTTCAAGTCCCCCTCCCGACACCAAGTTAATTCTAACGTGGGGAGCAGTCTCCACGTTTCCTTATTTCATGAGGTTGTCCTACGGAGGAAGTATTAATAATTAGGCCTGGAGCTGGCTTTGCTCCAGCTCCAGGCCTAATTATT
>JBNJHL010000108.1:0-8357 GCA_051748445.1 Bacillota bacterium
CCGGTCCCTTCACGCCGTTTGGGACTTTCGCTTGGGGTAGATTTAGTTCCACACAAAACCTGCACTCTCAACTGCGTCTACTGTGAATGCGGGGAAACTACCCATCTGACCACAACTCGTAAAGAATACGTGCCAGTTGAAGATGTAATTGCCGAACTGGAGCATTACCTTACCTCAAAACCCAACCTCGATTACATTACTTTTTCCGGTTCAGGCGAACCTACCCTGAATTCCGGCCTGGGCATTGTAATTGATTATATAAAAGATAATTATCCTGAATACAGGGTGTGCCTGTTAACCAACGGCACCCTATTTACCAATGCGGCTTTACGGAAAGAAGTTTTAAGGACAAATCTGATCATCCCTTCCCTTGATGCAGCCAGCAGCGATGTTTTCAACCGGATCAACCGCCCTTACCATGGGCTTGACTGTAATGAGATAATCGATGGCCTGGTTTTGCTTCGCAGTGAATACAAAGGTGTAATAATTATTGAAGTTTTAATCGTACCCGGCATTAATGACACAGGGGAAGAACTGAAAATTATAAAAAAAGCCCTGGAAAAAATAAAGCCCGATCTGGTTCAGATCGGAACCATGGACAGGCCGGGCACTGAAAAGTGGGTTGAAGCCGCTCCTAAAGAAAGGCTGAGAGAAGTTGCTGACTACCTGGGCAATGCTGAACTAATCGGCGCCTTTAAACCGGATCATAAAGTATCCTCAATAAAAGGCTTAGAGAGTAACCGCATTTTAAACACACTGCGCCGCAGACCCTGCACAGTTTCGGACCTGCAGCAGGCTTTAAACCTGAGGCCGGCGGAAATCCAGAAATATTTAAACCTGCTCCAGTCAAAAGGTTTAGTTGAAACAGAAAAAAGAGAACGGGGTACTTTTTTTAAGGCAAAGGTTGATACTTAAATACTAGCACATCTATTCAACCATATCCAACTGAGGTGGTTGATTTTCTTTCGATCACCATGCTACAAGCCTTACGGCGTTTCCATGTCTGCCCTTTATGCTCGCTGTAGTTTCTTCAGTAAGCTTCGCAGGATCACGGCTTTATAAACAGGTAAGAGTAAGCAGCGGGAAAAACTGTGTCAACCAGCTGCTTACTCGTTGAATCATCCATTTAAAGCAGCAATTATTTCCTTGCAAAATGCCGGCAAATCGGCCGGTGTGCGCGAGGTAATTACATTGCCGTCGCGAACCACTTCCCTGTCTACATAATCAGCCCCGGCATTGACCAGGTCATCCTTGATGGAGAAAAATGAGGTAACCTTTTTACCTTTAACTGCTCCTATTGAAGCGAGCATCCAGGGGCCGTGACAAATTGAGGCAATTATTTTTTTCTGGTCATAAGCCTGCTGCAAAAATTCCACCATTGCTTTCGAGCGGCGCATATGGTCCGGGGAATAACCACCCGGGATAATGACCGCATCATAATCACTTGGCCTGGCATCGGCAGCAGCAAGGTCTGCTTTTGCTGGATAACCGTGCTTGCTGTGGTATACCTTTACCTCAGGCGCGATTACAGTAACCTCTGCCCCGGCTTCCTGGAAGCGGTAATAAGGATACCAGAACTCGGGATCTTCATAAATCTGTTCCAAAAATATTGCAACCCTCTTGGCTTCCAAACCCATAATTTGATTCCTCCTTCATTGTATTTTACAAGCCCAGATCGAACCAGTCAAAACCAATTGCCAGTTCAAACGTGGCCATCACCAGGAAAATGAAAAGAGCAGCAGCAAAAACAAAGCTGAACCAGCCGCGGGGCAGCCAGTTTTTTCTCTCCTTAAGCAGTGGTCTGCTACCAGTCTGTCGATGGAGTAATCGGAAGAGAAAATAAGCGGCTACAGCAGCAACTGCCAGCAGGGGGAATAAAGCCATCAATGCCCCGGGATTCATCTCGGTGGCAGTTTCGTGTTGGCCGGCAATATACAGGTAGGTTGCGGCAATAAAATTGTTGGCCATGTGATATAGAATCCCTGACCATAATGACCCTGTCTTAATAACCAGGACAGCCATCACTATGCCCAGTAAAAAAGTACTAAACAGGTTAAGAAAAGAGACATGGAACAGGGCAAAGAGAAGGGAACTGAATACGATAGCCGGTACGAGACCACGCGATTCCATTGAAGGCATTATTGCCCCCCGGAACAGCACTTCTTCACAGATGCCGGCAAAGACTGAAAGAACGACAACATAACCCAGGTACTGCGTAATGGTCTCAGGTGGTTCTATCACAGTAATCGGTTCATAACCAATTTCCATCAACCCGGTTACCATAACTACTGCTACAATCATATTTATAACCCACATCACTATTGCCAGGATCAAAATGGTCGGGACGTACTTTAATTTGAGCGGATAAAGTCTGGCAAACTTAACTTTATCAACACCGTAACGGTTCCAAAACCATATTGCAGGGATAAGTATTAAGAAAATCTGGGTAATAATCATCCCGATCTCAAAATGCATAAACTGGACAAAGGATCCGACAAACATTAACAAAGCAAAAATGCCCAGGTAAAACCGCATTGCAGCTTTTAGGTCTGGTTTGTCGGGCTCCCGGCGCAAGCCATGCTCAGGTAACTGGTTATTTTGCGAACTGGACTCATTTCCCTGCTTATCAATCTCCATTAAAAAATCACTCCAGTAGCCTGTTTTCTAAAACCTGGCTGCGATCAAAACCTTCTAACTGCAAATAAAATTCAGCTGCATCAGCCAGGGCGTCGAGCGGGGTTAATCCGATTACTTCGCTGCTAAGCACTGCAACACCATAACGGGCCGCCTCTCTTTTTACAATTTCAAATATCCGGTATACCGGCACTTTTTTAAAGTCGCAGACATTAATAGTTACCTGGGCTTTGCCTGTTTCCTCGATCATAATACCCAGGCCTTTAACTGACGGGAAACCACCGCTGCTGCCTCTTATTGCCCGGGCAATATTTTTGGCTATATCAACATTATCAGTGTCCAGATTAATGTTGTAAGCGATCAAAGGCGGCCGGGCCCCGACAGCGGTAACTCCTGCTTTGCGGTTAACTTCAGCCGGGCCAAAATCCGGTTTGCGCTCCGGTTCCTTGATCGCTTCGATTAAACCTTCGTACTGGCCGCGGCGTACATTTGATAAATTCTTGCGTTCCGGTTTTACGGCCGCTTCCTCGTAAAGATAAACCGGGATATCCAGCTCTTCAGCCAGCTTTTCACCCAGCCGATTGGCCATATTGATGCAATCATCCATGGTTACCTCTTTGACCGGAATAAAAGGTATTACATCAGTTGCTCCCATACGTGGATGCCCGCCGCTGTGCTCGGCCATATTTATTTTCTCTGCTGCCGTTTTAGCAGCCTGAAAAGCGGCCTCTACCACTGCATCCGGATCCCCGATAAAAGTAACTACGGAACGGTTGTGGCTTTCGTCAGAAGAGTAATCTAAAAGGGTGACACCTTTTACATCTTTTATTGATCCTACAATTTCTTCAATCACTTCAACCCTGCGCCCCTCGCTGAAATTAGGGACGCACTGCACTACTTTACTCATGCAGCTATTACACCTCCACTACAAGTTGTCCATTTTTTATCACTTTACTGACCAGGTTTGTTCCATACCGGTAAGCAAGATAATCATAATTCGGTGCGTCAAATAAAACCAGATCGGCCCGTTTACCTGCTTCCAGGCTGCCTACTTCCGCAGCACGACCGACAGCATGAGCAGCATTAATGGTTATGGCATTGATTACTTCGGCCGGGGTCATTCTCAGGTAAAGTGAAGCAATATTAATAATAAGCTGCAGGTTATTGTTCGGTGAACTGCCCGGGTTAAAATCGGTGGCCAGGGCCATCGGAACACCCGCTTCGATCATTTTCCGGCCAGGTGCATAGTGTTCTTCGCGCAGGTAGAAAGTTGTACCGGGGAGCACCACGGCAATAACCCCTTCTTCGGCCATCCGCCTGATCCCTTGATCGGAAATTACCAGCAGGTGATCGGCCGATACCGCTCCCAGTTCAGCAGCCAGTTCTGCGCCCCCCAGGGGGACTATTTCATCAGCATGTATCTTCAGCTCCAGCCCCATATCACGGGCAGCTGTAAGTACTCGGCGGGACTGCTCCACTGAAAATACCCCTTCTTCGCAAAAAACGTCGCAATAGCTGGCCAGCTTACCTTCAACTACCCGGGGCAGCATTTCATTAATAACCAGGTCCATATAGCGATCCGGTTCCCCCTTGTATTCCTTGGGCACGGCATGGGCTCCCAAAAAAGTAGGAACCAGGTCTATTGGCTGAGCACCGTCTACCTGGTGTATTGCCCGCAGGGTTTTTATCTCGGCCTCGGTCGACAGGCCGTAGCCGCTTTTTGCTTCAGCGGTGGTAGTCCCCTGAGCCAGCATCTGACGGCAATATTTTATGCCTGCGGCAACCAGTTCGTCTTCAGTAGCTGTCCTGGTCGCTTCAACACTGCTTAAGATTCCGCCGCCGCGGGCCAGGATTTCCAGGTAAGGCACCCCTTCAAGCTTCAGGGAAAACTCATGCTCACGGGAACCTCCGAACACCACATGCGTATGAGGATCTACCAGGCCCGGCAGTACTACCTGGCCGGATGCATCAACAACCCTGGTTGCAGCATCGGTTTCGACTTTCTGTTCCACTTCTGCAGTTGTGCCAACAGCAATAATCTGCTCACCATTGGCTGCCACCGCTCCGTTTTCTATAACCCTGATCTGGCCCTGTTTTTCACCGGTAAGCGGTGCCTGTGAAGCACCGTCGGAGGTTACAACCTGGGCCGCATTTTTTACAATTAAAGTTGCCTTCATTAATACCACCTCTCTATTTGCCGAAAACTTTTTCAACCAGGCCAGCCACCAGTTCATCGTCCGCCAGGTACGGCAGGGTGATCTGGTCAGTATCTGCATGTTCTTTGTTGTATTCTATGCTTGTAATAATCGAATTTTCATTCCTGGCCCAGGCCCGGCGAGCCACCCCGCCCATCACATCCCAGGGCATGGCGGTGCTCAGAATACGATCGGCTTTCTCGCTGCCGTCAAGGACCATACCAAATCCCCCATTAATGGCCTTGCCAATCCCCACACCACCACCGTTATGAAGAGCAACCAGGCTCATACCGCGGGCAGCGTTACCGGCATAGCACTGGATGGCCATCTCAGCCATAACATTACTACCGTCCTTGATATTGGCTGTTTCACGGAAGGGTGAATCAGTTCCGCTGACATCATGATGATCCCGGCCAAGCATAATCGGTCCTACTTCGCCGCTGCGAACCATTTCGTTAAACTTAAGGGCAATTTTAGTCCGCCCCGCGGCATCCTGGTAGAGGATCCTGGCCTGGGTTCCCACGACCAGCTTATTATTTTCCGCATCACGGATCCAGACGTAGTTGTCTCGATCCTGGCCCCGTCGGTTCGGATCAATGCAATCCATGGCGGCCCGGTCGGTTTTTCTTAAGTCTTCCGGGTTACCACTCAGGCAAACCCAGCGGAAGGGGCCATAACCGTAATCAAAAAGTTCCGGGCCCATAATATCTTCAACATAGGAGGGAAAAATGAAGCCATCCTTGGCGTCAACCCCGTTGGCGGAAACTTCTTTAACCCCGGCATCATATACTGCTTTAAGGAACGAGTTGCCGTAATCAAAAAAGTAAGTGCCCCGTTCAGTCAGGGCCTGGATTAATTCAAAGTGTTTGCGCAAAGACTGATCGACTTCCTTTTTGAACTCCTGCCTATTGCTCTGCAGCAGTTCTGTCCGCTGCTTAAAAGTAAGACCCTGGGGACAGTAGCCTCCATCATAAGCGGCGTGACAGGAGGTCTGATCAGATAAAAGGTCAATTCGATAATCCTTTTCCACTGCATAAGCCAAAAGATCAACTACGTTACCATGGTAAGCAATCGAAAGAGCTTCGCCTGCCTCTTTTGCTGCAAAGGCCTTCTTAAAAGCTTCTTCCCGATCGGCAGCGACCAAACCAACCCAGCCCTGTTCATGCCTGGTTTTAATCCTTGAGGGATCAACTTCGGCGACAATACCTACACCACCGGCTATTTCAACCGCTTTCGGCTGGGCTCCGCTCATTCCTCCCAGGCCGGAGGTTACAAAAAGAACACCTCTTAAGTCTTCGTCGTCTTTAATCCCCAGTTTTTGCCGGCCGGCATTAAGAATGGTGTTGAAGGTACCGTGAACGATCCCCTGCGGACCGATGTACATCCATCCGCCGGCGGTCATCTGCCCGTAATTAGCTACACCCATCTGTTCGGCTATGTTCCAGTCTTCCGGGTTATCATACATACCGACCATCAGGGAGTTGGTAATTATTACGCGGGGGGCATCCGGCTTGGAACGAAAGAGTCCAACCGGGTGCCCTGACTCAACTACCAGGGTTTGCTGATCGGTCATAACTTCCAGGTATTTTTTTAATAGGCGGTACTGCATCCAGTTCTGGCAGACCTTGCCCGTTTCACCATAAGTAACAAGTTCGTAAGGGTATAAGGCCACATCAAAGTCAAGATTGTTATCGATCATCACCTGGAATGCTTTGCCTTCCAGGCAGTTCCCTTTATATTGATCGACAGGTTTGGCCTTAATATTTCCGGGAGGCCTGTAACGGTATCCGTAAATTCGCCCCCTGGTAGTCAACTCTTCTAAGAATTCAGGAGCAAGCCGCTTATGATATTCTTCAGGAACATAACGGAGAGCGTTTTTCAGTGCTACTTCAGTTTGTTCCCTGCTCAGGGTAAAATCCCTGGCCGGGGCCCGCCTCACTCCTTCGATAAACTCTGGCATCTCATAAAACTCATGGTCAAGTTTAACCTTCATTGCTGACTCTATCTCGTTGTTTCTAAACATGCTTCGACACTCCTTTGTCACTATAAAATAAACCAGCATTATTCAGCCAGGTAGAAGTGCTAACCATCTCTTTATTTCTATCCGGCAAAAGTCTTTACCTTTAACCGAAAAAATAATATTTTTCTATTAACCTTGACCTAATAATTCTCCATCAACATAAAATTCTTCAATTTTTTCACTCATAAAGCAGAACATGTTTTGAATATGGATGCATTCGGGATAGGGTGAAGGATAAGTCCATATAATATCCTTAACTTTAGTATCTCCAACTTTAACAGAATAGTAGGATGCCAGGCCCTTGTAAGGACATCCCGTTTGTGTGTCGGACGGTTCTAACAAGTCCAATCTGACATCCGGTCTATAAAGATAATAACGAGTAATGTGCCCAGCCTCATAAAGTAATACCGGTCGCTTTGATTCTGCAATAACCTCTCCGGCAATTACAACTTTTACATGACGGGAACTCTGCAGGGTATCTATGCGAATATATGGGTCACGAGGATGTACTGTAACCGGCTCATCTTCTTCATACCAATCATCCATGCTGTGCCAGTCAAAAGCAAAATATCCATTAAGGTTATGGCCTTCAACTTCAGGCAACTTAATATACTGCCTCGCAGCGCTCTCTGCCTGTCGATCATCTACTGCAACAGTGAAATTATTAGTTTTCCCAAGCCTTCCTGTATTAGAATGACCGTTAGCTTTAAGCCAACAATGATTTACATCTTCAGAAGGAAAAAAATAGCGCATTGGAAACTGCCGAAGCAAAAATGTGCGTTTACTATCTGCGATTACTTTACCATTAAAAAAAGCTCGAATTCGTTTTGGACAAGGAACCCATAATTCACTTTTAACTGTCGGAATGAACTGAAAACCTAATTTGTTATTCATCTATACTTCCTCCGTTAAGTATTTTATAATTCTTTGACTTTGTTTTATCCGCGGAAAGTACTGGTAGATTTTATCATTTCTCTGCAATTTCAACTCAGCAAAGATTGAAACATTCAGATAAAGCTCCCCTCAGCTTGTTTAATAACCTTGTTAATAAAATATTGAAAGATTATTTACAGATCATTTTCCAAACCGGATACGAGGATTCAACACACTATATAAAATATCAGCAATCAAGTTTGAAAGAGTCAGTATCAGTATAATAACCATACTTATAGCTTGAATTAGAGGCAGATCCTGGTTTCTAATAGAATAAACAAGCAAGCGCCCCATACCAGGATAACCAAAAACCACTTCTACGACAACCATCCCTCCTATCATTACTGCAGTGCTCATAGCAACAACTGTTATTGTTGGCAAAAGAGCATTACGTAAAACATGGCGGAAAAGCACCTGCTTATGGGGTACTCCTTTAAGGTAAGCAGCCCGCACATAATCAGTTTTGAGAACATCTATGGTTCCTGCTCGCATCATCCGAGCGATATAGCCTAAGCTGGTTAAGCTAACAGCAATCGCCGGCATTACCAGGTAAGGAAGAGCTTCTACAAAACTTG
>JBNJHL010000109.1:0-8335 GCA_051748445.1 Bacillota bacterium
GTAATATTGGCCTCTTCAATTGCCTGGCAGAAGTAGCCGCACTCTTTGAGCGTAACCGCGTTCCTGTTATCCTTCTTAAAGGCGCCCACCTGGCCGAACTGGTCTACGGTAACCTGGCCCTGCGCCCCATGTCCGATATCGACCTGCTGGCCAGGGAATCCGACCTGGCAAGAATTCACGACCTGCTCATCGCCGCCGGTTTCCGCTTTTCCGGTGTGAAGCCCCAGTCCAATACCAAGCACCTGCCCCCTTACCACAAAGAAGGGGGTGTATTGGTTGAAGTCCACTTCCACCTGGCCGATCCGCCCTACAGCGAAAGGATTAATCTGGAAGATCTCTGGGCCAGGGCCGGCACTGCCCGGCTGCAGGAACAGCAGGTTAAGGTATTAAGTCCTGAAGACCTGCTCCTGCATATCTGCCAGCATACCTGTATCCAGCACGGGTTTGACAACGGCCTGACCGCCCTGCTGGATACTGCCTGGATCATGGAGCGTTACCGGAAAGAACTTGACTGGCAGCAGCTATTTACCCGGGCCCGGCAGTGGGGTATTGAGCGGGCGGTTTTTCTGATGCTGGTTTTGACCGAAAAGCTGCTGGCTACAGCCCTGCCCCCCGAAGCACAGAAACAAATCAGAACCGGAAAAGAATTTACAGCAGCGCTGGGCACGGCAGAAGAGCTGATTTTTTCAAGGCCTGTCAGCCCGGTTAAAACCACCCGCTACCTGGCCCGCTTCTTTGGCAAAACTACCTGGGGTGAAAAGCTAAGCTATATGAAAGCGCGTGCCCTGCCGGCCGGTACCACAGTCTACCGGGGAGAAAAAAAGGTAGCCGACCTGAATCAACCAGCCAGGTTCCTGTTTTACCTGCAGCGGACCGCTGCCCTTAGCAGGCGCTATGGTAAAACTATCTGGCTCGGTTTGCGCCGCGACCCGCAGACTATTCAGGCTATGCAAGATGAAAACAAAAAAAACCGCCTCCGCGACTGGCTCAGCCAAACCTGGTGATAACAATGATCAAGCCAGTGGCCAGTTCATCTTGACGATTTATTATTCCTTTTGTCCCCTGCAGCCTGCTCGTAAACTTATTTATCCGGCTCACGTTCTCCGTCCCTGCTGCCGAGGATCGGGCGATAATCGCTCAAATGCTCCCGACTTTCCCGGTAAGGCTCTCCGTCAATTACCAGCCAGGCGTGGCTTGCCAGCTCATCACCTGATTTTTTAACCCCGATCACTATTTCCGCTTCAATACCCTGCTTCCTGCACCAGCGGTATGTGACCAGGGCCCGCCGCAGGCAGGGCCGCTTGCTGCGCCAGATCCCTTTCAAAAAGAAAGTTGCCGCCCGGTAAACTTTATCCAGTTCGGCCACTTTTTCCTCACCGGCCCTGACCGGGCTTTCCGTGCCTTGCTGCCCGCTTCCACCACAGCTACGATCAATTAGCGCTACCACATCGCCAAACTGGTGCCGCCTGAGCAGCACTGACAGGTAAGCTAACTGCAGGGGCATTCCTGCCACCAGCGGCAGGTCCCGCAGCAGATCAAAGCCTTTAACTTGAAATGAAGGCATATCTATTCTCAGTTTTCGTTCCACCTTTATTTAGCAAAAGAAATGATCTCACGTTTTTCCAGCTCTTGTACCAGTTCCTCTAGATCCTGTTCCAGGGTTCCTCGATCCACGTCATACTCTTCCAGTAACAGTTCAACTATGCTTTCCAGGCTACTTTTGCCATCAACTTTTTCCCAGAAAGAGCAGCCCACTTCATTTAAGCCGTAGTATTTACCACTGTGCGGATTTAAAAGCACTGCCTCGCCTTCCAGGTTGCGCCACACTATATCCTCGTTGCGGACAGGAATTTTCTTCATTGTCAGCCCCACTTTCAGATTTGTTCTAGTTAACAGCCGGTTTTGTATTAAAAACATTTCGTCTCATATCAGTTTAATTCCTGCATATGAAAAAAGCGGCAACATCTATTGCCATAACTTCAGTAATTTAAGCAACTAAAGGCCGGAGCAGATTTGCTAACTAAAGGCGGAGGCGAAGTAAACATATATTTAAGTGAGATCAGCCCGGCTGAAATTTACAATATCCTGCTTCGCCGCAAAGGTAAAAAAACAGCTGAAGAGGTCATTGAATATACCTGAGCCGAAAGGTAAAAAAGTTATATTATGCCTAAATGCGTTCTGCTCAGTAGGCATTTTTCTTTTGGTCAAGGGCGAGGAATTTGTAATTTAAGTATAAATAGGTTCCAGTCCAGCAAAGCCGGGTCTTCAGATTATCTCCATAAACTGGGCTGGAGTAATTATTTTAAGCTTTCCGGGAACTTCTAACCCTAACAGATCATTGTCCCCTGTCACCAGGTAATCAGCCCTGGCATATAAGGCACAGGCCAAAACATGGTTATCCTTTATATCTCTTTCAACCAGGTCGAGCACTTTAAAATTATTAAAAAGCTCTGATATCTGTTCAATCTCATAAATAATTGTTCTGATAACTGCATCGTCATAGCCAAACTTCGGTCTTTTTAAAACTGAAGCCATTTCATCGATAATCTGGTCTGAAATATAATTAACAGCTTTCCCGGCTATTAGAGTATTAATAACCCGGCGCGGTTCACCGCCAAAAGCAAAAGCGGAAATATATACATTAGTATCAAGAACAATTTCCTTCAACTGCCTGTTTCCTTTCCCGGCGCAGTGACCTAATTTCAGCATTTATTTCTTCTTCACTTAGATTATTCTCTTTCGCTTTCTGCTGGCCATATTCAAATATCCTATTCCACTGCTCTTTACGGGTCAGGTACATACGAGCTGCCTCACGAATGAATTCGGACCTGGATCGTGCTTCTTCGCCGGCCACCCGGTCAATCTCTTTTAACAGCTCTTCATTAAAGGAAATATTGACAGTGTTAGTACCCATGCTTATCCCCCCTTATAAAAGGTTCACAATTATTATATATACAAAGTTTGTATGTGTCAAAGCGTTTTGTGAAATATTATGATTTAAACCATTCTGGAAAGATAACCTGCAAGATCTTCTATCCTCTTTTTGGCGTGATAAAAAGTCTCTGGCACAGGTTGTCATCCATCGAAATATCTTCTTTTGTGTTTGAGGGGTTTTCTTTATATGCTATACTTGCCCTAAGATAAGTCTTTATAATTTTACTTTTTTAACAGGAAAGAGGCAGCCCTATGACTTATAAAAAGTTAAATAAAGAGCGCATCAGGGCAAAAGTAGCTGATATTAAAGAGAATCTGCAAGTTTTACGAAATTATTCCAAGCAAGACCGTGAAGAGTTTGTAGCAAATAAAGAAGCAGTGCGGTCTGCCAAGTATGCTTATATTGTAATGATAGAAGCCTCTTCAAATATAGCCAACCATTTATGTGCAAGGTTAATTAATACCTCTCCGGATAGCTATGCAGAATGCTTTTTGTTGCTGGGTAAGCATGAATTGATATCGAGCAAGTTATCAGCAAACTTAAGTAAAATGGCCGGTTTTAGAAATATCCTGGTGCACGGCTATAAGGAAATAGATGACAGCAAAATTTATGATTTCTTACAAACAAGCCTGGACGACCTGGATCTCTACTTAGAAGAGCTCTCTCTTTTATTTGCGAATAAGACACCTGAAGGTGAAATGGATGAAAACAAAAACTAAATACAAGCTTTCTTCACAACAAAAAAAGACAATTCTACAGAAGATAACAAACAAATTGCATGTTGAACAGTCAATACTCTTTGCTTTTGTTCATGGATCATTTATTGAGGACGAACTGCCATTTCGTGACATAGACATTGCTGTCTACTTTGATGAGAAGGCAGCTCAAAAAGATCTTGTTGATCTCTGCCTGGAGTTATCTGTGAACTTAAGCGCGCTGGTAGGAATGCCAGTTGATGTTCACGATTTAAATACCAGTAAGATAGGGTTTATTTACGAAGCCACCTCTGGGAAGCTGCTATATACGGTTGATGAAGAACTCTCTTACAACTTCATCGAAAATATTCGCATGAAGTATTATGACTTAAAACCATTCTGGAAAGATAACCTGCAAGATCTTCTATCCTCTTTTTAGCGTGACAAAAAGTGTCCGGCGCCAGCTCCCACCGGTTAACTGTCAGCTGTCATATCAATGTTAAAGCGCCCCGGGTTAAAATAGGCGCTTAAGGGTAAATAAAAGATATAAAGGAAGGTTTAGCAGGCCTTCTTCACGTTTAAGGTTTGCAAGCGATGCTCTGATCGCAATTTCCGGACTATACTTTTTCCTGTACTCTGCCAGGCTGCGTGACCTTAAATTTGTCGAAGCTTTAACTTCCACAGGAATAATCTTCTCTCCAACCTGGGTCAGAAAATCAACCTCCGCCTGATTGCCGGATCTCCAGTAATAAGGGATATCACCGGTTATAGCAATCAGCTCATTTAACACGTAGTTTTCCACCAGGGCACCTTTAAACTCTGTGTAAGCCGTCGATTCTTCCAGGATTGCAGCTGCCGGTAAGCGGGCCATTCTTCTAAGTAAACCGATATCGGATAGATACAGCTTGAAATGACTCCTGTCAGCGTAAGCGGAAAGCGGCATAGCCGGTTTCTCTACCTTGCAAATTTTATGGGCAATTCCGGCGCCGGTTAACCATTCAAGTGCATTTTCTAAGTCCCTGGCCCTGGCCCCCGGTTTAACCCGGCCGTAGATGAACTTCCCGTTCTCTCTGGCCAGCTGGTCTGGAATGCTCCTGAATATTAACGATAATTTAGGGTAATCTTTAACCGGTGCATATTTGGCAAAATCAAGCTCATAAGCATTAATAATCGCGTCCTGGGCCTCTTCGACATCCTTAATATCTTTACTCTCGACCCACCTGGCCACAACTTCCGGCATACCTCCTGTTATGTAGTAAGATTTCAGAGTAGATTTTAATTTATCTGTGAAAATTTTTGGCAGTGGCAAGTCACCATCAAATTCTCTTAAATGCCTGGTTAAACCTTCCTCACCATGGGCCAGTAAAAATTCCTCAAAGCTTAAAGGTCTGAGAGTGAGAAAATTTACCTTGCCGACAGGAAAAGACGAAGGTTTGGCAAGAGTTATGCCCAGTAAAGAGCCGGCACAGGCCAGGTGATAATCAGGTGCCTTTTCATAAAGATATTTTAAAAAAGTTAGCGCCTGGGGACAGAACTGAATTTCATCGAAAACAATCAGTGTAGAACCCGGTTTTATCCTGCTGCCCTGCAGTACACCTAATTCGGTAATAATACGCTCGGGTTCAAGGTTGCTCTCAAAAAGCTCTGCTAAGGCGGGGTTGCCTTCAAAGTTGAAGTAGGCTATGTCCTGGTAGTGCAAAGAAGCAAATTTTTTCAGCAGGTAGGTTTTACCACACTGGCGAACTCCCTGCAAAATCAGCGGCTTCCTGTAACTGCTGTTTTTCCACTTAACTAAATCCTGCATCAAAAAACGTTGCATGGTCATCACTTCCAAAATAAATGTAAAATATGTGCAAAGAAACACATATTATGTACTAATTATAGCTGAGCAAGTCTTTTTTGTCGATAGGAGCGTCGCACGTACGAGCTTCATCCTAAAGAAAATTACCGGACTTTAACAATTTTACTGAACTTGCCTCTTTTATGAAAGAGATATGCTTGTTTTGGCAGGTGCAGAATAAAGTCTAAAATATAATGACATAAAATGTGTCATAAGTGTATGGTACCGGTTGCCACACCAATTATCTTTTCTTTTCTAAATTGGATATTCTTAATTCGTGGTCATCCAGCTGCTTTTCCTGTTCCCGGCAGATCTGCCTGAACTCAGCAGTGTCATCCTGCCGGATCTTATCAGCATCTAGCAGGGTATGAACCTTCGGGCGAAGGTCATTTTCAATACTTACAACTATTCTTTCTATCCTTGCAATGCCATCAATTACTTTATTAATAAGGCCCTCGAATTGCTGCTGGCTGACTTTCAGATCAGCGATATCTGCTTTCATCTCTGTCTGGTCTGCTTTCATCTCTGCCTGGTCTGCTTTCAGATCGGCGATGTCTACTTTCATTTCGGTAATGTCTTTATCCATCTTTGTAATGTCTTTTTTCATTTTGGTGATGTCTATTTCCATCTTTTCCTGACCTTTGATAAGTTTGTTGATTGCTTCATCTTTGGCTTTGTCCATTTCTGTATCCTCCACAAAAGTAATATAGAAGAATAATTCTACAGGGTTTGCTTAACTCCTGCCATCGAAAAATTTAATGCGTCTGCTATGTGACAAAAAGTGTACGTCCCTGGTTGTCCGCTAAAAGTACTATTTAATCGGGCTCTATTGACTTTTACCATCAAAAATGTACAATAATAGGTACAATATAGGGTAACATATCATGATCAGGGAGGTGTCTCCTATGAAGTTTATTTCCAGCAAAGATTTGCGTCAGAAATCCGGCGAAGTATGGGAAAAGGTTAAAGAAGAAGACTTAATAATTACATCCAATGGCAAACCGATTGCTATTCTTACATCTGCCGATGAAGATATCGAGCAGCAATTAAGCACAATACGCCGCGCAAAAGCAGAGGTTTCCGTTTTCAATATGCGAAAAAATGCCCTGCAAAATAATCTGGACGGCTTAAGCGAAGCAGCAATTGAGGCTGAAGTTAAATCTTACCGGCAGGAAAGCAGCAGATGATAATTGTTATAGATACGAATGTTATTGTTTCAGGCTTGTTGAAAGCAAGCGGCAATCCAGCAGCAATTGTTAATTATCTCTTGTCCGGAAAAATACGGGCTGCTTATGATATAAGAATTATCAAGGAATACAGGGAGGTGCTCAGGCGCCCCAGGTTTAATTTCAAAGATTCTGATACGGATAATTTCATAAACTTTATAGAAGGGGAAGGTCTGCTGATTTACCCGGAACCGCTTAAGATATCACTTCCCGATCCCGCTGATTTGCCCTTCCTGGAGACAGCAGCAGCGGTAAAGAGCAAAACCCTGGTGACAGGGAACAGTAAAGATTACCCTGATGCTGAAAGTATCAGGGTAAATCTAGTTTCCCCGGCTAACTTTGTAACTTCTTTGTCAAACGAAAGATAAGATAAAGAAGTGTGATGGGGGAAGCAAAAACCTTGATAAAAAAGTGCCCGGCACCGGTTGTTACAAGGATTATTTCATTTTACAGGGGCATCGGCCTTAAAATTAATACCTTAACCCCCAGCAAACACCGTAGGCCCCATGGTTTAGGGCGAGGAATCTGTAATTTAATTATAAATAGGTTCCGCTACAGCAGCTTCAGTAACAGTGCCCGGTTTACGTTTTGCGTATAACTCAAAGCAAGATATAATATAAGTAAGTAAGACAGCATGCCTGGAGGTAAGAAGGGTGTATAAAGTTACAATCTCTGGAAAAGGACAAATAGCGATCCCGGCTGAGCTGCGCCGGCGGTATGACCTGAAAAAGGGCGATCAGTTGATACTAAGGGAAAGGGAAGATAGTATTCTACTGTGCCCACTGGCAGAAAAACCGCTATTGCAGTTGAGGGGTAAATATAAAGATGATCAGGCAGAAGCTTTAAGCAAGCAGCTGCTCAAGGAAAGATCGGTAGAACGGGAGAAAGATCAATGAAAGCAGTGGTTTTTGATTCCTATGCCCTCCTGGAATTGTTTTGTCCTGGCCCTTGATGAAGAGGCTTCAATTGTTACCGGGGACCCGGAAATAATTAAGGCGGCAGAAGAAAATGAGGTAGAAGTTATTGAGATTTGAACGACAAAAGTCTCTTTCTCACAGTTATCTTACCCCCGGCTATTAGCCGGGGGTTTTATTTTTTCATATTTTTAATTATTGTGGCAACTTATAATCATTATTAATATAAACTACTTAAGTAGCATCTAAAAAAATGTTTTAAAAAATTAAAAAAAATTCTTTACATTTTCCTATTCCTCAATTATAATATTCGAGGTGTTGCAACGCTAAATATTAGAATACAGAGGAGGGGTCGTCATATCAGTCTCAATAAAAAATGTGAAACAAATTGTCGCGATTACCCCTGTTTATGGAACTGAACAGGGAGGAAACAGCACCAGGATCTACTACAGCAGCGGGGATGTCACTACCGATTCCCGCAAAACCACTACTATACTGCACAACATTGCCCGCTACTTCGGAGCTAACCCCAGGGTAATTCAGGATGACTACGGTAAGATGTTCAACTGTAAACTGAACTGTCCTTATGCCTTCAGTAAAAATCATATCTACGTCCCGGTCAAAGTCCGCAGCCCACTGGTTAAAGCAGACGGAGCAACTGGTTACTTCAACCTTACTGCTTTTGAAGGGCTTGAAATAATATCCCCGGATTCAGCTGACCCCCA
>JBNJHL010000110.1:0-8265 GCA_051748445.1 Bacillota bacterium
ATGCTACGATTATGCATATTCCGGTTATCCTCGGTGCCGTTCTTGAAGGGCCTGTAGTGGGTCTGATTACCGGAGGCATATTTGGGCTTTTCAGCTTTCTGCAGCCCGGCGCACCTTTTTTTGCCGATCCCCTGGTATCAATCCTGCCCCGCCTTTTCATTGGCCCGGTAGCATACCTGGTTTACTTCTTAACAAAAAGGATTAACACTATACTGGCCTATACCCTGGCCGGAGCATTTGGCGCAGCAACTAATACAGTCCTGGTTATGACCATGGCTACCTGGAGAGGTTACCTGCCGTCTGAAGTTTCCATCTCAATCGGGGTTCTGCATGGTATACCGGAGCTAATAGTTGCAGCCATTCTAACTGTGATCCTGGTAAAAGGCATACAGCGAGTAAGGCCGGCTGATGAGCAAAGTTCATTGAAGAAATAACACTCTTAGGGGCTGTATATATTGATTCCTTTAATTAAGACAGTTAACCTTTCATATACTTACCGGGCCGGCAGCGGCAGAGAAGTACAGGCCTTAAGAAAAGTAAATATGCAGGTCAACCAGGGAGAAATAGTGGCCATAACCGGCCAAAATGGCTCAGGAAAATCTACCCTGGCTCGTCATTTCAACGGACTTTTAAAACCAGATCAAGGGGAAGTGCTGATTAACGGACTATCTACTGCAAATAATGAAAACATTCCCGACATCCGCAAAATAGTGGGAATGGTATTCCAAAACCCGGACAATCAGCTGGTCAGCAGTATTGTTGAGGAAGACATTGCTTTTGGACCGGAAAACTTAGGCCTACCTCCTGGTATCATTAAGGAAAGGGTCGATCATGCTCTTTCGACCCTCAACCTGGAGCATTTAAGGCAGGAATCGCCAGGCCAATTATCTGAAGGGCAAAAACAGCTGGTTGCTATTGCCGGGGTTCTTGCCATGCGGCCAAAATGCATCGTGCTTGATGAACCTACTGCTCATCTGGATCCACGCAGCAGACGTGAAGTGATTGATAATATTAAGCGGCTCAACCGCGAAGAAGATATTACTATTATTCTGCTAACTCATTATATGAATGAAGTGATTTATTGCGAAAGAATGATTGTAATGGATCAGGGTCTTATTGTGATGGAAGGAACCCCTAAAAAAATATTTAACCAGGACAACAGGATCCTCGACTATGGTCTTGATTATCCGGTCGCCACCAGGTTGGCCAGGAACTTAAAGATGCATGGAATTAAGTTAAGCGGTAATATTATTCATCCCAGGGAGATAGTTGAAAGTATATGCCGATTGAAGTAACTGATCTTAATTACAGCTATAAAAGAGGAACCCCTTTTGAAAAAAAGGTCTTACATGATATAAACCTGCGTATTGAAGATGGTGAAATTGTCGGTATAATTGGCCCCACCCAGTCAGGAAAAACAACCCTGGCTCAGCATTTTAATGCCCTTTTCATGCCCCAGTCCGGAAAAGTTACAATTAATGGTCAAGACACTGCTGACAAAAACGCAGACCTTGTTAAGCTGCGCCATGAAGTTGGCTATGTATTTCAAAATCCGGATTACCAGCTTTTCGCTTCAAGTGTTGCTGAAGACATTGCTTTCGGCCCCCGCAACCAGGGCTTGTCCTTAGCAGAAATTGATATAAGAGTTAAAGAAGCAATGGACCAGGTTGGTCTTGATTATAAAACCTTTCACTCCAGAGATATTTTTGCCTTAAGCGGGGGACAGAAACGGCGAACCGCTATTGCCGGCGTTTTAGCCTGCAAGCCTTCAACCCTGGTACTGGATGACATCACGGCAGGTCTTGACCCAAGGGGGCGTGATGAGATCCTTGCCGTTGTTCGCAAATTACATTATGAAAAAAATATAACAATCATCTATATTTCCAGCAGCATGGACGAAGCTGCAGAGCTGGCTGAAAAACTGATCGTAATCAGCCAGGGCAGGATAATCTTTGATGACCAGAAAAGAAAGGTTTTCAGCCAACCGGAAAAGTTAAAAGCTATCGGCCTGGAACTTCCCGAATCAATGACCCTGGCCATAGACTTAAATCATCAGGGTTTTAATATCGAAACTAAAGTATTCAGCTTCGAACAAATGCTCCAGTTGATCCTTGATAAACTGCAAAACAGGCAGGTGAGAAAATAGTGGAGTTGACTAAAAATATTACCCTGGGAATATACTTGCCCGGTAATACAGCCGTTCACCGTCTTGACCCCAGGACAAAAATAATTGCTTCAACTATCCTGATCATTATTCTACTGCTAATTAATTCTTACCAGGCTTACGGATACTTCTTCCTCTTTCTTTCACTCATTATTGCGTCAGCCGGTATTCCACCTGGATATGCCCTGTGCGGCTTAAAGCCAATGCTTCCGGTTTTGGTTTTAATGTGGTTTTTTCAGCTTTTTTTGCACTCTTCTCCGGATGCTGAAGTCATTTTTTCCTGGTGGATATTCACCGCTACAGACACCGGTTTATTCACGGGCAACATGATAACCCTGCGGGTCATATTCCTTTTTACGGTAACCACCATTTTAACCCTGACCACTTCTATCGTCAGTCTGACTGATGGCCTGGAAAGCCTGCTCAGTCCATTAAAAAAAATTGGCCTTCCCACCCAGGAACTGGTTATGACAATGGTCATCGCCTTGCGTTTTGTCTTAATTTTGGCTGAAGAACTTGACAAAATAGTTAAGGCCCAGATGGCGAGGGGGGTAGCTTTCGATCGAGGTAATTTCATCCAGAAAACCAGGAAAATATTCCCTGTTTTTTTACCTCTTTTTATCAATGCTTTCCGGCGGGCTGAAGATTTAATTGTCGCTATGGAATCAAGAAGTTATACCGGTGGCAAAGGAAGAACAAAAATGAAAACCCTGCACATGGGCAGGGTGGATATCATCTGCTTTCTAATTATGCTGATTTTTACGGGATTAATGTTCTTTACTATTTTCACTTAAGTGGCAGCCAAAAGATGTCCCTACTGCAACTGCCGCTTTTACCTGTTCGCTTGCAGGGTCTACCCGCTTGGTCCCCTTTACTGCCTCTGACAGGGGAACTGATTCAACCCGGTTGCCCCGTAGACAAACCATCTTATTGTATTGACCGGCCTGGAAAAGCTCTACCGCCTTAACACCGAAACGAGTTGCCAGCACCCGGTCATAGGAAGTTGGACTGCCGCCTCGCTGCAGGTGACCGAGGACAGTCGCCCTGCTTTCCATCTCTGTCCTTTTTTCGATTTCGCCTGAAACCAGATCACCAATTCCACCGAGCCTTTTAATATCACCTTTTTCCTGGTAAACCGGTTCCTCTCCGGCAGGATAAGCGCCTTCGGCCGCAACAATAATACTGAACTTCTTGCCACGGCGGTGGCGCTCATTAATTTTATCTATGATAAGGGAGTACTCAAAGGGCAGCTCGGGAATTAAAATTATATCGCCCCCGCCGGCCATCCCCGCCTGGAGCGCAATCCAGCCGGCATAACGTCCCATTACTTCTACTACCATGACTCTGTGATGAGATTCAGCCGTAGTATGTATTTTATCGATTGCTTCAGTGGCGGTTGTTACTGCAGAATCAAAACCAAAAGTAACGTCAGTTGCCGGCAGGTCATTATCTATGGTCTTCGGTATACCTAATACAGGCACACCCAGTTCACTGAAACGGTGGGCCAGCAGCAAGCTGCCGTCACCCCCGATTACAACCAATGCTTCAATCCCCCTCTGATCCAGGTTGCTCAAGGCATCTGCCGAACGGTCTTCACCGGTACTCTCATAATCAGATCCTCCGGGTCTAAAGTCAAAGGGGTTATCACGATTTGATGTACCCAGAATAGTTCCGCCACGGTTAAGAATGCCGGAAACGGCCAGGTCACTGATTAGCGCTGCATCATTTTCAACTAACCCTTTAAACCCGTTATTGAAGCCAACTACCTCGGTATCATAGTTATAGGTTGCTCCTTTAACCACGGCCCTGATCACAGCATTTAAGCCCGGACAATCTCCGCCGCCGGTTAACACCCCCAGACGTCGTGTTTTCCTGCTGACGATTTCCGGGAATTCGATTGCTTCACCTGCCTCTGTTAAACAACCGTTGCTTTTCGCTGCTTGACCGGAACAAATTGCTTCCCTGGCCAGCTGGTCACAGCGATCGTTTAACTGATCATTGCTGTGACCTTTGACTTTTACCCACTCCACAGTGATTTTTTCCGAAAGCTCGAGCAACTGCTGCCATAAATCGCGGTTTTCAACGGGCTGTCTCTTGCTGGTTTGCCAGCCATTGCGCTGCCAGTTATTCATCCATCCCTGGTTAAAACAATTGACCAGGTAAGCGCTATCACTGTGCAGCCTGACTTTACTGCCGGGAGGAACCAGGCGAAGCGCTTCTACCGCAGCCTGCAGTTCCATACGCTGATTGGTGGTTTTATCGGCAGCGCCGCTGATCTCCTGTACATCATTTTCATGCATTATCACCGCTCCCCAGCCTCCGGGGCCGGGGTTGCCGGAGCAGGCTCCATCAGTATAGATAATATATTCTTCAGCTGTCAAAGAATAAACCTCCCGTCAGGCACAGCCGTGTTTTATAATCCAGGGTTCCGCTATGGCCGATTTACTGTGTGAAATTGGCCAAGTCTGACAAGATTTCTTCCAGCTCTTTGATTTTATCGCCATAACCGGCCCAATCACCCTCCTGCTGCAGCTCAAGTGCCTCTTCATATACTGCCTGGGCCTGTATGATTAAATCAGTAAGCTCTGCCTCCAGATCGATCTCGAGATCGGGAATGGGATCATCTAAATCAATATCATCAGGCAGATCATCTGAAGGGATATCGGCGGGCAGCTCCCCAATTTCACCAAAAACCTTGATGAGAGCCTGGTCTAAGGTTTCGGCCATAACTACTGTTTCATCAAAGGCAACAATTACCCGGGCCAGTTCAGGCAGGCCACCGGTGTCTGCTTCCAGGAAAATAGGCTCCACATAAAGCAGGGCATCGTTAATTGGCAGGACCAGCAGGTTACCGCGGATCACTCTCGAGCCAACCTGGCCCCACAGGGTAAACTGCTCGGATATTTCAGTGCTCTGATCAATCCGGTTTTCAATCTGCTTCGGACCAAGAATAACTCTTTCACGGGGGAAGTTAAAGATTTCAACATCGCCATAGTTGGGTCTGTCACAGCGAGCCACCATCCAGGCAATCATGTTATTCCTGTTATCAGGCGTAAAGGGCAGGATCAGCACATATTCCGGTTTATCATAACCCGGAAGCTCAAGGATTGTGTAGTACGGCTCCATCAACTGTTCCTGTCCAAAAGCTACCTCGGTGGGAATAGACCAGAGGTCTTCCCTGCTGTAAAACTGGTTGGGATCGGTAATATGGTAAAGCTCCATCATCCGGGTTTGGATGGTAAACATATCCAGCGGGTAGCGGATATTATCCATCAGGTTCTCGGGCATATCCTCCATCGGTTTAAATAGATCAGGAAAGATTTTACTGTAAGTCTGGATCAGCGGATCTTCAGGATCGGCAATATAATAATCTACATCACCGTTGTATGCATCTATTACAACCTTAACAGAATTACGGATATAGTTGGCGCCGTTATACGGCTGAGAATAAGGATACCGGTCAGTAGTGGTATATGCATCCTGGATCCAGTAAAGCTGGTTATCACTGACTACAATGTATGGATCGCTGTCATAACTGAGAAATGGCGCAATCTTCCTGACTCTATCGTGAATATTACGGTCAAAAATGAGACGACTTTCATTGCTTAATTCATTTGATATAAGGATCCTGTACTCCCCAAACCTTAAAGCCATCAGGGCCCGGCGCAGTACCGATTGGATCGGAATACCGGCATCTCCATCATAGAAAGTAAACTCATTTTCATCTCCGGCGGTAGCATAATGAAATTCCGGGGTGCCAGTGTTTATAAAGACGTAATCATCCGTCAGTTCACCGAAGTAAATTGAAGGATTCTCAAGATCAAGATCACCTCTCGGTGGAATATCGCCCAGAAAATACTGGGGCATCCCTTCGGGAGTAACTTCATTAACCGGGGTAACAGCAACTCCGTAGCCATGAGTAAATTGGAGGCGGAGGTTTATCCAGGTCTGGGCTTGCTCGGCCAGGCGGCTTTTATCCATTTCACGGGCTGAAATCATCACCTGGCGATACTCGCCATCAGCTGTATAGCGATCGATATCAACATCAAGAAAACGGTAATAAGGGCGAATAGCCTGCAGTTCATTAAAAGTGGTCAGCAAAGGTCGGTAATCCCAGAGACGAACGTTTTTAATAGTGCCATCATTTTCACGCAGATCATTCCAGCTTAACTGCTGATTAGCTGCAAAGGGGCGGGGTTTAAACTGATCCAGTCCATAAGCAGCCCTGGTAAACTCAATGCCATGAGCCAGGTACTCTTCCTCATAATCAAATTCGCTTGGTTCAACCACAAAACTCTGGATTGCAGCGGGATAAGCCCACCCACCAAGCAGCGATACCCCGACCAGCACCAAAATACCATATAAAAAAAGACGGAAACGACGAATAAAAATGTTGGCCAAAAACAACAGGGCTATGGCTGCAGCTAAAAACATCAGTACCATCAGCACAAAATAATTCGCATTAATATCCGTATAGCCAGCCCCATATACCACACCCAGGTCAGAAAGTAAAAGCTCAAGCTGGCTGAGCCGGTAATCCCAGGCCTTCAGGCCAAAGACTAATGCCAGCAATACGGCCAGATGGCTAACCCCCTTAGTCGGTGGCAGCATCCAGCCCTGCTTGCCCTGGGAAGGAGGGTTTAACAACAGGTAAATTGCAGCCACGATAATCAGGGTCAATACGACAACCATAATCAGGTAGCTGTATAAAAAGCGGTAAAAGGGCAAGCCGAAGACATAAAAAGAAACATCTGCACCAAAAATAGGATCGCTGATGCCAAAAGAAGTCTGGTTGAAATAGCGAAGGACGTCCATCCAGAAGTTAGGCACATACCCGGAAAAAATGTAAGCGATCACTGCGGAAGCGACCAGGAAATAAATGGTTAGCCGGCGAGGAGTTATGAAGCGCATAGCCCCGGTTGCCATCAATCTTTCACGTAAAGCCAGGTTGGGGAAGCTCAAAATATAATTCTTTGTAAGCATCAGGTTGCAAAAAAGAAAAGCAAAAAGAAACAAAAATCCGGCAATACGCAGACCCCACTGGGTTCTGAACTGGGTCCAAAATATTTGCTCCGTATCAAGTTCAATAAACCAGAGCAAATCCAAATAAAAACTAGTAATAGTAAAAAGCACCGAGACTGCTATAACAGCAGCAATAATTATTATCCAGAAACGATTACGCAAGTTAATCCCTCCAGCAAAATAAATACCGGTTCAGCACCGGTTAATAACTTTCTTTATCCTCTTGTATTTTAGACTACCCCGTTATCATTGTCAAAGTTAACAAGCTCAGGACCTGAGCTGGTCCCGATCCTGGCAGCACCGGCCCTGATCATTGCAAAGGCTTCATCCTGGGTGCGAACACCTCCGGAAGCTTTTATACCAAGGTCACAACCAACAACCTCACGCATTAACTGAATATCCGATACAGTCGCCCCTCCGGGACCAAAACCGGTAGATGTCTTTACAAAAGCAGCTCCTGCTTCCTTGGACAATCGGCAGGCCAGTTTTTTTTCATTTTCATTAAGCAAGCCGGTTTCGATTATAACTTTAACCGGCCTTTCCTTAGCTGCCCTGACTACAGCAGCAATATCTTTTCTAACATATTCTTCTTCGCCACTTTTTAACGCCCCCACATGTATAACCATGTCAATTTCCGCAGCGCCGTTACCGGCAGCTTCAGCCGCTTCAAAAGCCTTAACTGCCGTAGTTGTCGCGCCGAGGGGGAAACCAATAACAGCACAAACTCTGACTCCTGTATTTTGCAGTTCCCTGGCAGCAGTAATCACAAAGGAGGGATTGATACAAACGGAATAAAAATTGTAGTTGACTGCTTCCCGGCATAGCTTGATAATATCTTCGTATGTTGCTTCCGGCTTTAACAGGGTATGATCGATATAACTGCTCATCTCTTCCGACATATTTAATTCCTCCTTTTTTGATCAACATGCCCTAAAATCAAACGGGGACTTGCGCAGGGAACCTGCTGAAAACTAAAAGCCCCAATAATCTTTTCTTTTACTTCTTCAAGATGATGATCGTTTGCAGCGCTGCAGGCATAAATAGTGGCGAGATTATCTCCGTCTTTAACCAGGTCACCT
>JBNJHL010000111.1:0-8213 GCA_051748445.1 Bacillota bacterium
GGAGCCTTCGATGCGAGACAAAAATCCGGAACTAAACTTGTAGAAACTCCTGTAGCTGTGCCTTCGGACGCGGGTTCGATTCCCGCCGCCTCCACCAAAAAACGGAAGTCACGGGGACGTTTTGTTTGACTTAAGCCAAACAAAACGTCCCCGTGACTTACACACATTACGGTGTTTGAAAACAACCATATCGTTTCTGACAGCACCTATGAAGCTGCCATTATCTATCTGATCCGCCAGGCAGGTGAATTAAGCATCCATCACGAGTTACATACCCTTGGTTTGTTTTCTTATGACCAATGGATTGCTGTTTTCGGGGAGTGCCGATTGAAAATAGATGAGATGAAGATGGATCATCTTTATGATCAGTACCTCCTTGAGGATAGTGAATATAAACTTAAAGTTTTTATTGGCACTTTAATGCTCTAAAGAATGGATGGTGTTTATGAATTGGAATGAAATCTTTGATGCTGACCATACTCCTTCTGGTGAAGATATCAGGGAGTATCTTGGCGAAGCAAAATCAATCTGGAATGAACTGACTGCCTATATCGAAGAAGCATACCAAGTCAAACCTCAAATCGCCTACAGCAAATGCTCTGCACAACCGGGCTGGAATGTGAAGTATAAGAAAAGCAGCAAGTCCCTTTGTACTCTTTACCCGATGGCGGGTTATTATATAGCTTTGGTGGTTATCGGGCCAAAAGAGGAAGAAGAAGTGAAAATAGGCATGGATGCAGAATTGTTTGCGACCTATGTAAAAGAACTCTATGACAAGACGGCTTATTCAGCCATGGGGAGATGGTTGATGATAGAGGTCAAAGAAAAAGCTGTCCTAAAGGATATAAAGCATTTACTGGGAATCAGGATCAGGCCGAAAAAAGATTTTGAATGCTTATCAATGTAGTATGGTGGAGGTTTTTAATTATGCCTTATGATATCGATGCCAATAAGGTAAAGCTTGAGGCTCTAATGTCCAGAATAACCGAATCTGACCTGGTGCCAAGCCGGAGGAAGCTGCTAGAAGACATTGAGGTCATTTTTGACAAACTAAAAAAGAACGGTATCTTTACATTGGCCGACCTGCGTAAATCTATAAAAAACCCTAAAAACATAGTTCCTCTTGCCGAAACAACAAATATTGAGATTGAATACCTGACGTTATTGCGCAGGGAAGTTGAAAGCTATTTCCCCAAAGCATATATCCTAAGTTCATTTGACTGGCTGGAAAAAAATCAAATAACCAAACTTGAAAGAAAAGGTTACAAAAATACCGCTTTGCTGTATGAGGCTTTAGAAATACCGGCTCAACGTGAAGAAATTATTGCATCTACTGGGCTGGAAAAGGATTTTGCGGACGATATATTTGCTCTGGTCGATCTCACACGAATTCAATGGGTTAGTCCGATATTCTCAAAAGTGCTGGTCGATGCGGGCTATAAAAGTGCTAAATTGATAGCACAAGCAAACGCTAAAGAGTTACATGAAGCAATTGAAAAAATAAATAAAGAAGGCCAATACTTTAAAGGTAAAATTGGGATCAGAGATATAGCAAGGCTGATAAAATCTGCATCATATTTATCCTGAAAACCTTATATTAGGTTGCATTGTTCCATAAATACGGTCTCAAAATACCCAATGATATAATTCAATAAGGAATAATTACTGTTTCGGCATATATAGATAAATGAAATAGTGAAGATGGTGATATGATGAAATATCAAGAGACAGGAAGACTTGGAAGAATAACAAAAAACATTAGGAAATTAGGTTTTGAAGTTGATATGGATAAAATCTTATTCGATTCCTCAGAGTTTCCAAATTTAAAAAAGAAAGAGCAAACGAAATATATTGAAACAGTAATGGAAAGAATGGAGAAAAATATAGGTTTAGAAAATACAAAAAAGATTCTAAAAGAATGTGGGGCCCAATGCTGTGGCAAATCATGGTCAAATTTTGTTAGACAAATATGGGATAATGCAAAATCACAAGAATATTTCTTTGTTAATCTAAATAATGAAGAGAAGAAATATGACACTCATATAACTTATGATTCTGAACACGAATCCATCACAGTATTTAGAGATAAGTGTATTTGCGGCTTAATAAACAAAGGAAATGTTTTTAGTAATAATAGTGTTTTTTGCAACTGTAGCATTGGGCATATGTCAGGTTTTTTTAATTCCATTTACAGGGTTGATAATATTCAATTAATGCAATCTATTTATTCTGGTGATGAGAGGTGTGAATGGGCAATAAAATTGGAGGGATAAGCTATTTCATTTTTAAGATTATTCTAGAAGTTCATTAAGTAAGTTACTCGTATATTGTAGGGGATGAGGTGCCAAATGAAGGAAAAGCTTATTGCTCCCTGCGGGATGAATTGCAGCTTATGTATTGCTTATAAATTTAGGGAAAAAGATTTGAACAAAAAGGGATTCCGCAAGAAGTATTGTCCTGGCTGTATTCCGAGAGGAAAAAACTGTACTCACATGGGAGATCAGTGTGAACTACTTGGCAAAGGAATTGTACGATTTTGCTATGAGTGCGACACTTTTCCCTGCAAAAGGCTGAAATCCCTTGATAAGCGCTACCGCACTAAATACCACATGAGCATGATAGAAAATCTAGAATTCCTAAAAAAATACGGGATAGAAGGATTCCTGAAAAAAGAAGAGGCAAAGTGGCGCTGCCCAGAGTGCGATGGAGTGGTATGCTGTCATAATGGACTGTGCTTAAATTGCAATCTCGAAAAGCTACTCCAGAATAAGAATTATCACTGGGAAGAGGAGTAGATACCACAGGATCCAATGTAGCATCAGGCTGAGTAAATCAGCATATCATACCAAAATCTATCCGCCGCAAGCCCCCAAAACTTATAATAACAAGACTGGAGAAGATGGCCGTGAAGATAGAATATCCGCAAATCGGAATTTGTGGTCTTTCTTGCACCCTTTGCCCCAGATACCACACGGATGCAAAAAGCCGCTGCCTGGGGTGCAAAAGTGCGGATAGAATGGCTGCTGGGTGCCCTTTTATTACATGTGCAATCATTAGAGTTGCATAAAGCAGATATCCATTTGTCAAACAATAGAATCGGGTTAAATTGAAAGCATATTAAAGAATTACGGAGAAAATCAACATTTATCCTTGTACTATCAAAAAAAATCCTTTATAATAGAGGTATGGTAGTTCTTGCCCAAATCTCTAAAATAAAGGAGATTCCAAAATGCAAGGCAAGAGTACCACAAAAACCACATTTGATCAACTATTTGAAGCGATTTTTTCAAAAAAGTTTGGCTCGCTGCTAAAAAAACTGGAGGTCGATAAGTACGTCAAGAAGTTGACGGCCCTAAAATTTATTATCCTGATCGCCTTCGCCCAGCTGGAACAGTTAAGCTGCCTACGGGAGATAAGCATCAGTCTGCATAACAAAGAACTCAGCCAAGCACTAAAACTTAACTCTATCAGCTTCTCCCAACTCTCCCGGAAACTACGGAGCTTAATGCTTGAAACAGTGCAAGCCCTGTTTCAGGAACTGGTACAAAAAACAGCTGCAGCAATGAGCTTTGAGCCCATCAGACAAGGCCTTGGACGTCTTTACCTGATCGATTCATCAGTGGTCAGCCTCTGCCTTACCCAGTACCGCTGGGCTGATTTTAGGAAAACCAAAAGCGGTATTAAGCTACACCTGAGGGTTAGGCTGTTCGAGCAAGGGATCCTGCCGGACGCTGCGGTTATAACTCCGGCTAGAAAAGCGGACAGAACCCAGATGAACGAACTGGTTGTGGAAGACAAAGGAGCCTTTAACGTCTTCGACCGGGCCTATCTGGATTACAAGAAATTTGATCACTACTGCCAAGAAGGAATACGCTTTGCCAGCCGGCTAAAAAAGAGCGCTCTGGTGGAGATTTTGAAAGAATTCCCCATCAAACCCGGCAGTGTGATTAAAAAGGACCGTATGGTTACCCCGAGTAAAGAAGGCACAACAAAGATGCATCACCCCCTAAGACTAATCGAAACAGTGGACAGCGAAGGCAAGGAGATACTGATCATTACCAACGACTTTAACCTGGATGCTGAAGAAATCGCCGATATATACCGCTACCGCTGGCAGATTGAAATCTTTTTCAAATGGATCAAACAGCATCTTTGTGTCAAACACTTTTACAGCACAAGTCAGCATGCAGTGGAATTGCAGTTGTATATTGCACTGATCAGCTACTGCCTCTTAAAACTGACAAGGCTGAAACCAGGATACCAGGGGCCGCTGTTAAACCTAACCAGAATTTTTTAACCTGCCTGCATGAACCTTTTGCTGAATTATTACGGAAGCTTTCACGGAAACCAGGGAAACAATCCAAAGGACGACGAAGGCTCAGGCATGAACAAATATTTCAGGAAACACTAAGGCAGGTGATGGCAGGCGAAGCGGATCATTTAGATGATCTGACGTACGACCCGGTGATTCTTTAAAGAAAATACAGTTGTCAATATGTGGTAAGGGCTACCCCTAGGAGGTTGCTCCTTTAGCTTACCGGGAAGAACACTGCTGTAAAAATTTAGCATTATATGGTTCATTTAGGAATACCCAGATGCTGGCATTTCTTGCTTTACAAAGGCTTAAATGTTTTATGCAACGCTACTGATATTTTTTCAAATCTTTTTACCGTTAATTGAATACTTTCAAAATTTAGGTCAGGTTAACATGGCCTGTTGCAAAAAAGCTTGGTATAATAATCTCAAATTGATTGGGGGTGCTGTAATGAACAAAGCATTAAAGGTCTTTTTCAAGAATTATCCTGTGACCGCATATATAGTCCTTACTTGTGGAATTACTTGGTTATGCTAGATTGCCGCTCTTGTTGCTTCAAACAAAATGGGTTATGTTTTGCCGGTCCAGGATGTATATACCACATTGATTCAGTCAGGTTTCACTGATATATTCCACATTCTAACTTCGCTGATATTTATTCTTGGAGGATTTGGTCCTCTTATTGCGGCCATAATTGTTGTGGGGTCCGAATCAGGCAGGGCAGAAATTGCAGAACTCAGGAGGCAGACTTTTAGATTTCGGATAGGGTTGAATTGGTACTTGAAAGGAATATTAATAGCTATAGCAATTCCTGGTGTCATATTTCTCCTTACAGTATTTACACCGCTTGCCAATTTTAGTGTCACAGGAATTAATATACTTGCTCCCTTTATAATACCGATTTTATTATGGGAAATCATTATTAGTTTTGGTGAAGAACCTGGCTGGCGGGGATTTCTCCTTCCCAGGTTACAGAAACGTTTTAGCGGTGAAAAGTATATCTGGCTTCTTGGATTAATCTGGGCTCTCTGGCACTATCCTTATGTGGTATTTCATACGATATCATTGATGGAGAATATATCCGTAGCGGGAATGCTAATAAGTACAGTCTTTGCACTTGCCGGATACACCATGTCTCTTATCGGGCAGACGTATATTTATGTCTGGTTTTACAATAACACGAAAAGCGTTTTTCTTGCCGTTCTGTTTCATGGGATACTTAATTTTACTTCATTGATAGTTGTATCTTTCATGGAAACCTTTAACCCTTCCATTACTTTGATTATGGCTCTAACGCCATGGGTTGTTGTTATTGTACTTCAAAAAATAATTGGCAAGGATAAGTTTCCTGGGAATACAAATGCTATCGCATCTTAAATATTTAACTGAAATGTGTATGGTATATTTTACGTTAATCCTAAACGATTTAGCAGAATTAGAACTTTTTAGCGCTAATCAAATATCTCCAAGTTGTATCGACTGCTATTTTTTTCGTAAGTGAGGAAATATCTATGAAAAAGTGGTTAAAAATATCCCTGATTACGATCATATCGCTTGTACTTTTATTAACCGGTGCATTTTATATCTATGTATCTGATTATTACAGAGCGGATGATGTGGCGATTGCAGTCATGCAAAGTGAAGCTGCCATGCATGTTCAAGACAACATTGTTGTATTATCACCTACCACATCCAGCGACACCGCATTGATTTTTTATCCAGGCGCCAAGGTGGAACACTTCGCTTATTTGCCGATTTTGGAAAAAATCAAAGAGAGTTCTGGCATTACGTGCATTCTTGTTAAAATGCCGTTTAATATGGCTATATTTAATGCGAATGCCGCCGATAAAATCATAGATCAGTTCCCTGAAATTAACAACTGGTGCATAGGCGGCCACTCCATGGGCGGGGCAATGGCTAGCAACTATGCGTCAAAGCATCAAGAAAAGGTAAAAGGGTTGATTTTGCTGGGGGCTTATATCTATGGTAATTACCCTGCTGAAAATGCGCTGACAGTTTACGGTACATTCAATACAAGCGTGGCGGAGAAGATAAACTATACCGAAAATATTGTAGCCATAGAAGGGGGGAACCATGCTCAGTTTGGTAATTACGGCAAGCAAAAGGGTGACCCCGACGCTACGATTTCAAGCGTAGAACAACAGAACATCGCTGTGGAAGCTATCAAGGATTTCTTGGCGAAAAGGAATGATTAAATTATGATTTATTATTTTTCAGGCACAGGAAACTCAAAGTGGATTGCTGAGCAGCTCGCTTCAAAAACGGGTGACCTTGCGGTCAATATTGTTGAGTGTTCCGCAGTCCAATCAATAGACAATCAAACCATAGGTATTGTTTTCCCCATACACGCGTGGGGAGTGCCGGAACCGATACTGGAGTTTGTAAAAAAGCTTGTGGGTAAGCCTGCGTTTACGTTCGGAGTGTGCTCCTGCGGAGCTGAAGCGGGCTACGCCATGGAAAAATTAAGCGGCATTTTTCCTTTGAACAGCACGTATTCTGTTGCGATGCCCAGCAGTTATATTATGGGAGCGGATGTGGAAAGCGACGAAATCATAGCCTCAAAGATTGCCAAAGCCAAAGAAAAGCTTAAAATTATTGCGGCTCAAGTTTTCACAAAGCAATCTGTCGTTGATGTCAATAAAGGCAAATTACCGTGGATAAAGTCGAACCTTGCCAACGTTGGTTTAACAAGTTTGCCCGCAGTACAAAGCCGTTTTATATCACTGACAAGTGCACTTCTTGCGGACAGTGTGCCGAAAACTGTCCCGAAAACACAATAAGGATTATAGACGGAAAACCACATTATTTGAGCGAAAAATGCTATATGTGTACAGCATGTATCAATCGCTGCCCGGCAAAAGCGATTGAATATGGAAAAGCAACCTCTGCAAGAAGCAGGTATCAGTTCAAAGAATATTAATGTCCGGTATCATATAATCAAACTCAACTTGCATTCTACCAATACTTCCGAACGAATATTTATTGTGTTTACGGTAGCAGGATTCTTAAAAATTTGGGTGTGCAAACAATTTAGCGTTAATCCTAAACCTTTTAGCAGAATTAGAACCTTTTAGCGTTAATCGAATACTGCCAAATTGTATCAATATTTAAGTGATTAGACAATTAAATAGCAAAAGAACGCGAGCCTGGGTGGGCTCGTGTTTTGTTTTTAACAGAGAGTAAAGGATGTCAGGTCCTAAGTGCGCCAACCTAAGCTTAGAATCTCTTTCCGGCGAAAGTTATGATCAGGCAAAGGGCATCCAGATATATTCTTTATGAGCAAATAACACAGCAGGGTTTTTAAAGTGAGGAGAGTATAATAACTTATACCTTCAATTCCATTAATATTTCTAAATATAAATAGGATGCATGTTGTTAATGCGAGCGTCAAGAAAAAAGTGATCCACGCGCCAGAAAAAAATTGTTAATGGTATTAAGCAGTTGCTATAAGGAAAGGAAGCAATGAAAGATGAATTATAAACCCATAATCTTGGCCATTCTCCTGATTATCCTGATCACCATAATGATTGCCAGATGGGAAACCGTTACAGAAATTGGCGACGGGACTTACCTTGTAAATCGTGACAACCTAACATCCATTACAAGAGAGTATCTGCCCGGAAAGCATGTCTATCAAAGAGAACAGGACCGTTATATTGTTGCGGGAGCAACCTTTTTACTGCTTGCCATGATTGGGTTTACGGTAAACGAGTTGTTTAAGGAAATGGGGTGGTCCAGAACCCCTGCGAAAGAGCCGGAAATTGAGTCATAGGGACGTTTTGTTTGACTTGCTAATTTTTTGGACAGAATCAGTTGGGGTGAGGAAATGCCAAGATCGGCCAGAGAAAGAAGCCAAACAGGAATATATCATATAATG
>JBNJHL010000112.1:0-8182 GCA_051748445.1 Bacillota bacterium
GTTTTCGTAAAAGCAGGTTATAATTATTATAAAAGGGAGATTTAATGCGAGTTTGGGATTTACACCCCGGTTATTTATCCAGGCAGAGTTTGCTTGGCCAGCATGCTGAAATACACGCAGTTTTTGCTGTTATAGTTGATCAGAAAAAAGGTTATAGTGAGCATCCGGAAACAAGGCGCTGGAGCGGCAATCTTCAACTGCTAAAACGAGCCCACGACTTTACTGTTTTAGAGATGAAACTGCGCAGCTTTAATCACCAGAGCCCTCTTGCCGGCAACTGCATTTCCGGAAATGGCATTGGTGGACTAAAATCGCCAGGCCGGGAAGAAGGGCTTGCTTACATTGACAGACCGGCAGGTCAAATTTTACTGCTGCAGGATAAATACCGCCATCGTAAACAGCAGGGACGGATTCCGCTGCCCAAAAATATTTTTGATTTATGGGCACACCATAAATACTCGGTAATGGCCAGGGGCTACAATTACTACAAGGAAGTCCAGGGGTTACTAAACGATCTCGATCAGTATTCTATTTCGGAGACTGCTGAAGTTCATGAAAAAATTTTAGCTTTGATGAGAGAGCAGGTAACAATTCCGGCACTGTCCAACACTGCTGACCACCTCTGGGGTTACCTTAAACGTGTTGCTGATGAGAGTGAAAAAGAAGATTACCTGCAGAGGAAAGAAGAAGGCCTGGTGGCAGAACTAATCCCTTATTTCTACACGCTGGCCACTAAATATAATTGCATTTACCTGCAGCATTCAACAATATTTGCTGATTTTACCGGTGTAACCAAACAGGGAACAGGCGGTTAAAGATTTAGCAGCCTGTTCCCTGGAAAGCTAATTAATTCTCAACTGTTCCGCCTGTGCTGTGATATTGCCCTGAAACCTGTTGAACAATGATGCGCAGCGTCAAAATTATTTTACTTGTATTATTGACTCCTAAAACTTTTCAAAAGCTTTGCGAGCCGTGTTACAAATAGGGCATTTATCCGGTATGTCATTAACGCCTACCCAACCGCAAACCGGGCAGAGTTCAATTTCTGCCGCCTCGGTATCGGAACCTTTGGCAACCGCTGTTTTAAGTTTATTAAAAAGCCCGCCGTGTACTTTTTCCGCTGCATTGGCATACTTAAAGCTCTGCAGGGCTTTCTTTTCGCCTTCATCCTCGGCGGTCTTGATAAATTCAGGGTACATTTCAGTGAATTCGTAATGTTCGCCTTCTGCAGCTTTTTCCAGGTTTTCAAGGGTTTCCCCTACCTCACCCGCTATTTCAAAATGCTTCAGGGCATGAATGGTTTCTGCCTCGGCAATGGCGTGAAAAATACGGGATACGTTCTTAAATCCTTCCTTTTCAGCCTTGCGGGAAAAGGCCAGGTACTTACGATTAGCCTGGGATTCTCCGCCAAAAGCAGACATCAGGTTTTCATTTGTTTTCATTGTTTCATCTCTCCTTTTCTTTGAACAAGTTTATGTCGCTGCCGTGCTTCTGTACAATATTAATATAAAATGATTGTAGTTTCAATTCGGAACGGTTATTAATTGATGATTTATTTTTAACAATTGCTATTGACATCTTTTAGAGCATATCCTATAATTTATATAGGAATTATATTAAATAACCCGAAAGAAGTCAAGAGGAGGAAAGGGCTGGTTACCATGAAAGAAATTAATCTTGATTATGCAGCTGCAGCACCGCTTGATAGGCAAGTCGTCGAAGCTATGTTTCCCTTTTTTATAGAGCATTACGGTAATCCATCAAGTGGACACACTTTGGGTGAAAAACCAAAAGCAGCAATTGAGGATGCGCGCGAAACGGTGGCCGATTTAATTGGTGCGGAAACAAAAAATATTATATTTACCGCTTCTGCTTCAGAGGCCAACAACCTGGTCATTAAGGGTCTGGTGAAGGCCGGCAGAAAAAAAGGCAATCACCTTATCGCTTCTGCCATTGAACATTTTTCAGTGTTAAACCAGCTAAAGACAATCGAAAAAGAAGGATACAGGGTTACTCTTTTACCGGTAGATAAGTACGGAATGGTTAATCCGAAAGACCTGGAAGCTGCTATTGAGGAACAGACTATTTTAGTATCAATTCAGGCAGCTAATCCTGAGATTGGCACGATCCAGCCGATTACAGAATTGTCGGCAGTAGCCCATGAACGCGATATTCCGTTCCATACCGATGCTGCAGCAGCAGCCGGTTGGATTGACCTGGATGTTAAAAAAATGGGTGTCGACCTGATGACTTTGGCCGGAGATCAATTCTACGGACCGAAGGGTTCTGCAGCACTTTTTATCAGACGTGGAGTCCGCCTGATGCCCCAGGTTGAGGGCGGTATCCAGGAAAAAGGCTTGCGGGCCGGAACCGAAAATGTGGCCGCGATTGTTGGCCTGGGTGAAGCAGTAAAAATCGCTAAGGAAACAATGCCTGAGCGAGCCGGCAAAATAGCTGCTATCAGGGACCAGTTGCAAGAGAGCCTTTTTGAGGCTGTTCCTAATTTGCACTTAAACGGTCACCCTGAACAGCGTCTGCCGCATAATTTAAATGTATCCGTTGAATTTGTAGAAGGTGAGGCCCTGTTAATGCGGTTGCAGATGGCCGGTATATATGTTTCCAGTGGATCATCATGTACCTCACAGGCCCTGAAATCTTCACATGTTTTGTCTGCCATTGGCAGACCGCCTGAACTGGCCCAGGGATCATTACAGCTAACACTTGGGTCGGGCAGTTCGGCTGAAGATATTCCCTATATTTCTGAGAAGCTGGCTGAAATAGCTGCTCTTTTAAGAAGTATGTCTCCGCTCTATCATCAATATTTAAAGGAGGAGAAGGCTAATGCCTCAGTACAGTGATAAAGTAATGGACCATTTTACCAAGCCCCGTAATATCGGTGAAATTGAAGAACCTGATGGTGTTGGTGAAGTTGGTAACCCTGTCTGCGGGGATATGATGAAATTTACTATAAAGGTTAAGGATAACCGTATAGACGATGTAAAATATCTGACCTTTGGCTGTGGTGCAGCGATTGCCGTATCGAGTATGGTTACAGAAATGGTCAAAGGTAAAACCCTTGAAGAAGCCAGGAATATAACCAATAAGCAGGTGGCAGAAGAGCTGGGTGGACTGCCCGGTAACAAAATGCACTGTTCAAACCTGGGCGCTGACGCCCTGCATAAGGCAATTGATGACTACATGGCTAAAGAAAAGGTTTCTGCCGGTTAAATATTCGCCGGTAAAAATATTAAGTGATTTAGATTGATGTGGTTAAGAAAGATTTAATTGCCAACTGATAGGAGGTTACATATATGGGTGAAGAAAAGGTAGGAACTGAAAAGAATCGATCCTGCAGCTGTCCTTTCTGTGACGAACCGATGTGCCCTGATATTAAAGACGGCCAGTATAGATGTAAAAATGAAGGTAAACTGGTTGTTCACCAGGTAGACTGTGTGGGTCTTTTCTGTCCTGTTCCGGTGATGCGTGCTAAAGAAGAGATAGATGAACTCGACGATGGCAACCTGATGGAGTTAATTGCCGATGACCCGGCATCGCAGGAAGATATCCCCCGCTGGGCAAAGAGGGCGGGACATTTACTGGTAATGATGCGCCAGGATGGCGAGCAATATCATTACCTGATTCAAAAAGGAAGCGGAGAAGGTGAATGAAATGACAGAAGCAAAAAAGATTCTTTACGTGCAGACCAGCGGGACTGATGCTCCGGAAAGGCTGTACTCGCCACTAATTCTGGCCCAGACCGCCCGGGCGATGGGGCAGGAAGCAACCATTTACTTTCTTGGGATGGGCCTGAAAAACCTGGTCAAGGGTGAAGCAGAGAAGGTGAAGATTGGAAAATTCCCAAGCCTGAAAGAAGTGTTGAAGCAGACTGCTGAACAGGGTGTTCAACTGATGGCCTGCCAGCAGAGCATGCAGCTCTTTAATGGGGAAATAAATAGTGAAGATTTAATTGAGCAGGCAAAAGTGGCAGGTGCAGCAACTTTAAACGATCTGGCCCTTGATGCTGATGCAATTCTCACTTTTTAATATGGTTGCAAAAAAATATTTGCCGTCCGGAAGGATTTTCATAAACTATGACGAATAGTTTCTGGCGTAGCATGGTAGGACGGCAGGGTAAGTTAGATTTTACTGCCGGTCATATGACCGGTTTATTTTTGCCTGTCAATACTCCTAACCTGGAGTATTTATTTTTGCCCTGACCGCACATCACACTAACTTAAGGAGAGGGTACTTAGATGAAGAAGAAACTATTTTTAGCAATGCTGGCGACAGTTATGATCCTGGCAGCCGGTTGTGGAGATGAACAGGCCGGGGAAGAGGTTGAAGTTGATGAAGAAGTCGTCAGTGAAGAAGATGAAACTGATGTTACTGAGGAAAACGGTGATACCGGGGAAGCAGACGAATCAGCAGGTGACGGTGAAGTATTCGAGTTTAACCTGGCTCACTTTTTCCCGGCTTCTCACCCTGCAGAAACCGAGCTGATCCAGGGCTGGGCCAATGAATTAAATGAAGCCAGTGACGGTAGGATTAAGATAACCAGCTATCACAGCGGGACTCTGGTTGGCGCTGCCGACATCTACGACGGGGTTGTTTCCGGGGCTGCCGACATCGGACTGTCCGCTTTCTTTTATACCAGGGGCCGTTTCCCGGTTTTGGAAGCGTTTGAACTGCCCGGAATTGTATATGAAAGTTCCTATGCTGCCAGTAAAGTAGCCTGGGAGGGAATTAAGGAGCTTGAGCCTGATGAAGTGCAGGATACGAAGCTGATGTTTGTCCTGGCCACCGGCCCGGGTGATATCTTTTCAACGGAGCCAATTCGCAGCCTTGAAGATTTACAGGGAATGACGATCAGGGCAGCCGGGTTAAGTGCCGATACCCTGCCTCTGCTGGGTGCCTCACCGGAAGCTATGCCAATGGGTGAAGCTTACGAAGCCCTGCAGAGGGGGCTGGTTGACGGCAATTTGGCCCCGGTGGAAGTGCTAAAGGGCTGGAATCATGCCGAAGTTACCGATTACGTAACCAGGACTCCGTTTCTCTATAATGCTGTATTCTTTGTCACCATGAACCAGGAAAAATGGGAAGCCCTGCCCTCGGACCTGCAGGAAACCGTGCAGGAAGTTAACGAGCAATTCTTTGAAGATGTTGCCGCCGGCCTCTGGGATGCCCAGAATGAGGAAGCGCTTCTTTGGGCTGAAGAAGAAATGGGTATGGAAATAATTGAACTGGATGAACAGGAGCAGGAACGCTGGATTGAACGGGTTGAACCTATCCAGGAGGAATTTATCGAGAGAATGAATCAACAGGACCTGCCCGGTAAAGATATTGTTGATACTGTACGCGGGCTGGCTGAGTCAATACAATGAATCAATAATATGTAGAAAAAGAGGACGCTTAAAAAATGCAGTTGTTTGAAGCAATGGTTACAAAATTCAGCCGTGCTATTGATTTTATTGCCGGGATTATCCTGGCCGGGACAGTTCTATTGATTGTTGTTAATATCCTGCTGCGAGCCCTGCTGGATAGTTCTATCCTGGGCACCTATGAAATGGTTGGTTTTTTTACAGCGGCAGTGATTGGTCTATCCCTGGCCCGCTGCGCAATTGAAAACGGCCACATAGCTGTTGGGATATTTGTTGAACGCCTGCCGGAAAAGGCCCGGCGGGCGGTCGGTTTTTTAGCCGGCATTCCTATCCTGGTATTTCTCGGCTTTATCACCTATAACCTTGCCGCATACGGGGTTAGGATAGCGGCAACCGGGGCAGTTTCATCTACCATACAACTGGCCTATTATCCCTTTATCTACCTGGTTGCCTTAGGTTTTATGATGCTCACCTTAACTATGTTTTTAAAGATAGTCAGGCTGGCTCGGGGGGGTGAGCAGTGGTGAACCCGACCACAGCTGGTTTCATAGGTATTGCTGTCTTCTTTTTTTTAATTGCCTTAAAAGTGCCGATTGCCTATGCTATGGCTCTGGTCGGCCTGGTCGGTTTTGGATTTCTCACATCAGGCCCGGCAGCCCTGGCCATGGTGCCGACGGAGCTTTTTTCAACCTTTTCCAGCTATTCACTCAGTGTAATCCCCATGTTTATTTTAATGGGCTTTCTGGCTTTTCATGCCGGCATAGGGACCAGGCTCTACGACCTGGCTTACAAGCTGGTCGGTCACCTGCCCGGCGGCCTGGCTATAGCCACCCAGGCCACCTGTGCCCTTTTTGGTGCAGTTTGCGGTTCAAATACGGCTACCGCCGCAACAATCGGCGCTATTGCCCTGCCCGAGATGAACAAGTATAACTATAATTCTTCGCTTTCCACGGCCAGTGTTGCCGCGGGCGGAGCCCTGGGGGTTTTAATCCCGCCCAGTGTTATTTTTATCGTTTATGCCATTTCTGCCGAGCAATCTGTAGGGCGCCTCTTCCTGGCCGGAGTTATTCCAGGGCTGATGCTTATGGCTTTTTACATGCTGGCTATATATATTATTGCCCGCCGTGACTCAACCCTTGGGCCGGCCGGCCCAAGGGCAAGCTGGACAGAGCGCTTAAGGGCTCTTGGAGGTGGCCTGATCGAGGTTATGGTTGTTTTCGCCATTTCCCTCGGTGGCCTTTTTGCCGGCTGGTTTATGCCAACGGAAGCGGGCGCGGTCGGTGTGGCCGGGGTGCTGCTGGTAACTGCAGTTAAGGGCCGGGTTAACCTGGAAATCATCAGAAAGTCCCTGGCCGATACCACCAGGACTACGGCGATGATCATGCTCCTGGTTGCTTCTGCCGTTATATTTGGACGTTTTATAGCGATCAGCAGGATACCCTTTGCCCTGGCTGACTGGGCGGCGGCGCTTGACTTGCCTCCATTTATTGTAATCGCCCTGATCTTGCTGATTTACCTGGTTTTGGGTTGTTTTATAGATGCCCTGGCCCTGATCCTGTTAACCATACCCATCTTTTTGCCGGTAGCGGTCAATGTGCTTGGCTATGATCCGATCTGGTTCGGCGTAATTATCGTGATGGTTGTGGCCATGGGGGTAATAACTCCGCCGGTGGGAATGAATGTTTACATTGTCAAAGGAGTAGCCGGCAACGTTCCGCTGGAAGTCATTTTCAAGGGGATCTGGCCCTTTTTGATTGCCATTATTGCCGCCCTGGCTCTGCTGATCAGCTTTCCACAGCTGGCCACCTTTTTGCCTTCCCTGCTTTAAAATTATTTTTCCGGTAAAGGATTTATGATTACCCTTGTAGAATAATCTACCTTACTGACAATATATTCATTCGGTGAATTTTGAACCAGCAAACGGGAGGCAGCTAAATGGTTTTACTAAACCCCAAAGCTCTTGGTAGATCATACAACGATGAGAGAACCGGTAAAATAATGAAGAAAACGGTTGATTTTTTTGAGCAGAAAGGCAAGCAGAAATTGAAAGAAGATGATCGTAACCGGGTCTGGTATGAAGATTTCCTTGAGTTTGTTAAGGATAACGAGCTGTTTTACGAGCTCTTAACACCTGCGCAGTATGGAGAAGAACAGTGCCGCTGGGATACCTGGCGCAACTGTGAATTTAACGAAATATTGGCTTTTTATGGTCTACACTACTGGTACACCTGGCAGGTCTCTATTCTCGGCCTGGGACCGATCTGGATGAGCGATAATGAGAAGCAAAAAGAAAAGGCTGCCCGTCTGCTTAAGGAGGGACAGGTTTTTGCTTTCGGTTTATCGGAACGTGACCACGGTGCTGATGTTTATTCCACTGAGATGAGCCTTACCCCGCAGCCTGACGGAACCTACCGGGCTAACGGTGAAAAATATTATATCGGCAATGGCAATATTGCTAAGATGGTTTCCACCTTCGGCAAGGTGGCCGGCAGCGGAGACTATGTCTTTTTTACAGCCAACTACAGTCATCAGAATTACGAACTGGTCAAAAATATTGTCAATTCACAGTCTTACGTGGCCGACTTTATTCTGAGTGATTACCCGGTTAAAGAAGAAGAAATTCTTTCCCGCGGACAGGATGCCTGGGATTCCGCGCTGAACACGGTTAACGTGGGTAAGTATAATCTGGGCTGGGCCTCTATTGGTATCAGTACCCACGCTTTTTACGAGGCCCTGAACCATGCCGCAAACCGGGTTCTTTACGGAATGAAGGTAACCGATTTTCCCCACGTAAAGCCGATGTT
>JBNJHL010000113.1:0-8147 GCA_051748445.1 Bacillota bacterium
GGATACCCATGCCGCGAATTGGTTCTCCATTGGGGCGCTCAAATTCAACGGCCAGTTCAGGAGGTGACTGGAATGGCACAGCTTTGCTTTTATCAAGAGGGTGTTGATCAATTCCGCTTCGTCTGGGTAATATCGAACCATTGGCTACAAATGCAACCAGGTTTTTTAAAGGGAGCTGCCTGCGCAGAGCTTCCTGTTCTTCAATCCTCTATATATGGTTGACCAGTTCTTCTACTGATAGGTTTGAATAGATCAGGCTGCGATTCACCAACTCCGGCAGTTCTTCCAGCAGCATTTGCTGGGCCTGGCGGCCCAGGATGCGGCGTCCGGCTGCTGGCATGCCGGCAAAAAAGCGGACTTCAATGCAGCTTTCATTAATTCTGGCACTGGTTCTCTCTAACACTTCCTGCCCGGGACGCTCAATGTGGAAGGTGCCGCTTTTTCCGCTGCCCCTGCTGCCTTTTGCTATATTATCAATATGGTTGTAAAAAACGCGGGATAAATAATCGGCCAGGGCTGTTTCCCTAATTTTTGGGTGATAACTTTCCGTTGGGAAACCTGCTATCTTTTGTGGTACGCGCACCATCAGCCGGGAAGGCGCGGCAAAAGGATCGCCCTGAATATGGAAAAAGTGCAGCTCAAAATGCGGGTAATTAAAACCCTTCCCAGATAGTTTTTTGTAAGCTTTATAACCTTTCCCGTCAATATTTGAAAGGATATTTTTCAATTGTTCCATATGTATCCCCCTCCGGTAATTTCTTTTTTTTTATTCTATGATAATTTCCGTTAACCTTTAAGAAATAATGATATCAAACGATTTAAGCATGATATAATCTGCTTATGGGAGCTTTTGAATATTTAAGAAGGATAAGTCTTTGTTAAGTAGAATTAAATGAAAATCTCGTCTACATTTCAGATAGTTTAACTGATCGGAATTGCTCTAAAAGTAACACACAAGGAGGCAACAGCAGGAAAATATGGCAGATGTAACTCGAGCTTTCAAAAATGTGCTTCTTTCCAGTGATATAGAAGCTGCAACTGCAATTCTGGAGGGGTACCTTGTTAGCAAAACAGCTCTGGAATTTGTCGATGAGGTTGTTGTAAAAGTGCTTGATGAGATTGGTGATGGCTGGTATGAAGGTAAATATGCCCTTTCTCAGGTTTATATGAGCGGAAGAATTTGCGAGGATCTCCTCGAGAAGGCCCTGCCTGACGAGAGCGGCTTGCGAAAAGATAAACCTAAAATAGCTCTTGCCCTGCTTAATGATTACCATGTACTTGGCAAGAGAATTGTCTATGCGGTATTAAGATCTGGCGGTTTTCAGATAGTCGATTATGGTCGAGTAGAGGTGGATGAACTGGTTAGAAGAGTCAAGGAAGACAAGATTGAAATACTTTTAATATCTGTATTAATGCTGTCCTCCGCTTTCCATGTAAGGGAAATTGTAAGCAGCTTGAGCAACGCAGGGGAAAAAGTGAAAATTGTTGTAGGCGGCGCTCCCTTCCGTCTCGATCGCAAGTTGTGGCAGGAAGTCGGAGCTGATGCTGTGGGCTATACTGCTACAGATGCCCTGCATATTGTTCGCAGCCTGGAAGGGGTTAATAGAAATGAATAAAAGTAAAATGACTTCCCTGCAGAGAGTATTGACCACCCTTGACCACAAGGAACCGGATCGGGTTCCGCTTTTCTTGCTTCTAACCATGCACGGAGCAAAAGAGCTTGGGATGGGACTCAAAGAGTATTTTTTAAAAGCTGAAAATGTAGTCGAAGGGCAGGTACGGGTGCAAAAAAAATATGGTCATGACTGCTACTTTGGCTTTTTCTATGCCCCGACAGAGATCCAGGCCTGGGGTGGAGAAGTCATCCATTATGAGAATGGGCCGGCTAACTCAGGCGAACCTTTTATTAAAAACAGCAATCAAATAAAAACTCTTGAGCCGCCAGTTATAGCTGATGGACCAGTTTTGCAAGAGGTCTTAAAAACCATACGCATCCTTCACGAAAAAGCGGCCGGTGAAGTGCCGGTGCTCGGGGTCGCTCTTTCTCCATTTTCAGTTCCTGTCATGCAGATGGGATTTGAAACTTACCTGGAATTGATTTACAATGAACCGGAGCTTTTCGATCGTTTAATGGCGGTTAATGAGCATTTCTGTGTTGAATGGGCTAATGCCCAGCTGGCAGCGGGGGCCTCAGCTATCTGTTATTTTGACCCGGTTTCATCACCTACCATTATTCCACGTGAGCTTTACCTGAAAACCGGTTTTCAGGTGGCCAGCAGGACAATTTCCAAAATCAAAGGGTCGACAGCAACGCACATGGCTTCCGGCCGTGCTTTGCCAATTATTGATGATTTGTTACAAACTGGTACCGGTGCCGTAGGGGTTAGCGCTGAGGAGGATATTGGAATCCTAAAGCAGGCCTGCCGCGACAAACTATCAGTTATCGGCAACTTAAACGGCTTAGAAATGATACACTGGAGCAGGGAAGAGGCTACCAGTAAAGTTAAAAATGCTATTAACGCTGCTGCTGCAGGAGGGGGATTCATCCTTTCCGATAATCACGGCGAAATACCTTACCAGGTGCCGGATGAAGTGCTGCTTGCAATATCAGATGCTGTTAGAACACATGGATATTATACTCAATAAGTTGCAGGTGAATAAAGATGGCTGAACAGTTAATTGTTTTTTGCAGTAATTACCGCCGGGAGCTGGAAAGCCTTAACCTTCCGGGGAAATATGGTGATATTGAAGTGGTCTACTTTCCCAGCCTCTGCGGTATGCCGCCTGTTGAATGGTCCCAGCTGCAAAAAAAACTGCCCGATCTAAAAGGTTACCAGGAGCTGCATGTAGTATGCTGCGGGGGTATAACCGGGTTGTCTGAAAAAACATGTATTAGCAACCGTTTCTACAGTTACGACTTCAAACAGTGTTATCATCTTATTATCAATCCTGATCTGGCAGAATATTATATTCAAAAAGGTTTTTACCTGGTTACACCCGGCTGGCTTGAAAACTGGAGAAGCATATTAACCGGGTGGGGGTTTGAACCGCAGAATTCAGCAGCTTTGTTTTTTAAGGATACTGCCCGGGCAATCTTGCTGCTTGATACCGGGGTTAATCCTTCCGCAGAAGCAAAACTGGCTGAATTTGCCAGTTACGTTGAAAGGCCTTATGACTCTATAAAAGTTGGACTTGATTATTTAGAGCTTTTGTTAAGCAATACGGTTTTAAAGTCCAGGGTTGAGAGTATGCGAAGTGTAAAAAAGACTGAGCTTGCTGACAGGCAAAAGGAGTTAGCTGATTTTAACATGGCTTTGGACTTACTCAGCACCCTAACCCTGGTGAGATACGAAGAGTCGGTAGTTCAAAACATTAAAGACATGTTTACCATGCTTTTTGCACCGAGTGAAGTTATTTACAGGTCAATATCAACTGGTGACACAGCAAGTTCTCCAGCAATGAGTAAGAATGATAGTTTCACTCTAGAAATTCAGGGTAGCGGTGGTCTTTTAGGCTACCTGGACATTATCGAGGTAGATCAACCCCAACATCTTGAACAATACGAGAAGCTTTCAAGTAAAATTATAAATATTTGCGGCCTGGCTATTGAAAATGCCAGGCACTACCAGGTGATAAAAGGTTTGTCTGATACTGATGGTCTTACCGGTATTGCCAACCGTAGAAAGCTTGAAGAGCATCTGGTTCAGGAATGGAATAGAATGAGGCGTGAACAAAGGCCGCTTTCCTTGCTAATGTGTGACATCGATTACTTTAAAAACTATAACGATGTTTACGGTCACCAGGCTGGAGATGATTGTCTTAAAAAGGTGGCAGCTGTGCTGGCCGGGTACAGCCGTAGAAGCGGTGATTTGACCGCCCGTTTTGGGGGCGAAGAGTTTACCCTGGTTCTACCTGCTGTTGACTGTGAAGCAGCGATCAATCTGGCAGAACAAATCAGGGGAAATATTGAATCATTAAAGGTTAAGCATGAAGGTTCCACAACAAGTAACCATGTTACCATGAGTATTGGGGCGGCCTGCCATGTGCCGAACGCTGAAACTTCAGTAGAAGAGCTTATCGCCGCTGCCGACAAAGCTTTATACTACGCAAAAGAAGCCGGTCGAAATCAGGTAGCTGCTGCCTGGGCGTTAAAATGATTCCTCCGGTGTCTTTATGATATAATTTTTTCAGGAGGGTTTGTGTATGTCAGGAGAAGTTCTTGTAACCAGGGTTATACCTGAAGAGGGCATGAAAATTTTACAGAATAATAACTTCAATTGCCGGGTGCATGACCAGGATAGACCGATCATGCGTTCCGAGTTTGAAGAGGCAATCAGGGGAACCGATGCAGTTCTTTCCATGTTAAATGATCGTATTGATGCCGACCTGCTCGATCTGGCTCCTGCATTGAAAATAGTGGCAAACCTGGCTGCAGGCACGGATAATATAGATCTTAAAGCCTGCACAAAGCGTGGAATTGCCGTAACCAATACCCCAGGGGTGTTAACGGAAGCTACTGCCGACCTGGCCATGGCTTTGCTGCTTGCAGCAGCCCGCCACCTGGTCCAGGCAGATCAATACCTGCGTGAAGGAAAATTTAATGGCTGGGATCCCCTGCTTTTTACCGGCACTGCCTTGAACGGTAAAACTTTAGGAATTATTGGAATGGGCCGGATTGGCCGGGCCGTTGCCAAAAGAGCTCGCGGTTTTGGTTTGAAAATTGTTTACCATAATCGTAAATCACTGCCCGAAGAAATAACCTCCCCCCTGGGGGCAGAATATTTGTCTCTTGATGATCTGATTAAAAGCTCTGATTTTATCAGCCTTCACCTGCCTTACAGCAGGGAAGTCCATCATTTGATTGACAGCAGGCGCCTGAGTATGATGAAGGTGGGCACTTACCTGATCAATACTGCCCGGGGAGCGCATATTGATGAAAAAAGCCTGGTGGAATCTTTAAGAGCGGGAAATATTGCCGGCGCAGCCCTGGATGTTTTTGAACATGAGCCGCAAACGGCTCCGGGCTTAACTGATCTTGACAATGTAACCCTGCTGCCTCATATCGGCAGTGCTACCTTAGAAGCCAGAACTGAGATGTCTAGGATGTCAGCCGAGAGTATAGCTGCAGTGCTTAATGGTAAAAAGCCTGATAACATAATCAATCCAGAAGTTTTAAACTGGAAGTAGCCAGCAGTTGTATAATACAGTCTAAATTTTTATATCATATTGCAGGAGCCCAAAAGACGGCAGTTTTTTAAAAAGTGAATTGGTTAAGGAGGCAGCATGGATAATAAAAAAACAGAGCCGGTAAAAGCTTATAAAAATAATGATTTCTTAAATAGTGATGATGCCAGGGGTATCAGGATTCTATCTGAGTATTATGAACCGCTGCAGCGTTTTAGGGAGCAGAAGGTGTACGATACTATCGTATTTTACGGTTCGGCCCGAACCAAAAATTTGCAGGATGCCAAAAAAGAATTGGCTGAGGTGGAAAAAGAGATCGAAAAATCTGGTGGTACCGTAACTCCAGATTTACAGATAAAACTAAATAAAGCGAAAGATCAGGTTTTCTTAGCCCATTACTATGAGGATGCCCTAGAACTGGCTCGGCGGTTAACGGAGTGGTCTAAATCTCTTGATTCTGTTTATCGTTTCGTGGTTTGTTCCGGGGGTGGACCTGGAATGATGGAAGCAGCCAGTAAAGGGGCTAAAGAAGCCAAAGGTCTTGCCGCAGGATTAAATATTAGTCTGCCTTTTGAACAAACCTCAAACCCATATATTACACCGGAATTAAACTTTGATTTTCATTATTTTTTTATGCGCAAATTCTGGTTTGTTTACCTGGCCAAAGCCCTGATCATTTTTCCCGGTGGTTTTGGTACTTTGGACGAACTGTTTGAACTTTTAACCCTGGTGCAGACGGGGAAGATTAAAAAGAAGTTACCAATTATTATCTATGGTTCAGAATACTGGAATCAAATTATCAACCTGGATAACATGGTTAGGTACGGGGTGATTTGTCAGAAAGATCGGGACCTGGTTCGCTACTGTGATACAGTAGATGATGCTTTTGAGTACCTGAAAAAAGAACTTACTGAGCAGTATCTTAATAAGGAATAGCTGTTGATGGATAGTTGGAAGGTCATATCAATCATGTCCTGAAAAGCCGGGCATGCATTTATTTGTTGCATACCCGGCTTTGTATTTGTTTCGAAATCACATTACACGATATAACCTTTTTTAACTTTGTATATTTATCATAGTATTCTTTCTGAATCTTGGGTAGAGCAAATATGCTTCGGCAACCAGAAGTAAAAGAATACAAACGGTTACAGCTGAAATAACAGCAGGATACTGGCCTGCAAATTCACTGGCCGAAGCATGTTTAACCCAGATCCCGATATAAGCCCAGACAATAACCAGCCCGTAGGCTACATCCCTGTCTCTGATCATCCTGGCTCCGGCGATGACCACACCAGCAAAAAGAACAAATATTGTCCAAATTTGTTCCGAGATGCCAAAGCCACCCCAACCTATACTTACCAGATAAGTGGTTACATTAGCGATTGTGGCAACGGTAATCCAGCCAAAATATATGCTGAAAGGCAGCCGGATCAATAGCTTTTCCTGCAAACTAAACTCTTCCCTGCTTAGGCGGTTGCCAATCATAATCAGGTTGATAAGCACTACAAGCATTAATAGTAGAGAGAGGCCAATCGCGTCATAATGCCAGGCTAAAATCCATAAGCCGTTAGCGATGGAAGATATGGAAAAGTAAATACCAATTGTGCTAAAAAGCTCTGCCCTGCTGATGCCTCTGTTCTGTCTGAAAAATCCAAACTGGTAAAGGGTATAGGCAGCCAGCAGCAGATAGATTATGCCCCAGATGGCAAAAGTTATGGAGGCGGGAGCAAAAAGGTCCGGATATGAATCAGATACTTCCCCGGTTGTTACTCCGTTTATGGGAACAGAGTTGGCCAGGCCATTCATGATGATCATAAACAGATAGGTAGCAGCAACAACAATTTTAATAGTGTTGTAGTTTTTTTCATTAAACAATTAATCATCTCCTCTCATTTGATAAAGACGCTTTATGATAGTATAATATTTTGATGTCCTTAATACAAGCCAATGCACACTTATAAGACAGGGGGACGTTTCATCTGTCATATCAAAGGCAGGATTAATCGTATTTTTATTCTTGTGTCATCTAAGATATGACAGATGAAACGTCCCCCTGTCTTACATTTTTGTGCTGAGCAATAAGTCAACGAATCTGTCAACCGCTTCTTCCTGATCTTTGTCGTTTTCACGCGCTTCAGTAAGGCATTCCCTGAAAAAATCGACCACAACCAACTTGGTTACGCCTTCCAGTGCTGAATGTACAGCACTGAGCAGGGTTACAATTTTCTCGCAGTCTTCCCCATCTTCGATCATCCGTCGTACTGCGCGGACCTGGCCTTCCAGTCGGGAAAAACGGTTGACAATTTTCTTCCTGTTCTCTTCTGTTACTTGCATTGTTTCAGCCTCCTTTAGAGAAAGCATTCGTAATAGATATTATCCTCAGTTATCCCTTTACTCACCAGGATTTCTCTGGCATCTGTAGCCATTTCAGCGGTGCCGCAAATATAGACTTTGGTATAATCTGGCGGATCAAGCTCTTCTAATAGTTCAGTCACATATCCCTTGCGGTAGTTATCTGTGCGTGGCTTTGACAAAAGTCTGTGGTAATTAAAGTGCTCGTTATTCTCTGCTGCATTTGTTAAGTAGTCATCGTAGACCAGATCTTCTTCGTAGCGGGCCCCGTAAAGCAAAGTGGCTTTACCTTCAAAACCTTTATCTTTCCTCTCGAAGAAGCTTTGAACAGTAGAAACAAAGGGGGTAATCCCGATACCATTAGCCAAAAAGAGTAGCTCTTTGCCCTGAGGGTCAACCTTCAGTTCATTACCGAGAGGTCCCTTGAGCTTTATTTCGGTCCTCTCAACCAGGTTATTAAATAGTAAGTTAGTTCCATAGCCGTCATTTAGAAGTTTGATGGTAATGGATACTTCAGATTGATCGCTGGAGGAACCGGAAATCGTGTAAGCGCGGTACATTTCAATTTCCGGATCTGTTTCAACCAGGACGAATTGGCCGGGTTCGAAATC
>JBNJHL010000114.1:0-8136 GCA_051748445.1 Bacillota bacterium
AAAGCACACCATTTTCTCCGGCCGGACCGATCTGCGCCACCTGTATACCTTTGTCCCCCAGCTCTTCCCTGAGCTTTTCCTGGACAGGGCCGGTCTCCAATCCCCAGAGATGAGAGGCGTCCTTAATTTTAACCTGGTTATCCTGGATTGAAAGATAGACCGGTGTATCAGAAGAACCGTTTATTACTATGGCATCAAAACCGGCTTTTTTCAATTCTGGCCCCCAGTAACCGCCTGCTTCTGATTTCCCCAGTGCACCGGTCAGTGGTGATTTGCCCATAACAATGTAGCGGGGCACTGCCGGAACCCTTAATCCTGTCAACAAACCAGGGGCGAAAACCAGGGGGTTCTCCGGATCCAGGGCCTCAACATTCTGCCTTGATTCCTTTAAAAGATAATATAGGCCAACTCCATGTCCGCCCTGGTAACGGCGGTAAAAACTTTCCGGCTGCTCTTCAACCTTAATTTCCCTGCTTGATAAATTAACTTTTAAAATTTTCCCGGCAAAGCTCATGTTCAGCCTCCTCCAAAAATGGGATATAGTTCCACAATGGCACCATCACGAATTGGGCAATCCAAATCACTTAACCGCTGATCAATCAGCACCAATCCAATATGTCCCGTTTGCAACCCGTATTGCTCAAGAATAGTCCTGACAGTTAAACCATGTTCATAACCCAGCATAACCTGCTCAGTTTTTTCCGGCACATAATCTTTTAGAACACTCCTAAATAGCACCTTAATCATCAATGCCTCCGGTTTAACATGTAAAATTTCCCCTGTAAATCTGCCAGATAAATATGTATTCACTTGTACTATACAACTAACAAAAGGTCCTATAACATTAATCATTCTTTGCATCTTTATCCGTGTACGGGCAGGCATTCGTATAATTAGATGTTATTGTGTAATCGTTTACATTTTGTCTAATTTCAACATTCTACATAATTACAAATATTCCTGCCTGTCAGCTATATTTTTTTCATCTGGCTGCCACATGTTTTTCTTACTGTCAGCATGGGCTTGAGAACTGCCTGAACCGGCTGCTGAAAAGGCTCATTTTCAATAATTTTTCGCAAAGTGTCAAATGCTATTTCCGCCATCATATTGCGGTTCTGAGATACTGTTGTTAACTCAATAGCCCTGTGTGATGCTATTTCGATGTCATCAAAGCCAACCAGCGCAATATCTCGAGGCACGGAGAGCCCACATGACAAGGCAGCATCATATACACTCAGGGCCATTAGATCGTTGGAAGCAAAAACTGCGGTAGGTGGATTATTACTATTAAAGAGTTTCATTGCCGAATCGTAAGACTCTTTTTCACTGTATTTGCCCTGGACGATCAATTCTTCATTATGAGGCAGGCCAAATTCCTTTAAGGCTTTAAGGTAGCCATTACTTCTTTCTTTTCCTGTGGAAAAAGTATGAGGCCCACGAATCAAGGCGATTCTACGGTGACCAAGCTTATAGAGGTGCTCTACAGCCATGTAAGCGCCCAATTCGTTATCAAGCACCACATAGTTTGATTTTTTATAGGCTGATGTTTTCCGGTTATAAAGAACATAAGGCACACCTGCTTCCATGACGGCGTCCAGGGAAGAATCATCCCAATGTACCGAGGCAAAAATAAAACCATCAACTTTTCTTTGGAGCAATACATCAATATATTTTTTTTGCTCACTGATATCATTATTGGTTGGACAGAGGATAACAGTATAGCTGTGTTTGCCGGCTCTTTCAATAATTGTCTTCGCTGTTTCAGCATAAAATGGGTTTGTAATATCAGCCAGCAGCAGCCCGATACTGTTGGTTTTCTTGCTTCTCATCCCCCGGGCCAGGCTGTTCGGGTAATAGTTAAGATCTTTTATTGCCCTTTGCACTTTTTCCCTGGTCTGGAGTTTAACATTCGGCGAATTATTAATTACCCGGGAAACCGTGGCATCGGAAACATTAGCCCTCCTGGCAATATCTTTAATTGTAGTCATAGTAACCTTCCTGCAATATATTACTTATAAACTTCCGGGTATTTATTACCTGCCGCTATTAAATTCAATTGGCTATGTCAATATCCCTGCAAATATGATTATTATGCTGCCATGAAACTAATCAAGACATTATGACAAAATTCCCTGTGCTTTAAAATTCACAGTAATTAACCGTACGGGGGAAGGGAATCACATCCCGGATATTGCTGACCCCGGTTAAATACATGATCGCCCTTTCAAGGCCCAATCCAAAACCAGCATGCCTGACCCCGCCATATTTACGCAGGTCAAGGTACCACTGCAAGTCCGAAGGTTTAATATTGAAATCAGCCATCCTGGCCAGCAGGACTGCTTCTCTTTCCTCACGCTGACTTCCGCCGATTATTTCCCCCACTCCCGGCACCAGTAGATCCATTGCTGCTACTGTCTTTTGATCATCGTTTACGCGCATGTAGAAAGCCTTGATCTCTTTAGGGTAATCTGTAACAAATACTGGTTTGTGATAAACCTTTTCAGTCAGGTAGCGTTCGTGCTCGGTTTGCAGGTCTTTTCCCCAATCAACGGGATATTCAAATTTTTCTTTTGCCTTTTCAAGGACGGCAATCGCCTCAGTGTAGCTGATGCGAGCAAATTCAGCCCCGGCAATTTTTTCCAACCGCTCTTTTAAACCCTTATCAACAAACTGGTTAAAGAAGGACATCTCGGTTTCAGCTTTATCCAGAAGGTAGTTAATCAAATACTTAGTCATTTCTTCCGCCAGGTCCATATTGTCATTTAAGTCAGCAAAGGCAATTTCCGGTTCTATCATCCAAAATTCCGCTGCATGGCGGGGAGTATTAGAGTTTTCCGCCCTGAAAGTCGGCCCGAAGGTGTAGACTTCTTTAAAAGCAAGGGCGTAAGCCTCCGCTTCAAGCTGTCCGCTGACAGTCAGGTTAGCTCTCCTGCCGAAAAAGTCCTGGCAGTAATCAACCCGGCCATCCTCGGTCAGTGGTGGGTTTTTGGGATCAAGGGTAGTAACCCTGAATAGTTCACCGGCTCCCTCGGCATCATTAGCGGTTAAAATTGGAGAGTGCAGGTAAATAAAACCTTTTTCATGAAAAAATTGGTGAATGGCAAAAGCAAGCAGTGAACGAACTCTGAATACAGCATTAAAAAGGTTGGTTCTCGGCCGCAGGTGAGCCATTTCTCTTAAAAATTCCCTGCTATGCCTCTTGGGCTGAATCGGGTAATCTTCCGAAGATGAACCCTCCAGCTCAACCTGGCTTGCCTTCATTTCAAAAGGCTGCCTTGCTTCAGGCGTAAGAACCAGGGTGCCGCTGGCAGTTATTGCCGAACCAACGCCCAGCCCGGCCACCTGCTCAAAGTTGGGTAATTTATCTTTTTCGTAAACAATCTGCAGGGTGTTAAAATGAGTCCCGTCATTGAGGGCAATAAAACCAAAGACTTTTTGATCACGGTTATTCCTGATCCAACCGTTAACTGTTACCTCTTGATCAGCAAATTTTTCTGCATCAGCAACAATTTGCCTTACTGTTACTTTTTCCATTTTCCTCCCCCTTTGCTAAATCTACAATCTTAGTATATCGAAAAGAAGCACGGCTGAAAAGATTGACACCTGATTAATTCAAGATATTTAAAAAGCATTACCGAACTACAAAAAGGATTCACCAGGAAAATAGCGAATATTTAATAAACAATTTATACTATGCTGAAATAATTAATGAAAGGATGATTATATGCGCGACACTCGAATAGAGGAACTGGCAGATATACTGATCAACCACTCCACCCGGGTTCAGCCAAAGGAAACTGTGTTAATTGCTTCAACTGAGCTGGGCAAACCCCTGGTGGAAACCCTCTACCAGAAAATCTTAGCACTGGGCGCTTTCCCCCTGCTCAAGTTGACTTTTTCAACCCTGCAACCGCTTTACTTTAAAAATGCCAACAATGAACAGCTAGATACCCTGCTCGAGATAGAAGAGCTCATTTACAAAAAAGCAGATGTTTTAATAAATGTTAGAGCACCTGGTAATATGAAAGAGTTAAGCAGTGTAGAGCCTGACCGCATGACCAGACGCATGAAAACAATGCAGCCAATCCAGGAGTGGGTTATATCCGGCAATCTGCGCTGGACCCTTTGCAACTTCCCCACCCAGGCCCTGGCCCAGGAAGCAGAGATGTCCCTGGATGAGTACGAAGATTTTGTTTTCAGGGCAACAAATATAGATTGGTCTGCACAGGCAGAATTTTTGGAAAAGATTAAAGAAGTTTTTGACCAGGGTGAAGAAGTACACCTGGTAGGAGATAATACTGACCTGAAGTTTAACCTGGCCGGCAGGACCGGCAATATCTGCGACGGCAGCCACAACATGCCGGATGGTGAGGTTTTTTATGCTCCCGTTGATGATTCAGCAGAAGGTTATATCAGCTATGATTTTCCTGCCATTTACCAGGGCCGGGAAGTCAACAATGTCCGCCTGCAGTTTAAGAAAGGAAAGGTTATAAAAGCGAATGCCGATAAAAATGAAGCTTTGCTGCAAAAAGTGATTGAGACTGATGATGGCGCAAAACGAATTGGCGAATTCGGAATAGGCACCAACTATGGCATTACCAAATTCAGCAAAGACATCCTCTTTGATGAAAAAATCGGAGGCACCGTTCACCTGGCCTTAGGACGAGCTTATCCTGAAGGCGGTGGAATTAACGAGTCCGCAGTCCACTGGGATATGGTAAAAGACCTTCGCAAAAACGGCAAAATCTACCTGGACAGCAAGCTAATCCAGAAAAACGGGGAATTTATAATTTAGATAGTTTATTTAGTTGGTAAGCAGTGGAAAGGAACACCTGTTACGCTAAAACACAGTGGAACGGGATACCTGTTACGCTAACGAGGGGTAAGCGGGCACCCCATTCCACTGCTTGCCTTGCTTACTGCTTTTAGAATTATGATCAAATGCTTCTATTAACGATTTAATCATTTGGCATTTAACTGCCTCCTGGTTAACAGGTTTTTTTAATAATTCTGTCATGGAAGTTATAGGGTACTCACTTATGCCACATGGGATGATATAAGAAAAATGCTTCATATTTGGATTAACATTTAAAGCAAGGCCATGCATAGTTACCATTTTTGATACAGCAATACCTATCGCTGCAATTTTAGATTTTCCTATCCATACTCCTGTATAGTTATTCATTCGATGAGCTTCTAAACCGAATCTAAACAAAACACTTATCAATACTTCTTCCAGTAAGCGAATATATTTTAGAACATCATTATCATAGGATAAAAGATCGATTATAGGATATGCTATCTGCTGTCCTGGACCATGATAAGTAACATCGCCTCCCCTATCAGCCTCAATAACTGATATGCCTTCTCTCTCTAATTTCTCATTACTCACAAGGATATTCTTCTTTTCGGCAGTTGCCCCCATAGTAATTACTGGTGGATGCTCAACCATTAATAATTGGTCCTTAATTTCCTCCTGTTGGCGCTTGGTTACATAATGTCTCTGTAACTTCATAGCAGATTTGTATTCACATTGTCCCAAATCAATTACTTCCATAGTATTTCTCTCCCGGCTAATAGCTCACAATAACATAATATTTAACTAGTAACTACATTTATTGGATAGCTGACGCTTTATAAAAGAAGTCTTTTGCTTTATAAGAACTGCGAACAAGTGGACCTGCCGATATTGTTGAAAAACCCATTTTTAAACCCTCTTGTTTAAGCTGCTCGAACTCATCAGGTTCTACGTAACGCTCTATCTTTAAGTGTTGTTTTGAGGGCGACAAGTACTGCCCTAAAGTTAAAATATCGCAACCAGCGCTCCTTATCTGGCGCATTGTTGAAAGGATTTCTTCTTTAGTCTCTCCAAGACCGAGCATTATTCCAGATTTTGTAATTATGGAGGGGTTCAGTATCTTAGCATTCTTAATTATTATTAAGGATCTATGATAGTTTGCATCTTGCCTGGCAACATGATAAAGCCTTGGTACAGTTTCTATATTATGATTAATTACATTAGGAGAAGCATTAGCTATAACATTTAAAGCATCAATGGAACCTTTGAGGTCTGGAATCAATGCTTCTATTAGCACATTATGATTAAATTTTCTGATTGCTTTCACGCATTCAGCAAAATGTTCTGCTCCTCCATCAGGCAAATCATCTCTTGTAACAGAAGTCATAACAACATAATCAAGGCCAAGTCTTTTTACAGCACTGGCCAAATGGTCAGGCTCTTCTAAGTTTACAGGACCTGGCTTGCCATTATTAACCGCACAGAAACGGCAGTTTCTGGTGCATATATTCCCTAGTATCATAAAGGTTGCAGTTTGTTTTGAAAAACACTCAAAAATATTAGGACAGTTTGCGTTTTCACATACAGTTTCCAGCTTTTCTTGTTGAAGGATTTTTTCAACAAACTCAATTTTTTCCGGCGATGCTGCTTTTACTTTTAGCCATTCTGGCTGCCTAAGCAAGTTACACTATTCTCCTCTCCTATTTTACTTTTTCTTCATTTTCGCCCAGCTGTCTTTTAGCTGCACAATGCGGTTGAAGACCGGCTTCCCATCTGCTGATGACTGCGGGTCGTAATAAAAATAAGCTTTGCGTAAAAACTGGAAGCGGCTTCCGGGCTTAGCCTGGGCTACTGCCGGTTCAGCCGGTACGTTTTCACAGACTATAAGCGATTGCGGATTGATATGGCTGGTAAAATCCTGTTCACTATCTTCTTCTGGGTTTTCCACTGTAAATAGGGTATCGTACAAATTGACTTTAATGGTCGCTGCATGCTCTACAGATACCCAGTGTATTACCCCTTTAATTTTTTTGCCGCTTATATCGGATCCACTCCGTGTCTGAGGATCATAAGTACAACGCAGCTCGGTGATATTGCCTTGATCATCTTTAATTACCTCTTCACAGCAGATTACATAAGCACCCTTAAGGCGGACTTCTTTACCCGGGCTGAGGCGGTGAAATTTTTTCGGCGGGTCTTCCATAAAATCATCACGTTCAATATATATCTCCCTGTTAAAGGGCACCTCACGCTTACCTGCACTTTCATTGCCCGGCAAATTTTCCATTTCGCACATCTCGGTCTTATCTTCCGGCCAGTTGGTTATGACTACCCTGACCGGATCAAGAACAGCCATCAGACGTGGGGCTGTAGATTCAAGCTCCTGGCGAATGCAGTGCTCCAACAGGGCCAGGTCTACGGTACTTTCCGCCCGCGACACCCCAACCCTTTCCTGAAAATCCGCAATCGCCTGCGGGGTTACCCCTCTTCTGCGTAAACCGGCGATGGTCGGCATGCGGGGGTCATCCCACCCGGAGACATGCTTCTCTTCAACCAGGCGGCGCAGCTTACGCTTGCTCATAACAGTATGAGTCATGTTAAGGCGGGCAAATTCTGTCTGGCGGGAACGATATTTTACCACTTCCGGCACCAGCTCTACTGCACGATCGGCAATCCAGTCATAAAGAGGGCGGTGGTCGGTATATTCAATTGAACAAAGAGAGTGGGTGATCCCCTCCAGGCAGTCTGAAAATGGGTGATCAAAATCGTACATCGGGTAAATACACCATTTATCACCGGTGCGGTGATGATCAGCATGTAAAATACGGTAAATAACCGGATCGCGCATGTTCAGGTTGCCGGAAGACATATCAATTTTTGCCCGTAATACCCGGCTGCCCGTGGGGAATTCTCCCTTACGCATCTGTTCAAATAATTCAAGGTTTTCTTCCACTGAACGATTACGATAGGGGCTTTCAGTGCCTGGCTCGGTCAGGGTTCCACGATATTCCCTGATCTCGTCCTGATTCAAATCACAGACATAAGCCATGCCGGCTTCTATCAAGCGGCAGGCAAACTTATATTTAACATCAAAGTAGTCGGAACTGAAAAACAGGCGATCTTCCCAATCCGCGCCAAGCCAGCGGATATCATCAATAATCGAATCAACAAATTCCTGTTCCTCTTTAATCGGATTGGTATCATCAAAACGAAGGTTAAACTTGCCCTGAAAATCTTTGGCAATAAAATAATTGAGCAGAATCGCCTTGGCATGGCCAATATGCAAGTAACCATTAGGTTCCGGAGGGAAGCGAGTATGGACCGGATTGCCTCCCAAA
>JBNJHL010000115.1:0-7969 GCA_051748445.1 Bacillota bacterium
CCAGCAATGAGGTAGTCAGCCTGAGCGAAGGCGGCAGCAGCCAGGCTCTTGGCTACCAGGTAAGCTATGTGCAAAGGATTGACGAGCAGAATGAAGGACACCAGTCAGGTGATCAGTGTGAATCTTGCGATTATACCGGTCAGGACAGGGATATATTCCAACTGGACATAGAGCAGGGTAGAGAACATTTTACAGCTCATTTGCAAATGTATACCGCGGGTCGGGAAGAACGGCTGATGCGTGAACCATTTATCAGGCGATTCTGGTGGGGAGATCTTTACCTGAGTCCACTTGAAGTACAGCAGCGAAGGCAGGGCATGGTGCTGGACTTTAAGGTTGGAAATCGCTACAATGTAAGAAATATGGAAGTTTATTTTGCCGGGTTTGAAATACCAAACCACGGGGAAGAACTGGAGGTAGGTGCCCGGTTGAATATTTCCTACGCGGGAGAAGAGTACAGCCTGATGCCTGTAACTTATCAGGAAGATAATCAGTGGGAATCTCAGCTGGAAGCTACCCCGGATGGCGGGAGGGTCATGCTGGAACATTTTGACCCGGATGCTGGCAGCGTCCACCTGCGTTTTATTTCACCTTATGAGGACTTCGGAGTCCGGGAAGTGTTGTTTGTAGAGCTCAGCCGCAAACCTTTTATTTCTGTTCTTGCCGCCGGTACTGTGTTAATTATGGCTGGAATATTCATAGCAGCCTGGAGGCGTTTTGCCGAGACAGCCGGAAAGGCGGGTGGTTCTGATGACAGAATATAAAATTAAGCTGGACGAGGTAAGTAAGTATTATAATGGAAACCTGTTTTTGAAAAAATTAGTGCTGTTTTCAAAGCTGCGTAAAGCTACCTGGTTGCAGGTCCCAATGGATCTGGAAAGTCCACCCTCCTGTGCATTATCTGTGGATTGTTCCGTCCCAGCACTGGTAAAGTGCAGGTCAGGGCAGAAGGCCGGCTAATTGACTATGTCCATGATAGAGGTCGATTGATGGGTTGCCTTTCCCCTTAGATTAACCATTGATCGCTTGAGTGAATATGAAAACCTGTCTTTTTTTTGCTTACTTACAGGGTATAATCTTTAAACAGGAGAAAATAATAATGAAAACTAAGGTTGTAATAGCACTGGCTGTAATCGCCATATTCGCTGCATTTGCGTTTTATACATTCAGTTCAGCACTAAACCCTTATGTGACCTTTGCCGAAGCGGCAAATGCGTCTGGAATTGTCCAGGTTTCCGGTCAACTGGTCGGAGAAAAAGCCGGCTATGATGCGGTCGGTGGAGACCTGGTTTTTCAACTTGTAGATGATGAGGGAACTCATATGCCAGTTCATTACGAAGGAGCAAAACCGACCGATTTTGAGCGAGCGGATAGTGTAGTGGTTATAGGAAGCGTTAAGGATAATTATTTTCAGGCCGAGCGCTTATTGGTGAAATGTCCTTCCAAATATGAAGACGAGCAAAATTTAAGCGATTAGAATACCGGCAATGTGCCGACCTGGCATGCTGCTCTGACCGAGGTTTTTTTGATGAGAAAGAAAGTGCTTTTAATCTATAACGAGAGAGCGGGTTATTTCAAAATTGACTATTCCCGGAAGATGCTCTGCCGTTTAATAGAGAAGAAAGGGTACCATGTGGAGTCAGTTGACACGGAAAAGTTTGCCGGAGTTATATATTCACTTGATAGCTATAGCGTACTAATTGTGGCCGGGGGAGATGGCAGTGTCAATAGTGTTGTTGAGCAGTTGATAAATCATAATGTTGAAAAACCTCCGCCTTTGGCAGTGCTGCCCTGGGGAACTGCCAATGACCTGTACCGCCAGCTTTACAATAAAGGGAGCGATACTGGTGATGTAATAGATGTCATTAAGAATGGCAACTTATGCTGGTTAGATATTGGCCAGGTTAATGAGCACTTTTTTGTTAATGTGGTTGCCAGTGGATTATTTAGCGATGTTTCCTGCTTAACGCCGGGGGTTTTTAAGCGTTTGCTTGGGAAAACCGCTTATTACCTGCATGCCTTGTTAAGGCTTTTCACTTATCGACCATTCGTTTTGCATATTGCAGTAAACGGGGAGGTCTTGGAAGAAAAAGTTTACCTGTTTCTGATATTAAATGGCAGCAGGGTAGGCGGTTTGTTTAATCCTGCTCCGGAAGCGGTTCTTAATGATAGCAAACTGCACTTTTTAGGGATCAAAAAGGATCTAACTCCTGTGCAGGTTTTAAAAATATTGAAGTGCTTTTTGCAAGGTGGAACCCCTGAACTTCCGGGCACAATCAATTTTACCGGGAAGATTATGCACCTTACCTATGCCAATAACCTACCCCTGGTTGTGGATGGAGAAAAAGGACCCAAGCCACCCCTGGAGATCAAACTTATTCCAGCGCGTATTCCTTTTTTTACAAATCAAATATAAAAAGCATGTCACAATTGTCGGCTTTTATAACTACTGAGTCTAAAATGTATTGTTTGATCCTTGGCTCAGCAGTGAATTCTGAGGAATTAGCGGGTTTTAGTTTAATTCTGCTGATGTTTGTTAAGACAATCAAGCAGGCAGCTAAAAACCTGATCCTTCTCAGGTTCGTTGTGTAACTCGTGGTATAAACTGTCCCAGATTTTTAATGTGCATTCTGAAGAGACCCTTGTTGCTATTTCTTCAGATCCCTGGTGATATGTAATCCTGTCTACACTGCTGTGCATGAGCAGGAGTGGTATGTCTATTTTTGAAGCATTGTTAAATATATAATCTATTGTATTAATCATGCCTTTAGCCATACGCAGGGAAATGATAATGTCCTATAATATCTGTAAAAAGGAAATAAAGGCCTGGGCGTCAAAGGTGGTAATAGGAACATAAAACCACCGCCCCCTGGAAAGGGCAGTTGGGAACCCAGACCTTATGACAAGCATACCACCAACTGAGCGTATTTGTGAAGCGATTAATGAGTTAAGGGATTCTATGTGCCTGGGCCATATAGAGCCCACCTTAAACTGCCTGCGGTGCATCGCAAGTATGTGCGCACAAACAATCTTATTGAGCGCAGCTTTGGTGAAGAGAAAAGACGAAGTAAGGTTATACCTCGCTTCTTCGACGAAAAGAGTGCGTTCAAGCTTGCTTTCGCTACCCTCTGGCGAACCAGTCAACGCTGGAGGAGAGGTAAGGTTTTCTGAGATCGAACAAAAGCACGTCCATGAATTGTGTGAAAGGTTAGGTTTAATTACTGAGCAGGTAAATACTGCTGATGAAAATCAAAAGGAGGATGTCAGTGCCGCCTGATCCAGGCCTGGCTTTTTACAGACAAAAATGGACTTGACCTGCTTGCAGCAAAAGAGATCCCAACATTGAGCGGGAACAGTTTTATTAAGAGGTAAAAACTGCAAATATTTTGATGGCTGTGAACTAATGATTAGGTTTATGTTCAATATCAAATATGGAGGCGATGTGAGTGCATTCTTTACTTTTTGTTTTAGCTGCTCTTGTTTTATACTTCCTGTCATATCGATTTTACGCAACTTTTCTGTCCGATAAAATCTGGCAGTTGGATCCTAATCGCTTGACTCCCGCTTATAACTATCAGGATGATTTTGAGTTTGTTCCAACCGATAAACCCGTAGTTATGGGCCATCACTTTACTTCAATTGCCGGTGCAGCACCTATTGTCGGGCCTATTGTAGCTGCTATCTGGGGTTGGCTGCCTGCCTTGCTCTGGATTGTTTTCGGGACAATCTTCATCGGTGCGGTTCATGATTTAGGTGCGCTGGCAGCATCTCTCAGGCACCAGGGCCGCGGTATAGCTGATTTTCTCAATGATTTGCTGGGAAAACGAGCGATGCAGCTGATGTATATAGTTGTATTCTTTCTGCTTGTGCTTGTTTCTGCAGTTTTTGTTCACGTCATTGCTGTGTTGGCTTCAGCTTTCCCGGCAGCAGTTTACTCGGTATGGATAGAAATACCCCTGGCAGTTATTATTGGTTTAACGATCCGCAATAAATGGAATGTTAATCTATACCTGGCCGGGGTTATAGCTGTTGTGATTATGTATGCTGCCATTGCCTTAGGGCTAAGGTACCCTGTTGAGCTGACCTACCAGACCTGGGTTTTTATTCTGCTCGGCTATATGCTTATAGCTGCCAGGCTGCCGGTATGGTTCCTGGTGCAACCCCGTGACTTTATTAACGGTATTCAACTTGTTATAGCTCTTACTGCTGCTACAATCGGGATTATAGCCCTGGCGGCAACTGGCGGAGGCCAGCTGGCTGCTCCTGCTATCCGTCTTGCTCCGGAGGGTGCACCGCCAATCTGGCCTTTTGTAATGATTACTATAGCCTGTGGAGCCATATCAGGCTGGCACTCTATTGTTGGAAGCTCCACTACACCAAAACAGCTGAAAAATGAACGTGATGCAAAACCTGTTGGCTACGGTTCAATGCTTGGTGAAGGCTACCTGGCTGTTATTGCCCTATTAACTGCGGTGGTAGGGCTTGGAGTAGCTGGTTATACTGAATCTTATGCTGCCTGGGGAGCAGCGGCCTGGCCGGCGATTTTTGCAACAGGAGGAGGAACTTTCCTGGTTCCCTTAGGCATACCTGCCATAGTCGGTGCAACGTTCTTTGCCGTAGTTGCTAAGAGCTTTGCTATGACTACTCTTGATTCGGCCATGCGTTTTACCCGGATTGCTTTTGCCGAGAGCACTGTAACTTTTAATATGCCGGAAATCCTCAGGGATAAGACAGTTTCCCTTTTTCCGGGCTGGGCAGTCATTTTTTACCTGGCCATGACCGGCTACGGAATGGTCCTATGGCCACTTTTTGGTGCTGCCAATCAAATCCTGGCCGGTATTGCCCTGCTGGCGGCAGCAGTCTTTTTAAAGATGCTGCAGCGACCGACTATTTACTATATGATCCCATTTGTGATCATGATTGTAACTTCTATGGTGGCCATGGTTCATCAGATTTTTACCAATTATATTCCCAATGAAATGTGGGCTCTTGTTGTAATAGGCAGTATTGTATTATTCTGTGGTATCGGTGTTGTAGTAATTGCCCTGACCACCTGGAAGGAAAAAGGTCAGGTGCCCTATAAAGAAACAGCCTGATGATAATGGTAAATCCTCCTCCTGTTTTTTATTGACCGGGGGAGGATCTTTATTGTGTGAATCTTGACTTTGCAGGGACAAATGAAATGTCTGGTTAAAGGCAGTCCTGAAAATGCAAAATGAAGCCTGTTCAGAGTTTAGTAAGTTATATAAGGATTTATCCTGGTGGGAGCTTGAAACTTGAAATTAACCGTTGAGTCTGATCTAAAAGAATGGCTGTCTGCAAAAAAATGCGATAACAGTTGATGCCAATAGTTAGTAGTGGAGGCGGCTGCTGCGGAGGATGTTCATTCGTTGAGACAGTTATTGATCATAAAGAGCCAAAAGGTGACCGTGAAAAATACTTGCTTTTCAACCAGGATAATTTAAAAGTCTATTTGGCCAAAGTGCTGGAAAAGAAAACAGATCATATTATTTTGTTTTTAAAAGGAACCCTGTTTAAAAGGGTTGCTTTAAAAGGATATGAGGCAGACTGTTCCTGAAAGCAATAAAAAAGTGAAGGGTAAACGACTTTATAATGAATATTCCTTTTTATGTATCTGCCTACCCTTGCAAATCAGTTCGCAGCCGGGGCTTTAAGAATGCCGGGACGTTCCACCACTTTAGAGCCAAATGGCAGGAGGGCAAGAAGGGCCAGTTTTAAATTTTGAATTCCAAAAGGAATGCCGATGATGGTCAGGAATAAAGCTATGGCGATAGCAAGATGAGTCAGGAACAGCTCCCACCCCAGCAGCAGGATCCAGAGGATATTGCCGATCAAGCTGCCAACCCCAAAACTACCTATTTCAACATCTCTACCGAAAGGCCAGAGAACAAAGCCGGCAATTTTAAAGCACTGCAGGCCAAAGGGGATGCCAATGATGGTCAGGCAGACCAGAAGACCGGCGATTGACCATAAGATAGCCCCGATAAGGCCACCGAGAATTAACCATAGAATATTGCCCAGAAAGTGCAAAACAGACATTGTTATCCCTCCTCAAGTGTGATTATACCACAACAATAGAAGAAGATAATATTTATATCTGCCAAATAATTTAATGAGATTGTCACTATGACAGGGGAAGTAAACTTGCTGCTTTGAAAAAGTCTGTCAGAAGACCCCCCCTGAGACCCCCCTTGACCCTCTCTTCCTATGTTATACTGTTCATAGTTATATTAAATGCGTGGTATGAAAAATGTGCCAGGATAATTGCCCCCCTGATACATTTCACCGCATAGTAGGCAGGTGCTTTGTAATTTTGAATTGTTTAAGGCAACATTTAATTACAATATTCATATCTGTGTTTTCTATTATACTGGTTGGCTGCAATGACGAAGGTGTTGAGCCTGGCAAACAATATGACCTGGTTGAAGATACCAGGCTGGTTGCCCGGACCGGGGAACGTTATTTTGAAATTTACGACGGTGAGGGCTGGTCTGACTTAATGATTAAAGGGGTAAATGTTGGCACCTCGCTGCCGGGGCACTGGTATACCCAGTTTCCGGCAGACCGCGAGCTATACCGCGGCTGGCTGGATGACATAGCGGCGCTGAATGCCAATACGGTTCGTTTATACACCCTGCTTGATCCCGCCTTTTACAATGTTTTGGCAGAATACAACTCTGAGCCCGGCAATGAAACAATCTGGTTAATCCAGGAGATCTGGCCGCAAGATGATGTTCCGGAATTAAATTTCTATGATCAAGATTATCTTGAAACATATTTAGCTGAAATAGATCTGGTCATTGATGCCCTGCACGGCAATGCTGATATTCCAAATCGGCCTTACCGCGCTTACGGCAATTATTCGGTAGATATATCGCCCTACCTGCTGGCAGTGCTGATCGGCAGAGAGCTTGAGCCGGAAGAAGTGGAGTCAACTGACGGGGCAAATCCCGGGCGCGATGGCCATGACGGGGATTATGTAATTGCGTCCGCCGGAGAATCATCTCCCACCGAAACCTGGCTGGCTGAAATGTGCGACTACACAATGTCTTACAGTCATGCTGCATATGGCTGGCAGTATCCGGTCGGCTTTGTTAGCTGGCCTACCCTTGATCCGCTTGATCATAAAACGGAATATGAAGAAGACGGTACTCCCGGCTATAATGTCCGGGAGGCGGTCGATCCCAATATTTTACAGCAGGGCCCGCCAACCTCTCCGGTTTTTTCGGGGCGTACCACATCTATCCGAACTATCCTGATTTCATGAACAACGAGCCGGCTTTTGCAGAGTATGAAGATGAAGAAGGCGTTTTCAGGTATAAAGGATACCTTAACCAGTTCATGAAGATTCATCCCCCTTACCCGGCCCTGGTGGCCGAGTTTGGTATTTCTACTTCTTTAAATACCTCTCATTTGAGCCCGGATGGTTTGCACCACGGTGGTTTAGACGAAACAGACCAGGGTGAAATGACGGTGCGCATGATGCGTTCAATAGCAGATGAAGGCTATGCCGGCGGAGTTATTTTTGAGTGGACCGATGAATGGGCCAAGAAAACCTGGAATACCGAGCCTTTCATGGTGCCCTGGGAAAGACAGGTCTTATGGAAAAATGCCATGTGCCCCGAGCAGAATTACGGTTTAGTGGCAGTGGAACCGGCAGTTAGGAGTGAGGAACAGCTCTACACTTCCTGGTTTTCCAGCAGCGAACCAGAAGCATTTGCTCCGCTGAACGATAAAAAATTGTCCTCAGGTAAGATTAAATCGATTAAGACCGGGGTCGATGAAGCTTTTCTCTATCTTTCACTGGAGCTTGATCTTGATGAGCTTGCTATTCAAGGTGATCAGCCCTGGGAGGATATCGGTATTGCTGTTGGGATCGATACCGGCTTCAGGGAAGCGGGAGAGTTTATTCTCCCCTTCAGCGGATTACCGAAACTTCCTACAGGTG
>JBNJHL010000116.1:0-7012 GCA_051748445.1 Bacillota bacterium
GCTTTATCTGCTCAGCTCTATTCAATTATACTTTCCCTAACCAATAATACTAAAATATATTATCAGTTCCACCTATAGCCCTGAAATCACTAAATATGTTATAATGAATTTGAAAATATAATAACATACTCCGAGCCTTTACACCTAATGCCAGTATGGCTATGGTGGAAGGCCTGGGTTGGGGGAGAAATCCCCCTGCCTCCCGTAATTGGAAAGGAGAACAGGGCCAGCAAGCCGCACTTTCCTGCTTTCGGAGGTGCGGTTTTTATATTACCTGCTCATAGACAAAAAGCTTCGCTTTTACTTGAGCCGGGTTAAATTAATAATTGCTGATAACCATTAGATATATAGCTTATGGTGCTGTTTATAATTAATATTCAGTTGAGGTGTATAAATGAAATTAATGAGGGCCACCGACCCAGAAGATGTAATGAAAATAATTGATGATAACTTCCCGGCGTTGGAAACCGTAAAGCTGCCCCTTGAACAAGCAGGCGGCCGCGTGATTTCAGAATCCATTACTTCCCCGGAAGATGTCCCTGGCTTCGATCGCTCAACAGTAGATGGCTATGCCGTTGCCGGCCGGGAAACTTTTGGTGCTTCAGAAAGCATCCCCACCATGCTTGAGTGTATCGGTGAAGTATTGATGGGGCAACCTGCTCCCTCAATTAAAAAGGGTCAATGCTGTCAGGTTCATACCGGCGGCATGCTGCCTGAAGGCGCCGACGCTGTTGTTATGGTTGAAGATACTGATATTACCGGGAACATGATTCAATTTTTCCGCCAGGTTGCTCCTGCTGAAAATGTTATTCACCGGGGCGAAGATTTAAGACAAGGTGATACGGCCTTACTCAAAGGTCACAAATTGAGAGCTCCCGAAATAGGGATGCTGGCTTCCCTGGGTATTACTGAAGTTAAGACTCACCGCCGTCCCATCGTTGGCTTTTTCTCGAGCGGCGATGAACTGGTCGATTATCATAATGCAACCCTGGAAAGGGGAAAAATCAGGGATAGCAATGCACCGGCCCTTCTTTACCTGGCCGAGCAGTGTGGTGCCAATGTAAAATACGGTGGAATATTACCCGACCAGTTAGATGTATTTCTTGAAAATAGCAGGAAAATGCTTAAAGAAACTGACCTTTTAGTGTTCTCAGGCGGCAGTTCCGTTGGCAGCCGCGATTACACCGCACGCACTATGGAAGAACTGGGTAAACCGGGCCTGCTGGTCGAAGGTATTTCGATCCAACCTGGAAAACCAACCCTGATCGCCAACTGTGGAGGCAAACCGGTTTTAGGATTGCCGGGGCACCCCGTATCTGCCCTGAATATCTTTGCCAAATTTGGCCGAGCCATTATTGAAAAACTTGCCGGCCAGAGCAAAAAACCCTATCAACCTTCCGTAAAAGCTATTTTGACCCGCAACATAGCATCGCGCTCGGGAAGAAATGACTATGTAAGGATCAAGCTTGAAACATCTGCAGAAGGTATAAAAGCTGTTCCCGTTTTCGGGCGTTCAGGTATGCTGCGTACCCTGGCTGAAGCAGATGGGCTTCTGGAGGTTCCAGCCGAAAAGGAAGGTTTAAGTGAAGGAGAAATAGTTGAAGTTAAAATTTGGGAGTGAGTTGATTGCGTAAAGTATATTTAAGCAATACCCCCAGACATGAAGCTCTTGAACTGTTCCTGTCTAAAACCGGCATAAAAAGACAGACAGAAATCATTGCTGTATCTGCAGCCGAAGGACGTATTACTGCCGAAGCTGTTTTTGCCAGACTTTCCATGCCCGGTTATCATGCTGCCGCAATGGATGGCATCGCTGTAAAAGCAGAAGAGACTTTTTTGGCCTCAGACCAAAAACCCCTAAGCCTCGCAGCCGATCGTGATTATTATCAGATCAATACCGGCGGAACTTTGCCATCCGGCTGCGATGCGGTAATTAAAATCGAAGATATCCAAATACTTGAAGACGGCAGCGCTGAAATACTGGCCCCGGCCACACCATGGCAGCACGTCCGGGCCGTTGGTGAAGATGTGGTTGCCGGTGAATTGATTGTCCCTTCCAGGCATACCCTGCGCCCCCCGGACCTGGGAGCCCTGCTGGCAGGCGGGATAACCGAAGTTACCGTTATGACCAGGCCGAGAGTTGCTGTAATTCCCAGCGGATCCGAAATAATTGGTGCCGGCCAAGGCCGGGGTAAAGGCAAGGTGCCCGATTTTAACAGTACTGTCATTGCCGCTTATCTTCAGCAATGGGGGACCGAACCCGAAATTTTCCCGATTGTTCCCGACGACCTGGAAATGATAATTGCCGCTATAAAAAAAGCCCTGGAGGAGCATGACCTGGTTATAATCAACGCCGGCTCTTCTGCCGGTGATAAAGACTACACTTACAGCGCCATAGAACAGATTGGTGAAGTTTTCCTGCACGGTGTAGCCACCCGTCCCGGCAAGCCAACCATTTTAGGACAAGCCAGGGACAAGCCGGTTATCGGCTTACCGGGTTATCCTGTATCAGCCTACATGAGTCTGGAGTGGTTTGCAAAACCATTGATTTACGACAACCTGGGTCAGATTCTACCTGAGCGCGAAAAGCTTGAAGTTAAACTGGGGCGCAGGGTGGTATCAGAGATCGGAGTCGAAGAATTTGTCCGTATGACCATTGGTCACGTTGACGGGCGCTATATAGCCAACCCCCTGACCCGCGGTGCCGGAGTAACTATGTCCCTGGTCCGGGCGGACGGCTTGCTGGTTATTCCGGCCAACTCGCTCGGTCATGAACAGGATGAAACAGTGGAAGTTGAACTTTACCGGTCAGAGGATGAGCTTTACGGCAACTTACTGGTCGCAGGCAGTCATGACTTAATTATTGATCTGCTGGGCACAGCCTTAAAAGAGCGTAATCCCCGGGTGAGCCTTTCTTCTGCACACCTGGGCAGTATGGGTGGCATTGCCGCTATCGGCAGAGGGCAAGCCCACCTGGCAGGAGTTCATCTTCTTGATCCGGAGGCAAAGGAATACAACCGGACCTATATTCAGAAGATGCTGCCCGGACAGAAAGTTCACCTTGTCACCCTGGCCTACCGAATGCAGGGCTGGATTACCCCGGCAGGCAATCCTGACGGAATTAACAAAATAGAGGATCTGGCAGAGCAAAAACTCAGTTACATCAACCGCCAGAAAGGAGCCGGAACCAGAATTCTATTCGACCATCTATTAGAAGAAGCTGGCCTGACCCCAGACCAAATCTACGGTTACGAACGTGAAGAACATACCCATCTAAATATTGCTGCCGCTGTTGCTGCCGGAACAGCCAGGGTCGGACTGGGCATCCTGCCTGCAGCCAGGGCCTTTAATCTTGATTTTGTGCCGCTGGCCGAAGAACGCTATGATCTCTTGATTAGCGACAGCTTCTATAACAGCCCTGAAGCCGACCTTATCTTTGACATTATTAAAGATCCCGGCTTTCAGAAACAGGTAGAAGAGCTGGGCGGATACAGCATGCGGGATGCCGGAAATATCATCACAATTTAACCGTGGAAAAGGAGTACACACTATGCCTCTTTTAGATACACATGGAAGAAAACATGATTACCTGAGAATATCGGTCACCGATCGCTGTAACCTGCGCTGCATTTATTGTATGGGTGAAGATGGAATTGATCAAATCGCCCACGGGGATATCCTCAGTTATGAAGAAATAATTAAGGTGGTTTCAGCAGGTGCCGAACTAGGTATCAGCAAAATCAGGATAACTGGCGGGGAACCACTCGTCCGCAAAGGTATTGTCGATTTGATCGAGCAGATTGCCGCAATCGCCGGGATTAAGGACCTGGCCATGACCACTAATGGCACTTTGCTTTCTCGTTATGCTGCCGAATTAAAAAAAGCCGGTTTGAACCGGGTTAATATCAGCCTGGACACCCTTAAAGCAGATAAATTCCAAAGCATAACCCGCTGCGGCAAACTAGAGGATACGTTAAACGGAATTGAGGCTGCCCTGGAACATAATTTGCAACCAGTTAAATTGAACACAGTTTTAATGAAAGGGATCAACGAGCAGGAGGTACTCGATTTTCTAAAGTTAACCCTTAATAAGCCAATACATGTTCGCTTCATAGAATATATGCCGATCGGAGATCACGATAAAGGCTACCGCGATCATTACCTGCCTTTGACCTATGTTGAAGAAATTGCAGCAAAAGCCGGGCTTCCTCTGACTCCCGAACCATTACCCGGTGGTGCCGGTCCTGCTGAGAATTATACTATTCCAAACAGCCTGGGCACTGTCGGTCTAATTCACCCGATCAGTAAGCATTTTTGCGATACCTGTAATCGCCTGCGGCTAACTGCTGAAGGAAACCTCAAAGCCTGCCTTTACTGGCAGGACGAAAAACCGGTCAGACCGGTTATTGATGACAAAGATGCTATTAAGACCCTGTTTAAAGAAGTGCTAGCCGGTAAACCGGTTGAACACCAGATGGCCGCTGACAGCGCCTGCGGCTCAATCCAACCGGGAACGATGCGCAGCATGTCTAAAACAGGAGGCTAAATAATTTAAGGAAACCTTGTTTGGAACTGGAGGTGTTGTTTTGACACCGGTCATTATTCACCTGGTTGCTGCTCAGTCGGAAACCGGTAAAACCACAATTATTGAAAATCTGCTGCCTGAGCTTAAACAGTGGGGCCTGCGAGTAGCAGCCCTGAAGGGTAACCTGCAGCACTACGAACTTGATACCCCGGGTAAAGACAGCCGTCGTTTCGCCGAAGCAGGAGCAGACATAGCCGGGCTTACCACTCCGGATGGGTTTTTTCTATTTGGCCAGTCTGGTGGTGATGATGGCATCACTGCTGCTGCAGAAGCTCTGGGCAGCTTTGACCTCATACTCGTTGAAGGTAATAAAAAAAGCAAGAACCCAAAGATTGAAGTGGTTCGTGATTCAATCAACGCCGAACCGCTGCTTCCGGAAAATACGATTGCCATAGTCACTGATTGCAAGGATTTAAATCTGGAACTGCCAGTCCTGGAACTGGGAAACAGCAAAGCCCTGGCCGAATTTATAATAAATCACTTCTTTGATCATAAGGTTCTAGATAATAAAGGAGAAAGCGGAGACGCTTTAACCCATTTCGACCAATCCGGTCGACCGCGCATGGTCGATGTTTCTGAAAAAGAACAAACCAGCCGGGAAGCTTATGCTAAAGGCGAAATATTGATGGCTCCGGAAACACTGAACCGGGTTATAGCTGGTACGATGACCAAGGGTGACGTGCTTGGGGTAGCCCAGGTTGCCGCCGTAATGGCAGTCAAGGAAACCGGCCGCCTGATTCCCATGGCCCATCCTCTCGGCATTTCCGGCGTGGAAGTTAATTTTCAGCCCGATCAGGATCAAAACAAGATCGAGATCGGAGTCAGGGTCAGGTTAACCGGTCAGACCGGAGTGGAAATGGAAGCCTTGACCGGGGTCAGTGTTGCTGCCCTGACCATATATGATATGTGCAAGGCTATAGATAAAAATATGGTGATTCATAATATAAGGCTTGTTGAAAAGAAAGGAGGCCGCTCGGGCCACTACCGGCGCGAGTAGTAAAATATGGCTGAAATTGTTGCAGTCTGCACCAGTCCGGAAAAGGGACAGCGCAAGAAAAATATCGGGAAAAGCAAACTTATTAAAAACATGGGCCTGGTTGATGATGCTCATGCAGGATTTGCCCACCGCCAGGTCAGCCTGCTGGCCGAAGAATCTATTGCCAAAATGACCGCCCAGGGCCTTGATGTTGGTCCCGGGGATTTTGCCGAAAACCTGACTACCCAAGGTATTGATCTGGTCAATCTGCCCACAGGAACCAGGCTGCAGGTCGGACCGGAAGCAATTATCCGGGTAACCCAGATCGGCAAGGAGTGCCACAACCGCTGCGAAATCTATTACCAGGCCGGTGATTGCGTAATGCCCCGCGAAGGTATTTTTGCCGAAGTACTGCTCGAAGGGCCAGTCAAAATCGGAGACCGGCTTGCCGTTAAAGATTCATATCGATTTGGAATAATCACAGCCAGTGACAAGGGCTCAAAGGGTGAACGTGAAGACTTAAGCGGCCCGGCTATCAGTGAATTCCTGATGCCATGGGGTGATGTTATAGATCAGGTTGTTGTTCCCGATGACAGAGCTGCCCTGGCAAATGCGATGCGGAATATGGTCGCCAAAAATGTTGATGCTATCTTTACTTCCGGTGGTACAGGGCTATCTCCCCGCGATATAACCCCCGAAGCGACCCTTGATGTGATCGACCGCCAGGTTCCCGGGATCGGTGAAGCAATGCGCCGGGAAACTGCCGTCGTGACAGCCAAAGCAATGCTATCCAGGGCAATTTCCGGTATCAGCGGTTCAACTTTAATTATCAACCTTCCCGGTAGCCCGAAAGCGGTTGCTGAGTGTTTGGCCGTAATTTCCCCGGTAATTGACCATGCCCTGGAAACAGTCTGCGGCAAAGGCGGAGAGTGCGCCCGGTAAAGTATATGACAAGGGGACGTTTCATCCGTCTTATTTGATTGCCCTTTCAATTACATTTCTCCCGATCCCTGTCACCCGGCTCAGCTGCCTAATGCTTGCACCAGTTTTGTCGTAAATCTCTTTGATCGTTGCTCTCTTCTTGTCTGCAGATGCAGACCGCAACCCCTCTAAGTCATAACCTTCCTTGATCTTCTCTATTAATTTTTTATCACTGGTCCTATCGGAAACGGTCACCTCAAGACATTTATCTTCATTTATGGCAGTCATAAACCTATCGAAACCACTGAAAGTTGGAAAATAAAATTTGATTAAATCACCGCTGATAAATGTCTTCTGGTCTTTATAGAACTGTTTGTATTGATCGTAACTGCTCCAATGATAATCCTTTATACTCTTAACCATGCCTGCCTTAAAAGGATTCTGATGAATGTATCTTAATACTGTTAAAAGGTAATCTTCCTCTTCAACGGGCTCACTGAGATATCTATTTTGAAATAAGTGACCGGTTC
>JBNJHL010000116.1:7022-7898 GCA_051748445.1 Bacillota bacterium
ACTCACTGTTATCCGTTTCATGATAATACCGGGGTCTTCCATGGCTTTCAACAATAAATGCACATGATTGCCCATCAGACAGTATCCATACAAATCAAATCTACCTTCGTCTATCGCTTTGACAAATATGTCCTTGAATTTCTTACGATCCTCGTCATCAAGAAACAGATCTCTTTTATCAATTCCTCTCAGCATTATGTGGTATACCCCGGTACTGCTTTTTTTTCTTGCCTGTCTAGACATCTATTTACCACCCCTGGCGCATTATACCATTATAGCAACAAATAAGACAATAGAAACGTCCCCATGACTTATAATTAACTAAATAACCGGCCAGTCTGTTTCGTGGCCGGTTATTTAGGCTTATGATTTTTTAAAAAACCATAAAAATGATTAGTCTTTTAAAGCGCTTAAAATCGAACGCAGGCGTTCGCGGTAACCGGCAGCTTCAATTACAGTTCCGGTAACAACAATATCAGCCCCGGCCTGGCGAACCCGCCGAGCATCAATAGCAGTACGAATACCACCACCTACGATCAGTGGCACCGTTAACTCCCGCTTGACAGCACGGATCATCCCGGCAGGAACAGGTTGAGCTGCTCCATTGCCGGCTTCGAGGAAAACATATGACATCCCCATAAATTCTGCAGTCAGGGCATACCCAATAGCCTGCCAAAAATTATCCCGGGCAACCAGGTCTGCTTCGCCGATTTCGCCCAACTTCATACCGGGTTCAACCAGGATATAACCAACAGATAAAGTTTCCAGATCAAGACGTTTTAATATTGAAGAAATCTTGGATTGGGTTCCACAAACAAACTTTGTGTTACGGGAATTAAGGAGACTTAAAAATAGGAATGCATCAAGATTTAGACT
>JBNJHL010000117.1:0-7881 GCA_051748445.1 Bacillota bacterium
CACCGTCCCGAAGCAGTTTACCTTCCTTGCGAGCTCTCACTTCAGCATTATACATTGGTCCATAATCTTTCATGCTTATAGAAAGAATAACTACCAGAGCAAAAGCGAATATGCTGTAGAAGCGGTAAGGAATACTCTGCAGGAAAATCAGGTAAACCGGCGCATCCTCCATGCCAATAGCCGCATAAGCGTCGCCAATCACACCAAGTTCGAAACCAATCCAGGTTGAAATCAGGGCAACGGTGGCAACGGGAGCCGCTGTAGAGTCAATCAAATACGCAAGTTTCTCCCTCGATATTTTTAGTTTGTCGGTAACCGGTCTTGCGGTATTACCGGCAATGATACAGCTGGAATAGTCATCGAAGAAGATAATTAAACCCATCACCCAGGCTGAGATCATACCACCCCGGGCGGTTTTGGCCTTACTGGCCAGGGCTTCGGCAATCGCCTGGGCTCCGCCAGCCTTGGTGATCAACCCGAGGGTACCGGCAATGATCATGGTAAAGATCAAAATTGCCGCGTACCATGGGTCGGCGGCGCTTTCGAGCATGTATGTGTCAACTGATCGGAAAAACCCATCAATTGGATTGGCATGCAGGAAAGTAGCGCCCAGCCATACGGATATAAATAAAGAGATAATAACTTGCCGGGTAGCTATTGCCAATGCGATAGCTACAATTGGTGGTAAAACAGATAAGATTCCATATTCCATAATTGTTCCTCCTGTACTTTTTGATTATTGTTCAAGCCAGTCAAGCCCATGGAAACCTTTAACACCTCCTTTCCGGCTTTGCCTTTAAGCTAATTCTACAAAGATATAAATATCCCTCCATAATCATTACACTTTTTTCCTGATAAATCATAATTCTAATTAATAAAAATTGTATTATTATAACAAACCCGATGGTCGATTTGTTTTCAAACCGAGACTACAAAAAAATATTTCTTGCAGTGCAGTTGTTAACTGAAAAAAGTATAGTATAAGATAACAGCCCCCAGGGCAAAAACCATCATCCCCCCGATACGTAGCACCCCGAGGTAAAGACTGCTGGGCTCGATTCCTTCAACCTTTCTGCCAATACGCAAATACCAGAACAACCTTGGATACAATATTGATATTAAACCAACGACCAAAAGCAAAACAGAAAAAAACAAAAGGCTTCCTATTGTCCCCCGGGGCAAATTGCCCGCTGCTGCCAGATAGCTTCCCGGCATTTCTATAAAAATTGATAGCATTAATTCCCTCTCCTTTTAACAGATCCTGTCGTCAGGTCAAGTATTTCAACTCTTTTTCTTGAACAAAGATTACAACTTTTAGTGAAATCTTTGCCAAATTACCTCTCAAACCGGTTAGCTAAATTAAGCGCCAACTATTTTTTTCGCTACTACTTAACTATAACCTGCCTGCAGAAAAATATTTTAGTTTGAACTTTAAATCAAACCCTGCCAGAAATGTCCACGAAATATACGGAATATGTTAAAATATCCTTAATTAGAACTTTGTATTGCAACGAGGAGGATATCATGGAAAAATACAATGGACAGTCGGAAACCGGAAAAATTCGTTCAGTCTTAATGAAAAAGCCTGAAACAGCCTGGAAAAGCCAGGAGCATATAAGTACACAATGGAAACAGCTCCAATATCCTTCAGAGCCGGATTACAATAAGGCCCTGGATGAATACAATATATTTGCTTCCATCATTGAAGAACATGTCCGAGAGGTACACTACCTTCCCGATGATGAAAATACCTGGCTTGATTCAATTTACACTCATGACCCTGTAATTATCACTAAGAATGGGGCAATTCTCTGTAACATGGGTAAGGTGGAACGCTGTGAAGAAGCTGCTATTATAGGCAAATATCTCGAGTCTATTGGTATTCCTGTTATCGGTGAAATAAAAGCTCCGGGAAAGGTGGAAGGTGGCGATGTGGTCTGGTTTGACGACAATACTGCCGCAGTAGGCCTTGGATACCGAACCAACATTGAAGGTGTGAATCAACTGCGTAATTTAACCAGGGGAATGGTAAAAGAGATCACTGAAGTGCCTCTGCCTCATGGTAACGGGCCTGATGAATGCCTTCACCTAATGTCCATGATCAGCCCGGTTGACCGTGATCTTGCTGTTGTTTATTCACCGCTGATGGTGGTTCCATTCCGCGACTTGCTGATTGAAAAAGGTATTAAATTTGTTGAAGTTCCCGACGATGAATATGATACCTTTGCCTGTAATGTTTTAGCCCTTGAACCCAGTAAGTGCGTAATGATTGCCGGTAACCCAAAAACAAAAAATATGCTGGAGAAAGAAGGCGTTACGGTATTTGAATACCCGGGTGAGGACGTTTCAATTAAGGGCGGCGGCGGGCCAACCTGCCTGACCCGGCCGCTGTTACGCGACTGAACCTGCTCCACAAAATACTGTGTGGCTTATTATAAAATTTTGTATCCCTGGCCCACTAATCAAAAGCACTTACCTGTTTGCAAATTTTACAGGATTGATTGGCCTGCTTTTCCTCTTTTGCCAGGGTAGGTAATACAATAATGAGATAGGTGAATATTATGAAACAAAAGAAAAATGATGATTTTTCATTAGTCAAGAGTTCTGAGGATGACAATGTTTATATTCTTAGTAAAAATTTGCAGGATAGGTGGTTTAACTATCTTTGGCAGAGTGCAGCAGCCGGGTTGATTACATTTGCTGTACTTTATGTTTTTTTGGAAATAATCCAGCTGATCATCCTGGCCGGAGTTGGCTCTACTTTTTTTACCATCTTTGCCCTGCCCGGTAATAGAACGGCCAGCAACCGCAATATTATCGGTTCTTATCTAATCTGTGTTACAGTTGGCTTGTTTTGTATCTACACGGTATCTCAAAGTTTAGGTGGGGGCCTGGCAGTTGGTTTGTCAGCATTGTTCATGGTAATTACCGACACTGAGCACCCACCGGCAGCCGGAGTAGCGCTTGGTTTATCTCTGGCACCTGATATAGAAAGTGCTTACCCGGGAGCAGGGTTTTCCCTGGTTGGCGCCCTGGTGGCCGTTATTCTCAGAAGCACTTTGGCACCGTATTTAAAAAACCTGATTTAAAGCAATAAGTAATAAGGTGTTAGTTATGGATAAGCGAAGAGATGAAAGGGATAGAATTAATTGCCTTAAATGCCGCCATTACTATATAACCTGGGATCGAAAGTTTCCCAGGGGTTGCCGTGCGCTTGATTTCAAGTCGAAATATTGTCCCTCGGCGGCGGTTTATAACTCATCGGGGATGCCCTGTCTTTTCTACCAGGAACGAAAGAAAGTGCGGGTGACAAAAAACAGTCGCAATTAAATAATTATGCTATTTTGATTGGTCTTTCTTCTTTTCTTTTAATTCTTTCAGTTCAATTTCAAGGTCTTCAAGCTCCTGGACCATGGATACCTTTGGAGAGTGAAAAGGCCAGCGTGCCTTGATGTCCTTAATTTTGCTTTCCACTTCTTCGATTTTTTGATCAAGATTATTCAAAGAAACACCTCCATTTTAATCATATTTTATTATATATTAAGGTTAGAAACCTGCCAATAGAGGGATTTGGCTTAGCCATACTATAGATCCATGGGTATAATAACCCTGATTAAAGATTATAGAAACGGAAGTGGCAGAAAATGAAAGTAATGGCTTTGGCTGATGTACACCAGTCTGAACAGCACTGGGAGTTCCTGCTTAAAGCAGTAAATAAAGAGAAACCGGAACTGATCCTGATTGCAGGTGATCTGCTGCCCAAATATGATGGCATTTTACCCCAGGTTAAATATATTCCTCGCATAAAAGATTATTGCAGGTCTATTAAGGATAGGGGTGCTGAACTGGTTCTGCTACTCAGCAACGATGACAATCAGCTGGTCATTCCAGAAATGGAACAGGGTGACAGGGAGGGTTTATGGCATTACATCCAGGACAGGGTCAGGCAGGTTAAAGGATATACCTTCTGTGGATTTCCCTGGATTAATGATTACCCCTTTGCCTATAAGTACTGGGTTGCGGCAGAAAGCAGGGAAAACTTATCAATATGTCCTATCCAGCTTGGTCCACCGGCCGTGATTAACGAAAAAAATGAAATTGAAACGATTCCCAACCTGGAATCTTACTTAAATAGTAAACCTTCTATCCGTGAAGTCCTGGGAAATATGGCAGCCATGGTTGAAGATTTTACAAAGTCTATCTGGCTCATTCACTGTCCACCTGCCAGGCTGGATCTTGATCTGTGCGGGTCCGGAGACAGGGTTGGCAGCCCACAAATATACAAGTTTATCAAGGAAAAGCAGCCTTTAATGACAATCCACGGCCATATTCACGAAGCTCCTGCCTCTAACGGTGGTATATGGGCCCGTAAAGTCGGCCGAACCATGGTAATTCAGCCCGGGCAGTCTTACAATCAGCTTAACTTTGTAACTTTTAATATGTATGACTATAAAATTAAAAACATGGTTCACTCTGTTTACGGCAAACAGTTATAGAAGAGCTCTTTAAATATGTAAACGGACATTTTGGGCAGCCGCCTATTTCAATTATGGCGATCGGCAGGAACTTAAAACACGGATCGATCATGGCAGGACATAGAACTACTGACAATAGTGGTTTGCCTTTTATCCATTAAAGATCTTTTAGCAGATAGTTATCATCAGATTTTTCGATTCGGTCATAGAACCCTTCCAGACTACTCTTAATAGTATTCAGAGCCGGCGAGGGTTTGGGGTTTATAACATCTACACCCTTGTGTTCCAGGCGCTCGATAACCATTTTTATGCTAATTATGTTAATGTCAATTGCCGGCTGATAGCCGCTTTTTTTTGTTTTATCTGTGCGGATGGCGTTGACCAGCCTGACCGATTCAAGATCGTTTAAGCTCTGGCGGACCAGATTGCTTGGTATTTGTAGGGTTTTCGATATCTGTTCCGGGGTTAGCGGCTGTTCACCCTTTTTAAAGTTTAAGATGATCAGGTGCATTATACAGAGAGCTGTTAACTTTTTATTGTGTTGGCTGACATCAGATGCAAAAGCTTCATATTCATAGTTTTCAATATTATGATTAGCATAGGACAGCTCTGCTCCGAATAGTATTACTATCCAGCTGATCTGCATCCAGATCAGAAACAGGGGCAGGGCAGCAAAAGAACCGTAAATAGTGCTATAGGTAGCTGCACCAATTTGAAAATTTATATAAGCCCACTGTACTACTTGAAAAATTGTTCCGGAAATAATTCCGGCAACTAGGGCTGATTTGAAATGGACATTGGTGTTTGGCATAACCATATAGAGCAGGGTGAAAATAGCCCAGATCAATAGGTAAGGCAGAATCCTGACCAATGTGACCAAAAGAGGGCTTAGAATAAAAATGTCTATTTCTTGAACCTGGGTGTTCAGATAAACTGTTGTAGAGCCGGCCAGGATAAAAAAAAGGGGGGCAATAAAGATCATGGCAAAGTAGTCGGCAAATTTACGGGAAAGAGGCCTTCCCTTACTGACCTGCCAAATTTCATTAAATGATTTTTCCATGTTGGCCAGGAGCATGGCGACGGCATAAAGTAAAATCAAGAGCCCGACCGCTGCCAGGGCCCCACCGTCGAATTGCTGCAGCAGGGTGTCTGTTAGCTCCCTCAGGTAATGCAATACTTCTTCCCGCCCGGCCAGGGCTATTTCAAGCTGCCTTTCCACATAGTGCTCCAGGCCAAATCCCTGGGCAATCCCGAAAATAAGGGCTGCTGCAGGGACTATGCTGAAGAGTGAATAAAAAGTAAGGGCGGGGGCACGCAGTAAGACTTTATCGTCACGGACTCCGCGCATGGCCAGGATTAAAATCCGCAATTGCGTGATTAGAAATGATTTGCCCTTTGACAGATCCCTGATCGATATGCGCCAGATATCGACGCTGATAAAGTGGACAAACATTCTTACTAATTGGATAAAATTATCCGTTGTTTTTTTCACCTGGCGATCCTACCTTTACTTGTATACTTGTACTAAAAATACAATAACTAAGACTATAATAACATAAATTATTTATATACTCAGTCATATTCTGTTATTGTTGCCTCCTATGATGTTGCATGCTTAAACGAGATCCCTAAATCTTGAATTTACCCATCTGTTTTGTGGCAATTATCTAGAGTAGATCTACTTGGAATATAGTAGTTCAAAAGGAAACATAAAGGGAGATCCTTTTCTTTGTCGAAATAGTTTTTAACCAAAAAACAATATAGATGAGGGATTTCCCATTGGCTATTGTACCGGGCAGCAAAAGATTTTAACTGAGATGAGATAATAAGATTAGAAGATCTGCAAAGGCTTAAATTGGTGCTTAAGTACATGCCTGATGAAAGGTTGGTGTAGCAGTCAGAAAGATAGCGCTTCCGTGGTCGTGATGATTACCCTGTAAGGGCGAGGTGGAACTTAATATTAGCGGGGGGTTATTTACCAGCATCCCACCATAGAAAGTCTGCTCTGGGAGCTGTCGCGAAATCACCAGCTAAGAAGGATTCTTGGGTTTGAAAATGACGAAGCTACTACTTCCTCTGCATACAACCAGTTTTTGACCAATCTTTTTAGGCAACAGGCATTGATAGATAAGATTTTCGAAGACCTGGTCAATCAATACTATGAACTTTTGCCTGAATTTGGCAAACATTTGGCCTTAGACGGCAAAGCAATAGATTCTCGTTCGAGGGGAAGAAATGGCAATAAAAGGCTGATGGCCTATAAAGGTTTTGAGCTGCACTAAATCAGGATCTTTTAAGAAAATGCGTTTGCGTTGTTTATTGGCTTTGTGTATTATGCTGGCCATGGCTATCGCCAGAGTTAAAAAAGGACTGATTTGATGCGCAGTTTGGCCAAGCTGCTTATAATTTAATATTGTTCGTTTCTTTGAAGGGCAAAATGGTATGCTTAAAAGGCAGTGAGGGGGCCGGTATATCTAATCTGAGACCGCCAAAGTGATATGATAACCTGTGCTTTTTACTAATACCACCGGATTTAAATGAAGGTCTTCTTTTATTGCTAAATATTTTGACGACAACGCAAATGGCTTGATTGATTTGAAGATTGCTTTTTTCCGTTAATAGTGTTTTAATAAATAGCTGTGCTAATTAATGTTGCACAAAAATTATGAATAAGACAGGTGAGCTTGCTTGGACTTACAGACAGAAAACAGCATCCGCAATATAGCTATTATCGCCCATGTTGATCATGGAAAAACAACCCTGGTAGACGGCTTGCTGCGCCAGGGAGGAATATTTCGTGAAAATGAGCAGGTTGCAGAAAGAATAATGGATTCAAGTGACCTGGAAAAGGAAAGGGGTATCACAATATTATCAAAAAACACTGCTGTTCATTACGGCAGTACAAAGATTAATATTGTTGATACACCCGGCCACGCGGATTTTGGCGGAGAAGTTGAAAGGGTATTAAAAATGGTTGATGGAGCGTTATTGCTGGTAGATGCCTTTGAAGGCCCGATGGCGCAGACAAAATTTGTGCTGCGCAAAGCTCTGGATGTCGGGCTGCGCATAATTGTAGTTGTTAACAAGATAGATCGTTTCGACGCCAGACCAGAAGAGGTTGTAAATGAAGTGTTCGATCTATTTGTTGAACTGGAAGCAGAAGACTGGCAGCTTGATTTCCCTGTCATTTATGCAGATTCACGTCGGGGTATAGCTAGATTAAGCCCTGAAGATGAAGGCAAAAGCCTGCAGCCGCTTTTCGAGCTGATCCTGGAGGAAATTCCACCGCCCCGGGCGGATGCCGGGCAGGTTTTGCAGCTGCAAATCAATACTCTTGATTATGATGACTATGTCGGACGTGTTGGCATTGGAAGAATTCGTAATGGCCGGCTGAGCAGTGGACAAA
>JBNJHL010000118.1:0-7820 GCA_051748445.1 Bacillota bacterium
TCGAATCGATTCAATCGACATCCATACTGGGCCATATTCGCTATTCAACTACCGGAACCAGTAGTGCTGCCAATGCCCAACCGTTTTTAGCCCGTTCTTTCGACAAGAAAGGCATCGCTGTAGCCCATAATGGTAACCTGACTAATACCAGGCGCCTGCGTAACCAGCAGCTGCGCGAAGGGCAAATATTTCATACAACTTCCGATACGGAAATAATTTTAAGCTACCTTTTTCGTTACAGGAAAGAAGGTCTGGTCAGGGCAATAAAGAAAACGATGACCCATATCAGTGGAGCTTATGCCGTAGTTGTATCTGATGAAGAAAGAATGGTTGCATTTCGTGATCCAGGCGGTTACCGGCCCCTGGTCATTGGTAAGCTTGGGGATGCCATAGTTTTTTCTTCTGAGACTGCTGCTTTAGATACTGTGGGTGCTGATTTTGTCAGGGAAATTGAACCGGGGGAAATAGTTTCAGTGAGTCCTGACGGAATTAATTCCACATATGGCGGTGAGAGTATGGCTGGTCGTTCCCTGTGTATTTTTGAATATGTTTACTTTGCCAGGCCGGACAGTATTATCGATGGCCATAATGTGCATACCGTTCGTAAAGCTATAGGGATTCTTTTAGCTGGCAGGCTGACTGTGAGGCCCGATATCGTCATCCCTTCTCCAGATTCCGGGGTATCAGCTGCGATGGGTTTGGCGGAAGCTTTGGAATTGCCGCTTGAGTGGGCCATTTACCGGAATCCTTATCTTGGTCGTACATTCATTACCCCCAATCAAAAAGAAAGAGAGTTGGCGGTGCGCTTAAAGTTTAATCCAATTGGAAGCCTGCTCAAAGGTAAAAAAGTTGCCATAGTTGATGATTCCCTGGTCAGGGGAACTACGGCCAGGGTTCTGACAGACCTGCTTAAGAAAGCTGGAGCAGCCGAGATTCATCTGTGCATAGCATCACCACCCTACAAGAACCCTTGCTATTACGGGATTGATATTCCGGTAGCTGAAGATCTTGCTGTTCCGGATGCAGATTTTAGTAAGTTAGCAAGGAGAATTGGTGTAGACAGCCTGACTTTTGCCGAACCGGATGATTTGTACCAGGCTCTTGGTAAAAAACAAAGCGATTACTGCAGCTCCTGTTTTACCAATTCCTGCTAAAAGAATAAAGAGGTGATTAGTAGTGGACCATTTTTTAAATGAAAACGCTGGCAGCATGAAAGAAAAAGTAGTTATATTAGATTTTGGGGGGCAGTACAGCATGCTGATAGCCAGAAGGATCAGGGAAGCAGGTGTATACTGTGAGCTGCTGTCTTATAATACTCCCTGGGAAGAAATAGCAGAACTCCAACCGGCTGGAATAATCCTTTCCGGCAGCCCGGCCAGCGTAAACCAGGAAAATGCGCCGGGCTGTGACAGGGCAGTTTTTGATGGAGGTATACCGATACTGGGGATATGTTATGGTATGCACCTGCTGACTAAAGAACTGGGTGGAGATGTAGTCAGGGGGAAGCGATCGGAGTTTGGCCGCACCTCTTTTGAGATAATTGATAAAGAACCACTCTTCAGTGATAAAACATTCCTGGAGCCTGAATTATGTTCAGCATGGATGAGCCATCAGGACGAAGTTTCAGCTCTTCCTCCGGGTTTCAAGGTGCTTGCCCGGACTGAAAATAAAACCCTGGCAGCCATCGGTGATCATGAGCGAAAGATTTATGGTCTGCAATTTCACCCTGAAGTATTTCACACGCCTGGTGGCAGCGGAGTATTGAGAGAGTTTCTCTTTAATGTTTGTAATTGTGATAAAACCTGGACTCCTCATAGCTTTGTTGATGATGCTGTTAAAAAAATCAGGGAAGTCGTAGGAGGAGAAGATAAAGTAGTTTGTGCCTTAAGTGGAGGAGTAGATTCTTCAGTAGTCGCTTTTATTCTGGACAAAGCTCTTAAGGACCGGGCAGTTTTTATTTTTGTCGATCACGGTTTGCTGCGCCTTGATGAAGCAGAACAGGTAATAAAGCTTTACAGTGAAAAGTTAGAGGGTCAGTTTATACATGTTAATGCTGTTGACAGGTTTTTAAAAGCTCTGACCGGCGTTACCGATCCGGAGAAAAAAAGGCGGATTATTGGTACTGAATTTATTAATGTGTTTAAGGAAAAAGCCCTTTCGATGGGGGATATAACTTACCTGGCCCAGGGTACAATATATCCCGATGTAATTGAAAGCGGGACTGTAAACGGCGCTGCCATAATTAAGTCTCATCACAATGTCGGGGGGCTGCCTGAAGAACTTGGGTTTGAGCTGATTGAACCACTGCGGGAACTCTTTAAAGATGAGGTGCGCCTGGTAGGGGCAGAACTGGGTTTGCCCGATGCCATCTTAAAGCGGCAGCCTTTTCCCGGTCCGGGCCTGGCAGTGCGGATTATCGGCGATGTCACAGCTGAAAAGTTGTTTTTACTGCAAAAAGCAGATTATATCTTCAGGGAAGAACTTGACAAAGCAGGCTTAAATGAAGAGATGTGGCAGTATTTTGCCGTGTTAACAGATGTAAAAGTGGTAGGGGTTAAAGGTGATGACCGTCATTACGGTCCAGTTATAGCTTTGCGTGCTGTAGCTTCGGAGGATGCCATGACTGCAGATTGGGCCAGACTGCCTCATGACTTGTTAGATAAGACATCTTTACGTATAACCGGTGAGATTCCCGACGTAGCCAGGGTGGTTTATGATATTACCTCTAAACCGCCCGGTACAATCGAGTGGGAGTAGGAGTGGCACTATATTTAAATGATGTCATATTAATTGTAGGGACTATCCTGCTTAAGAAAACTTCGTTCGCTGATCATTTAGGCTGAAACTGCAACGGCATAGCTTCAGCCTTTGCTAAAGCGGTATTTCCATGCCTGTACTTTATGCTAGTTCCAGTTTTTTCAACATTCTGGGTAGCACGAAACGATGTAGGCTGAGCAGTAGAGCATGTTTTAAACTTCCCGGCAAATTTTAATAAAATACTGGTGAGTTCTCAGGTCATCAGTCAGTTCAGGGTGAAATGAAGTTACCAGCAGGTTTCCCTGCCTGGCGGCGATGATACCTTCGGGCAGCTCAGCCAGAGTTTCAACAGCCGGTCCTGCTTTTTTCACGATGGGAGCACGGATAAATACAGCGGTCAGCGGGGCATCAAAGGTTTTGAAATCCAGCTCTGTTTCAAAACTTTCTCGCTGCCTCCCGAAAGCGTTACGCTGCACTTCAATATCCATCAGGCCCAGCCTAGGTTGGTCTTTAATACCGTCCACTATAGTGCGGGCCAGCAAAACCATGCCGGCACAGGTACCGAAAACGGCCAGGCTTCCCTGCCGGTTTCTTTCCCGGATCAGATCAGCCAGGCCAAATATTTCAATTAACTTTCCAATAGTAGTGCTTTCACCACCGGGGATAATCAGGCCGCAGGTTTTATTCAAGTTTTCCCTGTTTTTGACGGCAACAGCTTCTATCCCGCATTTCTTAAGGTGGCTTAAGTGTTCGGTTACAGCGCCTTGAACAGAAAGAACCCCAATCTTCATCTTCTAAATGCCCCGTTCCTGCATTCTGTCCGATTCTGCAAGGGTTGACATTTCCAGGCCGGGCATAGCGGTCCCCAGTTTTTTAGAAACTTCCAATAATACTTGTGGATCATCGTAGTGCAGGGTTGCCTGGACAATGGCTTCAGCAACCTTCTGGGGGCTTTCTGACTTAAAAATACCGGATCCGACAAAAATTCCATCTGACCCAAGCTGCATCATCAGGGAAGCGTCGGCTGGTGAGGCGATTCCGCCTGCTGCAAAGTTTACCACCGGCAGTCTGCCTGCTTCACGAACTTCTTTAAGCAGTTCTATTGATACACCCATTTCCTTTGCCATAACAACAAGCTCGTCATCTGCCTTGTTGATCACCTGGCGGATCTGATCCATAACTTTACGCATGTGGCGTACAGCTTCGACAACATTACCGGTGCCTGGCTCACCCTTGGTGCGGATCATGGCTGCACCCTCGGAAATCCGGCGCAGCGCTTCACCTAAATCCCTGGCGCCGCAGACAAAGGGCACTTTAAATAGATGCTTGTTTATATGGTATTGTTCATCGGCCGGCGTCAGCACTTCGCTTTCATCTATGTAGTCAACCCCAATTTCTTCTTGAATCTGGGCTTCGGCAAAATGACCGATTCTTACCTTGGCCATAACCGGTATTGTTACTGTGTCCATTATTTTCATAATTATTTCAGGGTCAGCCATCCGGGCGACCCCGCCTGCAGCCCTGATATCTGCCGGAACACGTTCCAGGGCCATAACGGCAACAGCGCCAGCTTTCTCAGCTATTTTGGCCTGCTCTACTGTTGTTACATCCATGATTACTCCACCCTTTTGCATCTGGGCCATTCCTTTTTTAACCCGAAAAGTTCCCTGTTCTTTCATTGCAAAAACTCCCTTCCAAACTTATTCAGAATTTTTTTCAACCGGTCTGACCGGCAGTCCTTTAGAAGCAAGATATTCTTTTATTTCCGCAATGGTAAAAGTGCCGTAGTGCAGAATGGAGGCTGCTAAAACAGCATGAGCATTACCTTTGGTTAGCGCTTCATACATATGTTCTAATTTACCTGCTCCGCCTGACGCTATAACGGGGATGTCAACAGACCCTGTGACAGCAGCCAGCATATCTGTATCGTAACCGTCCCTGGTGCCGTCGGCATCCATTGAAGTGAGCAGTATTTCACCTGCACCCATTGCTTCAACTTCTTTAGCCCATTTTATCAAATCGCGTCCGGTGTTTTTTCTGCCGCCGTGGCTGTATACTTCCCATTTTGGATGCTCGTTTATATCTGACTGCTCTACTCTGCAGGCATCAATTGCGACAACAATGCATTGATTTCCAAACTGTTCTGCACCTTTATTAATTAAAGTAGGTTCTTTCAAGGCTGCGGTATTTAGTGAAACTTTATCAGCCCCGGATTGTAATAATTCCTGCATAAACCTTGTAGAGTCAATGCCACCGCCAACCGTGAGCGGGATAAAAACCACTTCCGCGGTTTTACGAACCACGTCAATAATTGCTCTGCGTCCTTCTACAGAAGCGGTAATATCTAAAAAAACTATCTCGTCGGCGCCTTCCCGGTTGTAAAACTCAGCTCTTTCAACGGGATCGCCAGCGTCCCTGATATTAACAAAGCGGGTGCCTTTTACTACCCGGCCATCCCGCACATCCAAACAGGGTATAATTCTTTTTGCCAGCATAATTGCTTTCTCCTGATCTTTTATTGATCGGCTATAATCTTACCAAAATTAGCAAGCAGGTGCAAGCCTGCAGGACCGCTCTTTTCAGGATGAAATTGTACTCCCATCACATTATTTTCTGCAGCGGCGGATGTAAAAGAAAAGCCGTAATCAGTGTGGGCTATAGTAGAAGCATTTGAATCAGGCTGGGCATAATAGGAGTGGGTGAAATAAAAGTACGCACCTTGTTCCAACCCGGCAAAAAGTGGGTGTTCACCGGTGGGAATAGCTTTATTCCAACCGACATGAGGAACCGGGAGTCCTGGTGGAAAGCGCTTAACTTTTCCTGCTATAGCATTTAATCCTTTTATGGCCTGGTTTGATACTGCTGATTCATCGCTTTCGGTCAGCAACAATTGCATACCGAGACAAATGCCAAGCACCGGAATGTTACTTTTGTCAATTACACTTAGCAGTGCTTCAGTCAATCTTTTTTCATTTAACAGACGCACAGCATGATCAAAAAAGCCAACCCCGGGAAAGATAACGGCCTTTGCGGCAGTAATGGTTGCCGGATCAGCTGTGATCTCCGGTTCCAGTGATACCATCTCGCAGGCTTTAAAAATGCTATATAAATTCGCGCTGCCGCTATCAACTATAACCAGCTTTTTCATCTTCACGCCTCAAGTTCACTTATTTAACATAGACTATTATATACCATTAAATTCATATTACAACTGTGATAACCGGTGACATACACCTTTTGTTACACCGATGAACTCCTAATTTTGCACGCAGCGATCAGAGAGCGAAGGCTTTCTATAACGGTATAAAAGAATAACCCCCGGCGTAAGGTTGAAGCTAAGCTTTTGTAGTCTTAGTCTAAAAGATCCGCGAGTGCAGTTTCCTTCAAAAGGCAGGGCAGTTACTATATATCTATCAATAAAAATATTAGTGATAATGTGACAAAAAGTATACAGCACCGGTTGTCCACTAGTGGCTTACTGCTTTTAAGGTGCAGTCAGCTTCTATTTCGTGCAGGATATCACCCAGGATTTGAATACCCCTGGTGATATCTTCCGGTTCAGGTTGACTGAAAGAAAAGCGGGCACAATATTTTGCGCCACCGTTAGAGGAGAAGCCTTCTCCGTGGACAAATGCAATATCCCTGGCTAAAGCCATATCCAAAATTTCACGGCTTGTCGGGTAATAATCAGGAAACTCTACCCAGATAAAGAAGCCACCTTTTGGCCTGTTAAACTTAACCCCGGAAGGGAAATAGCGGACCATGGCTTCATGCATAGCATCTCTTTTCTCACGGTAGAGCTCAGAGAGGCGCATGATGTGACGATCCAGGTAACCATCCCTGGAAAGGAAACTGGCCAGCTGTTGACCGAGAGAACTTGAGCAGAGGTCGGCAGTTTGCTTTGCCAGGGCAATTTTTTCAATCAGCAGTTTGGCTCCTGCCAGCCAGCCAATACGGATGCCGGGTATTAAAACCTTGGAATAGGAGCCAAGATAAATTACGCGCTCTTCCCGATCAAGAGAGATATACGAGGGAGGGGCTTCACCCTCATAGCATATTGGTCCGTAGGGGTTATCTTCCATAATGATCAGGTTATAGCGGGAAGCTATTTTGAGAATTTCAGTACGCCGTTCCAGGCTGGTAGTTGTGCCGGAAGGGTTTTGAAAGTTAGGGATTGTATAAAATAATCTTGGCCTGCGGCCCTCCCGGATTAAAGTATTGATAACCCTTTCCATCTCAAAAGGAATTGGGCCGTCTTCATCCATCTTGATGCCGACAGGCTTACCACCATAGGATTTAATTGCACTCATACCACCTATATAGGCAGGATCTTCAACCAGGATCGACTCATCTGGGTTAATCAGGATCCTGCTCAGTAAATCCAACCCCTGCTGTGAACCATCAGTTATAATTAGGTTATCAATCCCGCAGGGTGATCCTTCACGAGTCATTCTTTCAGCAATCTGTTCACGTAAATCATAACTGCCTTCGGTTGGTCCGTATTGCAGAGACTGGCAGTTATCTTCCATGGATAATTTAAAGAGAGCCCTGGCAATATCTTCACGGGGAAAGAACTCATTGCCTGGGAAACCACCTGCGAAGGAAATTATTTCAGGTTTTTCGGTTAGCGCAAAAAACTGGCGGATTTGTGATCCGGTGAGATGTTTGGTTCTTTCAGCAAAATATTCGTCCCATTTGATGCTCATTTTGATTTCCTCCCTCGGCAATCTGATTGCTTATTTATAATAAAAAACCCGTCTCTTAAAAATTAAGAGACGGGTTAAATCCCGCGGTACCACTCTAGTTACCCAGAAATCGAGCCACTCGTTGATGTTAACGGCTTTGCAACCGGTGGCTCTTACTGGCAAGTTGCCATTTCAGGGCCACAGCTCCGGGGTGGCTTATTCCTTCAACTGCCAGGGACTCTTTCAGCCAGGGAGTCCTTCTCTGGGTGCGCGGTCAAAGTGTTTTTTCCCATCAACGCTTTTCTTGATATTATTTTTGATGAACATTGATTGTTCATTTTTAATTGTTAAAAATACTAAGCATAAATTGTTTTAATG
>JBNJHL010000119.1:0-7771 GCA_051748445.1 Bacillota bacterium
TGATACCGACCAGGTCGTGCAAAAGATTTGAGCCGAGACCCACCGCAATGCCGGTTAAGACCATGCCGGCTGAGCTAGTGTCTGCGGTTACCTCGAGCGCGTAAAACAGGTCGAGGCCGAGCGTTACCGCCGCGGCCACGGAAATAAGGCCTGAGCCGATCAGCTTAACCCTGGTCGACAGGTGTTCCTCGCCGATCACCTGCTGCAGGTGCTCCCAGGTCCGCTCAATTACGGCGGAGAGAATAATAATCTTTAAAAGCACAGTAAAACCTCCCTTTGCTGTGATGGGTAGAGTATAGACTGGACACTGTAAATTAAATAACCGCAGGGGTATTTTATGTATAGCGATGAGCGAAATATTTGACTTCACAGAATGCTTAAAGCCTTTAATTAAATTTTGTAGTATAATCTTTAAGGTTTTTATTACTTTGTTCATTTATTAAATTCAGTCAGTTTTAAACACATGGGTTTTAATCGGGCAAGCGCCGGGTAAAAAGATGGCCGCGGGTAAGGCTGGCGCTGCCGGGACAGGTAGTTTAGCTAAATCAGATTAGGGAGGGGAGATGATCGGCCTGAAAAGGTACAAAGCTAGAGGTAATTACTTTAGCAGGGGGCGGCCAAAAGCAATAGTAGATACAGATAAAATTTTAAAGCTGTACATTGATAAACGCCTGACCCTCAGGCAGATATCGAGGATCGTAGGTGTTTCGCACACCACTGTAGCAAAGAGAATAGCAGAAGAAACCGGCCAGCTGCGCGCGTGGCGCCTGCCCAGGGAAAATTAATTAATCCACCATACATTACAGCAGAATGGAGAGTTGAGATGACCGAAAAAGCTGTTGACTCAATTGGCTTTGCTATTGAAAGAGGCTATTTCAGCTGTGAAAACAACGTGTTTAACCTGCCGATACCGACCATCGAAAAACTGGTTTACCTGGCGCTGACCCGCTATGCGGGCACCAACAACCGGGCCTGGCCGTCTTACAGCCACCTGGGCAAAGATGCCTCCTGCAGCCGGAGAAGAGCCATTGATGCAGTAAACGCCTTGCTTGACTGCGGCCTGATCGAGAAGTTAACCCGCGGCAATAGAACCAATGTTTACCTGATTTACCCACCCAGCTATTACCGGGCAGCCGAAACTGTTCCTCCGGAGCAGGTTGTAAGCATGAATATATTATTCTGCCTAAGTGAACTGGTGGTTGATTATATTAAATTGAAATAATGAAAAGTAGAAAGATGGTCAAACCTGGAATCTGTTCCTGGAGGAAATTAAATTAATATCACATGCGAACTACCGGAATAACAAGAACTATAGCTACAACTGCTTATGGCACCATTACAGCATAGTGTAATCATTTCGAAGTTATTAATGTTTTGGGGTTCTGAGATTCAGAATTAATAGCAATAAAAAGCTCTGCTACTTCTCTTAAAACCCCATCTCCACCGCAGCTATTGCAAACATAATCAGCAAGAGCACGAACTTCATAAACAGCATCAAGAGGGCAAACAGAAAACCCGACAGCTTGCATTGTTTCCAAATCATCCAGCTCATCTCCGATATAAGCTATTTGATCAGGATCAAGTTGTAACTGATTAGCGATATCCAGTAGGATCTCTTTTTTATTCGGCTTGCCAAAATAAACTTCTTTGGCATTTAGCTGTTTTGCCAGTAATTCCAGGTGAAATGAGTTTCTATCATTGATCAATCCTGTATCTATACCTGTCAATTCTCTTAATCGTGATACAGCAGTAAGATCACGGGCAGTAAAATTCCTGACTTCAAAACCATCGCTGTTATAATAAAACTTATTCTCACTCAAGACCCCATCACAATCAACCAACAGGTATTTAACATTCAGTATCTTTCTTTTTATAATTTGGCTATCTCTAATTGTGGTCCTTGACATAATGTCAACTCCTTTTTAAAAGGTGGCGCAGCCTTTTAGGCTGCGCCCAGGTCTATGATAAAGAGGGGGTCAACCTTATATGAAAAATTAACTTTCTTGTAAGTTTTGAATCCATTCTTTTACCTGTTCTCCAACCTTATCCCTAATTTCTCTGAACTTGACCAATTTTTCTTCTTCACTGCCTTCCACAGCAGCAGGATCCTCATAATCCCACCTGATCCTTCTTAATACGCCGGGAAAGGTGCTGGGGCATCTTTCTTCCGCGTTTGAACAAACTGTAATCAGGGAACCAAAATGTTCTTTACCCATATACTCGGCAATATCCTTGGAATACTGGCCTTCCATACTTACTCCTATCTCAGACATGACTTTTTCCGTCAGTGGATTAATCCCTTTGGGCTCAACTCCGGCACTGAAAGCTTCAAATTGTTCTCCTCCGTAATAGCGTAAAAATGCTTCCGCCATCTGACTGCGAGCCGAGTTACCTGTGCACAGGAAAAGCACTTTATGTTTTTTCATATTACACCCCTTGTTGGTTAATCATTAAGATTTCTTTTTTCACCAGTGACCAGGAAAATCACTTCTTCGGCAATATTGGTAGCATGATCAGAAATCCGCTCCAGCCAGCGGCCGACAAATAGCAGGTGGGTAGCCTGGGTGATTGTTTTCGGGTTTTCCATCATGATTGTCAGCAGCTCCCTGAATATTTGGCCAAAGAGCTTATCAACCTGATCATCGTCTCTGCCAACAGCAGCTGCCAGGTCAACATCTTCCCTTACATATGCATCCAGGGACTGCTTGACCATCTTTTGGCTTAATACTGTCATTCTTGGTATGTCAACCAGTGGTTTAATAAGCGGTTCATCTGCAATGCGCAGGGTTATCTTGGCAATGCTGGTGGCATAATCTCCCATCCGTTCAAGATCATTGATCATCTTAAAAAGGGTAGACACCCTCCGCAGGTCTTTCGCCATTGGCTGCTGGGTAGCAATCACTTCCAGGCATTTTTCTTCTATTTCCTGCTCCAGATCATCGATCAGATCATCGCCTTTAATTACTTCTCGCGCCAAATCAAGATCCTGGTTTTTCAAAGCCTCGATGCAGCGGGCGATTGAATCTTCTACCAGGCTGCCCATCTGCTGCAATTTTTCCTCAAGGTGTTTCATCTTTTCTTCAAAAACCACTTTGCGTTCTGTCGCATGTTCCGAACTACTCACTTTTGAATCTCTCCTTTGAGTGAAATCATGCTTTAACCGAATCGTCCGGTGATGTAATCTTCAGTTCTCTGGTCTTCAGGGTTGGTAAATAAATTGGCAGTTTTACCCCATTCAACCATCTCACCCTGCAGGAAAAAGCCGGTATAATCAGAAATTCGAGCTGCCTGCTGCATATTGTGAGTTACAATTATTATGGTGTAATTGGTGCATAGATCCCTGATCAAGTCTTCAATTTTCTGCGTTGCAATCGGGTCAATCGCCGAGGTCGGTTCATCCATAAGCAGAATACGCGGTTTAACTGCGAGGGCCCTGGCAATACACAGCCGCTGCTGCTGACCTCCGGACAGGGCTAAAGCCGGGGCATTCAAACGGTCTTTAACTTCATCCCACAGGGCTGCTCCTTTTAAGCTGGTTTCCACAATTTCACTTAATTTTGCTTTATCTTTTAGACCATCAATGCGGGGACCATAAGCAATATTGTCAAAAATACTTTTCGGGAAAGGATTAGGATGCTGAAAAACCATACCCACTTTCTTTCGAAGATTAACCACGTCAGTATTAGGGGTATAAATATTTTCACCATGGATAGATACCTTACCCTCAAGCCTGGTTCCCGGGATTAAATCGTTCATCCGGTTGAGGACCCTGAGAAAAGTGGATTTGCCACACCCCGAAGGTCCAATTAGTGCGGCAACCCCTTTTTCCTGGACCTTAATTGTCACGTTAAAAAGAGCCTGAACTGATCCATAAAAGAAATTAAGGTTTTCTACTTTCACTTCGCAGTATTCATTTTCAACATCTGTCTCTATTTTTGCCGGCTCAGGTTTAGCATCTTCTTGAACCCTGGTTTTTTCCAGAGTTACATTACTATTTGTTTGCATCATTTTCATCAAGTTCCCGAAAAAGGGAACTTTAAACACTCCCCTCGTTTTAGATGTCAGTAGCCAAAAATTCAGGTAACCAAAAAATCAAACCATTATATCAAGACCTAGCTTGCCTTATTAAAGCCCTTTGGCTACTTTGTCACGAAACCTTTTGCGCAGAAGCACCGCTGCCAGATTAAGCAGGCAAACTAAAGCTAACAAGACCAGCGCTGTACCATAAGCAATAGGACGAACCTGCGAAATGGCATGGTGCTGGGTAGACATTATAAAAAGATGGTACGGCAGGGCCATAAACTGGCTCATGATTGAATCGGGAAGATGCGGCAGAAAAAAGGCTGCCCCGGTTGCCAGGATAGGAGCAGTTTCTCCGGCAGCTCTGGCCAGACCGAGAATTGTCCCGGTCATAATTCCGGGTATAGCCCGCGGCAGCACCACGGTCCTGACTACCTGCCAGCGAGTTGCTCCCAGGGCAAATGACCCTTCACGGTAAGCCTTTGGTACAGTTTTTAAGGCTTCTTCAGAAGCAGTTACCGTAACCGGCAGGGTTAGAAGACCCAGGGTAAAACCGGCAGCAATCAAAGAGGGGCCAAACCCGAATATTTTAACAAATACGGCCATACCGAATAAACCGAAAACAATTGAAGGGACACCGGCAAGGTTGCGCACGGACATGCGCACCAAACGGGTAAATTTGCCCTGCACAGCATATTCATTCAAATAAATTGCCGCCCCGACACCCAGGGGTACGGCAAAAGCAATTGTAATCACGGTAACATAGAAGGTTCCCACAATGGCCGGAAAAATTCCGCCCTCGGTCATGCCAACCCGCGGTGCCTGGGTTAAAAATTCCCAGTTAATCACCCCGGCACCCTTGGACACGATATCAAAAATTATTACACCCAGGATAAAAAGAACCATGATTAGGGTTAAGCGGAGAGCCCAAAAACCAATCAGCTCATAGCTGCGCCACTCAGATTTTTTCTTCTCTAATACAATTCCCCTGCTAATCACTTCAGTTTTCATTTATTTACCTCCGGCTTGCGCTGGATTAAAATATCGGCCAGCAGGTTAACTGCAAAAGTAATCAGGAAAAGCAGCAGGCCTGCTACAAAAAGAGCATGGAAGTGGATGGAATTAAAAACCACATCCCCAATATCAATGGCAATCCCGGCACTTAGAGTCCTGACCGAATCGAGGAATGATTCCGGCCTGGCAATCATGTTACCGGTTACCATTAAAACAGTCATCGTTTCCCCAATTGCTCTGCCCATACCGAGCATGGCCGAGGCCATTATTCCGGAAAATGCTGCCGGTATGGTTATTTTCCAAATAGTCTGCCAGCGGGTTCCACCGAGGGCCAGCGAAGCATGACGGTATTCTTTGGGCACTGCCGTAATGGCATCTTCAGCCAGGGTGATAATGGTTGGCAAAGCCATGATTCCAACCAGGATTGCCCCATTAAAAGCGGTTAGACCGCTGTTCAAATTGAAAACCCTGGCAATCAGCGGAGCAAGGACCACCAGACCAAAAAAACCAAGGACAACTGAGGGCACACCGGCTAAAATTTCCACAATCGGCTTAAAAAACTCTCTTTCCCATGGTGATGCAATTTCTGCCAGGTAAGCCGCAGCTGCAACGCCAAGCGGAACTGCAAAGAACAAGGCTCCGAGGGTAACCATTAAGGTACCATAGATCATATTGAGCAAACTATAGGAAGGTTCACCATATGCTCCGGGATTCCATCCGTCTCCAGAAAAAAATGGACCAATGCCCAGTTCAATTAACCCGGGCATGCTGTTAGAGAATAGAATATAGAGAATGCCAACCAGGAACAATATAATCGCCAGTCCGCAGAAAATAAAAATTGTTTTCATCGCTTTTTCTGTAATTGATGCCAAATCTATCCCACCCTTTACCTTATCGAGTTACAGTTATCTCTTTAAGAGGCCCTGCAGCTTGTTTTATTCAACAGCTGCAGGGCTTTATTTTTATCCCTGCCTACTTACTGCAGGGCATCCTTATTAAATTCACGGTGTTCTTCCGTAAGCGGATAAAACCCTTCATCCAGCACTATATCCTGCCCGGTGTCGCTGACTTCAAAAAGCAGGTAGTCAAGCAAAGCTCCTTCCGGCTTGCCAGCCATGTACTGGTAAAGGGGCCGGGTCAGCGGGTAGTTGCCACTGGTAACATTCTCCAAAACTGTTGGGTCATAAGCTTCAGAACTTTCATCTTCTGCAATGTCCAGTGCTTTAACACCGTCTTCTTTAGCATAACCGATTGCAGCATAACCGATACCTCCCACATCACCGGTTACTGCTTCTACAATGTCTGAAGTACCAGGCATGTTACGCATTGTTTCTGCATAATCATCCTGCACAACCAGTCCCCTGAAAAAAACATAAGTACCGGAAGTACTCTGCCGGCCATAGAGGGTAATTTCCTGGTCATCACCGCCAACTTCGGACCAATTAGTTATTTCAGCGCGGTACATTGCACCAACCTGGTCAATAGTTAAAGCTTCAACCGGATTGTCTTCATTAACTACTACGGCAACACCGTCAACAGCAAAACGAACAGCATACGGTTCTTCGCCAGAATTATCCCTTAGTGCGTCCATTTCTTCATCTTTCATCGGGCGAGACGAATTAGCCACGTCAATATCTCCATCAATCAGGGAAGATATACCGACGCCGGAACCTCCACCGGTAACTGCAATAGAAACATTAGGATTCTCGTTCATGTATTCTTCCGCCATTCTTGTTACAAGATTGACTTCAGAGTCGGATCCGCCAATCATAAGTGACGCTTCTTCCGTGGCAGCTTCTTCATCATTTGTCTCTTCTGCTTCTTCACCATTTGTCTCTTCTTCCACCGGCTCATCTGCCTGCTCTTCTGCAGGGCCTCCGCATCCGGCTACAATCATTACCGCAGCCAGTAAAATAATCCCTAAAACAGTCAACCACCTTTTCTGATTCATTCTAATCCTCCTATAATTGATAGATTAGGGCAGCTTGCTTGCCCTGAATACAGCATAAAGCTGCCAGGTTAAATAGGAAGGAAAAACAGGTTAAATTATTGTTAAATTGAGGTTAAATGATCAGCAGGCTGTTAGTGACATACTATGAGGGTAAAGAGGTTATCAATTAGGTTAAATTAGCGGTAGGGTGAAAGTGAAAGTAGTTCCTTTATCTTTAGTACTCTGCAGAGAATAATCGGCTCCATGGGCTTCCATAATATGCTTAACTATTGATAAACCCAGCCCTGTACTGCCGCTTTTGCGGGATCGGGACTTATCAACCCGGTAAAAACGTTCGAAAACAAAAGGCAAATCAGCATCGGCAATACCCGGGCCGTCATCTGTAATTGTTACTTCGGCAGTGCAATTTTTTTTAAACAGGCTGACTTCGATCTTTCCCCCTTGCCTCCCATGCCTGATACTGTTTTCCAGAATATTGATTACAGCCTGGCGCAGCCATTCAGAATTACCGCCAACAATAATCTCTTCTGCCGGCAAGTTTTTTGAAATAGTAGTTTCCTTCTGTGTCCTTAAATCATTTACTATTTGTACTGCCTCATTAATTGTAACCTTCAAGTTAACCGGTTCTTTTTTGACAAATCCTTTTTCGTTTTCAATCTGGGCCAGGTCCAGTAAATCATCAAGCAGGGCAGATAACCTGCCGGTTTCCTTGTCTATAACTTGCAGAAAATCTGTTAACTCTTGCCTGGTCAGGTTTTCATGGAGTATTGTTTCTGTATATCCACG
>JBNJHL010000120.1:0-7675 GCA_051748445.1 Bacillota bacterium
ACGGCCATGACAGAATCAGGTCCGGCTTCCTTTTGCAGGTAGTAAGCAGCCAGACCAATGGCCGGAGCGGTGTTGCGGGCTTGCGGTTCCTCGAGGATGCGGACCTTCTCCAGGTTTGCTTCTTTCAGGCGGCGTCTGATTTCGTCGGCCTGGTCAACATGAGTCACAATAATGACCTTATCTTCAGGAACTGCGGCCATTACCCGGTCGACGGTGGCCTCGATCAGCGAAAAATCTTTTTCCCTGTTAAGCCCTTCTACCTCCTTCTTTCTCTCTTCCTGATCTGAAGGTACCCCGGGCAGGGGTAAAAACTGTTTCGGATATTGTTCACGACTAAGCGGCCAGAGGCGGGTTCCGCTTCCGCCGGCAAGAATTACTGCATACATGCGATCACTCCATTTCGGTGAAGATTAAAAAAATAAGTTGAATTTATCTCTGACACCTTTTCTACTTATTTAGGCCTGGTTATTGGTTGATGATCATCTGCTGCTGGTTTTGGAGTAGACCCTGGTGGGCAATCAGGTGCACGCGCTTCAGGGCCAGCAGCATGGCGGCAAGCGATTCGGCGCCCTGGTTCTGGTTAAGGCCGCCGGGCTGAACACCGTCATAGCAGGCTCCGCTGGAAAAATCGTAAAGCGGCTGGTGAACATCATTGCTGCCGAAGAACCAGTTAAAGGCCCATTCTACCTTGCGCAGCCAGTAATCGTCACCGCTGATCACAAAAGCCTGGTAGCAGGCGTCGACCAGGCCGGCCGCATCAACGGGCTGCTGATCAAAACGCGCTTTTTCAGCGCCCCGCTTATACCAGCCGTTGCTGCCGATCAGGGACAGGTGCCCTCCTTCAGGATTGGTCTGAATATCGATCAGCCACCGCAGGCTCTTGATACCGGTTTCATACATTTCATCATTACCCAGGCTGTTGCCAACAACGATCAAAGCCTGGGGAAGGCGGGCATTATCATAGCAAACTATATCCTCATACCAGGGCCAATCTTCTGCTGAGTTGCGCTTGTAAAGATCGTGAATCTTCTCACCGAGATCGGCCATAATCTGGCGCACCCTGGCATCGCCGCCGAAATGGCGCAGGTAATACTGGGCGCCGATCGCTGAAAAAGCCCAGGCCCGGGGTGAGGTAAATTTTATAGGTGTGTTTATAATATCTTTGATCAGGCGGGTTGACAGTCCCAGGATGGCATCGCTGGGCGGATGGGCAATGGTATAGCCAAGAGCCCAGATAGCACGGCCGTGGCTGTCTTCTGAACCTTGCTCCTCAAGCCAGGTGCGATCATAGCCCATGAAATTACGCATGCGACCGTTTTTTTCGTTGTAGGCATGGAAAAGAAAGCCGAGATAGGTTTTAAGCATGGGAATAATTGATTCGTCTTTAAAAAGACGCCAGTTCATAACAGAGGCAATCAGGGCCCGGGCATTGTCATCAGTGCAGTAACCGTGGTTGCGATCGGGCACAGAAAATACTGAATGCTGGAGCATTCCGGTCTGGTCGGTCATGGTGCGCAGGTGTTTTAAGTTAACATCGGGTATAATCGCCCGGTCGGTCACATCAGCGCTCTGCACGCTCTGGGCGAACATTTCACTATAGTTAAAACGAGCCTGCTCCACGGCAGATGCGTAACTGCGGGCTACTTCTTTCCAGACCATTTGCCGGCCGTACTGGTAAGAGTTCTTACGCAGTCGGTTACGAAGTGATTCATCGCTTAGAAGCTTGATAATGGTATTGGCCATAGCATCGCTGTCTTCAAAGGGCACCAGCCGGCCGCGGTCACCTGCCAGCAGTTCTTCAGCGTAGATATAGGGGGTGGAAACAATAGCTTTACCGCAGGCCAGGGCGTAGGCCAGGGTGCCGGAGGTGATCTGGTCGCGGCCCAGGTAGGGAGTCAGATAAACATCGGTGGCCACCAGGAACTGCACCAGGCGTTCCAGGGAAACATACTGGTTGTAAAAGGTCACATTATGCTCGAGCCCCTTATCATTTACCATCTTTTCCAGGGTATAGCGGTATTCTTCACCGTAACGCCGCTTGACTTCCGGGTGGGTCGCCCCGAGGATAATATAGAGCGCGTCGGGGTGAACATCGACCACCTTCTCCATCCCTTCTATCGCATATTCCAGGCCCTTGCTCGGACTAAGCAGGCCAAAGGTCAAGAGTACCTTACGCCCCTCGGCCTGAAACTGGTCCTTATAGTAGGATGAGTCAAGAAATGGCACATCGGGTGCGCCGTGCGGGATAAGCAGAATCTTTTCATCGGGAATCCGGTAGACCCGGGTCAGGATATCGACAGCGGCCTGGGCCATAACCACAACATAGACCGACTGCTCGCAGATCCGCATCAGGGTCTGGCGCTGGCCGGGAGAGGGATTCTCCAGGACAGTGTGCAGGGTGGTAATGGCCGGTTTTTTCAGGCCGGATAGCAGGAAGTTAATGTAGTTGCCGTCTTCTCCGCCAAAGATACCGTACTCATGCTGAACTGAAACGGCATCCACGGGAGAGTGATTGATAAAGTCGGCCGCCCGCTGATAATCGTTGCGGTGCTGTTCACGAATGTGGAAGGTTACTTCGCGGCCATAGTCATACTTTTCCTTGCCATCATGCAGGGCAATTACTTCAAAGTTGCTCTGCTCATCGCCGGGCTGTCCGTTGGTGTATAAATCTTTCATGCTGTTTAAAACATCGGAGCAGAAGGTGGCGATTCCGCATTTGCGGGGGGGATAAGTAGAAATGAATGCTACCTTGACAGGGTTTAATATATTACCTGGGTACATTTAAATCACCTCTTGATCAGGATAAGGAAATCAGGATAGAATTTTCTCGTAAACATCAATATAGCGATCGACCATCAAATCAGCACTAAAGTTTTCTTCAACCCGGCAGCGGCAGTTGCGGCGGTCTATCGTCTTTAAGTTATAGAGAGCTTCGCGGGCCTGATCCATGTCGTCAACCAGGAAGCCGGTTTCTTTATCGGTAATCAGTTCCGGCATAGAGCCACGATTAAAAGCAACCACCGGGGTGCCGCAGGCCATCGATTCTACCACGCTCAAGCCGAAAGGTTCATCGAAGTTAATCAGGTGCAGCAGTGCAAGGGCACCGCCTAAAATTTTGCCTTTTTGATCCGGCCCGATGGGTCCAATGTAGCGGACCGTGTCATCATCAATGTAGGGTTTGACATAGCGGTCGAAATAGTTCTGATCCTGGATGATTCCGGCAATGACCAGCGGCAAAGCCGCCTGTTTGGCCAGACGGATCGATTCATAAACGCCCTTATCATGGTGAATGCGCCCGAAAAAGAGCAGGTAGCGCTCGGGAGTTTCCCGGTAAGGGTAGAGTTCGAGCGGAATACCGTGATGAACGGTGGCGCAATAATCAAGATCGGGGTGGCGGTCTGATTCGCTGATCGCCACGTAGTAGCCGCGCTGGTTATATTTTTTAAAGACTGGAACAATTTTCGGTGATGAAAAACCATGGATGGTGGTCACCACGGGGGTATCAACCAGACCTGAATAACTTAAGGGTAGAAAATCAAAATTATTGTGAATCAAATCATACTGGTCTGCTTCTTCAAAAACTTTAGAGATATGGAGACACTCCCAGACCTTGGGATCGAGTTCGGGATCTTCAGACCAGGGGCGCGGCGCAACAGAGCGCAGGTTAGCTCCTGTAAGCGAGTCGGCGGTGGCATAAAGGGTAACATCAAGTCCTTTACTTACCAGGCCTTCGGTGATCATACTGACAACCCATTCCCAGGGTCCGTAGTGGCGGGGCGGGGTACGCCAGGATATAGGTGCTAACATGGCAATTTTCATCTGCCGGTTGATACCCCTTCCTGTTCTGATCTATTCTACTATTGTAATAATTCGCGAAAATAAACCCAATTCCTGCCTGGCCCGGCTTGCAGGCAGCCCCGCCGAAAATAAAAAGTTGAAAAGGTGTCAGAGATAAATTCAACTTATTTTATCTGAAAAAGAACCGCTTGATCTGTTCAAAGTTTTGCCTGACTCCCTGGGCCCCGTCAATGTAACCCATATGCCCGGGCAGCAGCTTTTCTATATCATCGTATTGGGCAAGTTTTTCTACGCTCTGGCCGAGAGCGTTCATATCCCCGCCGGGGAGGTCGGTGCGTCCGATGCTTCTTTCAAAAATTGTATCACCGCTGATCAAAGTTTTCTGATCGGGCAGGTAAAAACAAACACAGCCCGGGGAATGACCGGGTGTGTGAATCACTTCAAACTGATCACCGCTGTCGTCATCCGAACCTGCACTAGAAGCTGTATCAAGTTTTCCTTCTTCCAGGAAAAAGTCGGGTTTAAGAGAGGGAAGATCCTTTCCTTTCTGTCCGGTGTAATGCTGGGTAATGGCATCGAGGATAAATTCGTCGCCGCGGTGAATACCAAAACGGGCTCCGCTCTGGTCACGCAAAGCACCAACCGATTCTACATGATCAGGGTGGCCGTGGGTACATAAAATCAGGTCAATATCCTGGACAGAAAAACCGTCTTTTGAAAGCTGGTTGATCAACTGGTCCAGGCAGTTTTCCCCCATATCATTATAAATATGGCCGGGATCAAAAAGTACAACCTGCTCTCCCTTGTAAAGATAGCTGTTACAATTGTTAGCCATTCCCTGCCAGGGATACAAAAATATCTTTTCCGTTAATTGCATTTTCAAATCTCCTCCTGCTGGTTGTTAAAAATTTGGGCAATAAGTTAACAAATAGTGTCAGACACCACGGTATTAATTTATTATTTTTTCGTTATGTATTGTTAATAATAACATATGTACCAAAGGTTTTGGTAGGAGCCTTGCGAGTTTAACTTGAATCTCGTATAATAATATCATAACCAAAAAGGTTACTATTAAATTTTTTTTTTAATCACAATTAAGATCAAATTTTGTGTAACCTGGAGATATTATTTTGCTGTGATGAGGTGTTATGAATGTCAGAAGTAAAAACCGAAGATAATAATATTAAAGAAGCTAAAGAACTGGAGAAAGCAGGGATTAGTGCTGATTTGCCCGACAAGGGAAAATTCATTGTAGACGAGCGGGATGATGTTATTATCCTGCACAAAATTGAGGCAGACCTGAAGAAGCTTTACCTGGAGCCCACCTCCAGTTGTAACTTGCAGTGTGTCACCTGTGTCAGACAGCAGTGGCCGGAACTGGCGGATAATGACATGAGCATGGAGCTTTTTGAGCAGCTGCTGGATCAGATGAAAAAGTTCCCTCAACTGGAAAGAGTACATCTGGGTGGATTCGGTGAACCCCTGGCCCACTCACGAGCACTGGAAATAATTCGCAGGTTGTGTGAAGCAGGCTGCCAGGTTTCCATGAATACCAACGGCACCCTGGTTAACAAAGAGACGGCAGCGGCCCTGATCGATGCCGGGTTGCACAGTATCTATTTTTCCATTGATGCTATCGACAATGATATATTTAGGAATATCAGGGTTAACGGGGACCTTGATGAAGTTACAGGCAATATGCTGCGACTACGAAAAATGAAGGAGGATTTACAAACCTTTCAGCCCAAGATCGGCCTGGAGTTTGTGCTGATGCGCAGCAACATGGATCAACTATCCCTCTTGCCAAAGCTGGCCAGGGAAGCGGGTGCTCCTACGGTCCTGGTAACTAACCTGCTGGCCTATTCGGATGAGATGTATGAAGAAGTGTTATATGAAAAGCCGGGTCTTGATCGCGATTTAGGGACCGGAGTAATGGCGCCGTTGGGCTGGGACAGGGAGGCTGCTCAACACAGCCTGCCTGAACCGGCAATATGGCCGTCAGTGGAAAAAGACTATGTTTTGTTGGGGTCAGTCAGGATGCCACGAATGTACTGGGGAAGCAGCCGCCGGTGTGGTTTTATTAATGATGACTCCACAGTAATCCGCTGGGATGGCAGCATCAGTCCCTGTTACGGTTTAATGTATTCTTACAATTACCGGCTTGATAATCGTCAGAAGGAAGTAAGCAGCTACCTGCTCGGCAATGTCGGCAAAGAAACTTTATATGATATCTGGAACAAACCGGAATATGTCAAGTTTCGCTATCGGGTTCGTAACTACAACTTCCCGTCCTGCATGGATTGTTCAACAAATCAGGACTGTGATTACACCGAGACCAATGAAGACTGCTGGGGCAACAGCCCTTCCTGCGCCGACTGCCTCTGGTCGCAGGGCATTGTGCGCTGCCCGTAACTGAAATAGCCTGGCAAGAGAAATAAGTTGAATTTGTCTCTGACACCTTTTCAACTTATTTGGAATAATAATACGAGGCACAGCCGTTATGATATCGGCTGCGCCTCGTTTATTTCTTTTAGCCTCCCCCGACAGGTGGGAAGATAGCCACTTTCTGACCGTCTTCAAGGACGAAATCATCTGGGCGGGTTTTGTGATTAATGAAAACCTGCTTTGTTTCGCTTTCCTTTATACCTATTTCTTTAAGCAGGTCTTTTACAGTAGCCCCTTCCGGCATTTCAACGGTAAACGGATTGTTACCTTTATCTCCCGGATGATAACGAGTCAGGGTTGCATATAGAACAACGGATACTTCCATGATTCGCTAATCCCAGAAAGAATCAAGTTCTTCGTCGGTAACGTCCCAGACCTGGTTATGCGGCGGAAGTTTTTCATACTTCATGAACTCAGGTACGCGGTCTGCTTCCTTACCGATACCGGCCCTCATGTTGAAGTCTCTTTCCAGGCGCAGGATTTCGTTACCGATCCTGTTGACATCATCAGAGTTATAATCGGTACCCAGCATACCATTAACTGCCTCAATAGCGCCTTCAAAACCGCTTTCGATATCGAGAATCGGGAAGGCGATAAAAATACAGTAGCCGGCCGCATCAAGAAATGCCGTTACATCCTGGAAGGCCTTGGAAAGACCAACCTTATCTTTCTTGACGAGCGGGTCGCTTTGACCGCCGACTGAAAGAATCTCGGGGGCAATAGTATAACCGGCAGTATGGTCTGCACCCATCGTTGAAGTAGCATAAGTTATACCGATACCCTTTACCGCACGAGGCTCATAAGCAGGCATCCCCTGGCGCTTTACAGTCGGAATCCGGGTAACCCCGTAGGCTTCACCGACAAACTGGGCGCCCTGACCGATAATATGGCCCAGCGGGGTGCCCTCATAAAGCTGCTTAAGCAAATCAATAGCGGCTTCACCGTCACCAAATTCGGCCAAACCTGCTTCCATGGCTACACCAAGAGCTACTCCGGCTTCAATGGTGTCAATACCAAGATCGTTGCAAAGCCAAACCAGTTCTGCTACATGATCAAGGTTATCAATACCACAGTTAGCGCCTAAAGACCAAACCGACTCATACTCAACACTGGAAACATGCTCGCTTCCATCTTCATTGGCATACACGGTTGAACAATTAATGATACAACCAGGGTGACAGCGGTGTCCCATGGTTCCTGCTCCGCCCCGTTTCTCAGCTGCTTCAGCCAATGCTTCACCACTGATTTTCTTCGCTCCTTCAAACTCACCAGAACGGAAGTTATTGGTGGGCAGGCCGCCGGCTTCGTTAAGAATATTAACCAAAACTGCGGTACCATAACTGTTCAGAGCTCCGCCTTTTTTGGTTACATCATGTGAAAGAATAGCATCAGCAAGTTTTTTCTGTCCAGCCTTCAACATCTCTTCATTAGC
>JBNJHL010000121.1:0-7400 GCA_051748445.1 Bacillota bacterium
ATTTATAATGGGTATTGTTTTAAAACTAATTATTTGGTAAAATAAATGCAACCAATTAAATAAACTTAGAGGAGTTTAAAAATGCCTCGACCCTTTAAACCTCGTAGAGTTAGCTCAATGCCTCGTTATACATATTTTAAACCGACGGGAATCCCCATGCCCCTGCTGGAAGAAGTAGTGTTGACAATCGATGAAGTTGAAGCATTGCGCTTGAAGGATATTGAGAAGCTTGAACAGCACGAATGTGCAAAGCGAATGGATGTAGCCCAGAGTACTTTGCAGCGAATCCTGGTATCTGCCCGCGAAAAAATGACCAGGGCCATTATTGAAGGGAAAGCTCTGCGCATTCATGGTGGTGCATACGCCCTGAGCAGCGACCAGTTATGTCCGCACTGCCGCCGCCAGAGGAGACGTGCCGGGAACCCTGCTTCGTATGAATGCCCCGAGTGCGATGTATAAAAGTACTTACTCGCTTTAAAAATTTTTAATTATCGCTTGTCAGTTTAAGACGAAAGTAATAAGCTATACTTGTTGTATAGTTTGTTACTTTTTAATATGTGGAGATTTATATGAAAATATCCGTTAAAAGCATTGATCAGAACAGGCTGGGAGTATTATATGGAACCGCTTCCTACGTATTATGGGGTATGCTACCCCTCTACTGGAAGCTGGTTGAAACGGTTCCGCATATCCAGGTACTCGGGCACCGCATCTTCTGGTCATTTATCTTTATGGTTATCGTGGTTACAATAACCGGGGGCTGGAAAACTATTGTTGAGATCACCGCGAACAGGCGCAAGCTGCTTTTGATGTTTTTAGGCGGTATTGTTATAAGTCTCAACTGGTATGTTTATATCTATGCTATAAACACCGACCAGGTAATTGCAGCCAGTATGGGTTACTTTATTAATCCCCTGGTGGTAGTTTTGCTTGGGGTAATCGTCTTCAAGGAAAAACTGAACAAGTGGCAGATTACGGCGCTGGTACTGGCTGCAGCCGGAGTCCTGCTGATAGCTTTACAGTACGGCAGATTCCCCTGGATTGCCCTGGCCCTGGCTCTCACTTTTGCCACTTATGGTTTGATCAAAAAAATCATCATGGTTCATCCCATTACAGGCTTGACCCTGGAAACCTTAATTGTTTCACCGGTAGCCCTCTTCTATTTATTATCTCTTGAAGCGGCAGGTACAGGAGCAATGGGCAGCTCAGGCTGGGGCATATTGCTGCTGCTGGCCGGAACGGGAGCGGTCACCTCAACGCCCTTACTGCTGTACGCGAAAGGTATAGAGAATACCACTTTCTCCATGATGGGCTTTCTGCAGTACATTGCACCTTCCATTAAGCTTTTTTTAGGGGTGATTGTTTTCAGGGAGTACTTTTCACTCTACCATTTCCTCAGTTTTTGCCTGATCTGGGCTGGCCTGGCTATCTTTACCCTCTCCAACCTCGGCATCCTCCGTGAAAAAGCCATAGTTAGTTCTGACTGGCAAAATGAAGAAATCTAGCAGCAATGCAATAGGCAATACTGTGTACCCAGGAGCTAAAATAAATTTGCGGAATCTCTACCGGAACTAAAATGATCGTTGACTGAGTTGGCTTGATTATGTAAAATTATGGTTGATAGTAAGTCAACTTATTGTTAAAGAAAGGGTGATGGTTACTATTAAGAATACTTTTTTGAGAGAAATTTTAGACAGTGCAGCGGAAGCAATCCTCGTGACAGATATAAAGGATGAAATTAGATATAAAAATAAAGCTGCTGAGGAGCTCTTCTTGCTAGATGGTAATTATCTCCAAAAGCTACTTGATTATAAATCAACTCAAAAAACGGAATTGTTAAAGATGGGCGGAAAGGCGCTGCAAGTACGGATTCAACAGGGGCAGATCGACGAAGAACCTGTAAAGATATGGTACATTATAGATGTGACTGAAAAAGAAAAAAAGAATCATCAGCTAAAGCTGTTATTAGCTATAATAGATACTATTAGTGAAGGCGTTATTGCTTCGAACTCTGAAGGAAAAATTGTTCTTTACAATAGTCGGCTGGAATCTCTTGAGGGAAGATGTCGGGATCAATTGCTGGGCAAACATATTACTGAGGCATATGATGTAGACATGGCGACAAGCGAACATATGTATGTATTAAATACAGGGGATCCAATTGTCGATATGAATCTGAACTACATTGCAAGCAACAAGGAAATGCATATTGTTTCGAGCACCTATCCACTAAAAGCTGAAGAAAATACTATTGCTGCATATTCTATCTGCAGGGATGTAACCGGTATCCGTCAGCTTTTATTAAGAACGATGGATGTCCAGGGAAGTAGGACAAGGCATAAAGAAAAAGAAACCCCTGTGAACGGAACAACCTATACTCTTGACGACATTGTTGGGCAAAGTCACTCTATTTATCAGGTCATTCGAAAAGCGCAGAAAGCAGCGATCAGTCCTTCACCGGTTCTTGTCTACGGTGAAACGGGAACAGGCAAAGAACTGGTTATACAAGGAATTCATAATGCCGGTGCAGGCAGAAATGAGCCGTTCGTAGCAATTAACTGTGCTGCTATTCCTGAATCTTTATTGGAAAGTACGCTTTTTGGCACGGTTAAAGGGGCATTTACCGGAGGAGAGGATAGAATCGGTTTATTTGAGCAGGCAGGGCGAGGTACCCTTTATCTTGATGAGATAAATTCTATGCCCATCGGCCTTCAGGCTAAAATCCTTCGTGTTTTTCAAGAAAAGAAAATTAGGAGAGTAGGGGCTCAGGCAGAAAAGACGATTCAGTGCCGCATGATTTGTTCCACCAACCTTGACCCCTGGCAGTGTGTTGAAGAAGGTGTATTGCGAAAAGATTTATATTACCGCCTGGCAGTAATACAAATCCACATTCCTCCGCTGCGGAAAAGACCAGAAGATATAGAGGTTTTGGTGGATTATTTTATAAAAATGTATAGCCGGATATATGGCAAGCATCATTTGCAGGTTTCTAATCACCTGATGAACTTATTCAAAGAACACTCCTGGCCGGGGAATGTTCGCGAGCTGGAGCATACCATAGAGAACTCGCTGGCCATGGTTGAGGCAGATGTGGATGAGCTAACAGCTTATAATTTACCATACCCGCTATTTCCCAGGAGCAATAAAAATTTCAGGAACGACAGGAGCGATAAATTAAATACCCTTGGTGAAATTCTTTCCGATGTTGAAAAGAAAACCATTATTAATTCACTGAAACTTCACAACTGGAATGTAACAAAGGCTGCCAGATATCTGGGCATCGGTCGTCAAAATCTACAGTATAGAATGACCAAGGTGGGAGTAAAACGACCGACCAGATGGCTTCCTGAAATGAATAGCGAAAACATAGAAGACCATGAAGAATAGCCTTGCATATAAACTTTATTATTATTATTATGTTACCCCCCCTGATAAAAATTGTCTCATTACTAATAAATGAATAGAATAGGCGGCAATAAGTGCGCAAAAAATTTGCTATGCGCACATAATTTATGCGGCCCGAATCGATTTTATACTGGGAACTTACCAGCATAGGCGCATATAAATTGTGCACCAGTCTTTTGCTTTGTCTAATTTTTGCTGATATTTCCTCTATTTAATCGACTTTTTGTTGGCATAGATATTGCAATTATATTTTGTTAACAATGCACTTTTCGAAGGAGGAGCCAATATGCGAGTGAATATGCAATATCAAGATGTAGTTGGGCTCAACACTATTAGTCTTGATCAGTTTGAAGAATTACATCTGGCTACCCTGGATATTCTAGATCGGGTAGGAGTGAAAATTTTTGAGCAGGAAGCCCTGGCTTTGCTTAAGGATGCGGGAGCTCATGTCAACGATAACCTGGTACGTATTCCTGCCTGGATGGTTCAAGATGCGTTATCTTCTGTACCCTGCAGAATTCCGATCTGCGATAGAAATGGCGATAGGGCAATGAGTCTGGAAAAAGGGCGTAGCTATTACGGGACAGGATCTGATACTCCTTTTACTATAGATATTGAAACCGGCCAGAGACGTCCTTCTACCAAACAGGATGTAATCAATGCGGCGATCATCAATGACAGTTTGGAGAATACTGATTTTGTTATGTCTCTAGCATTGGCTTCCGATGTCCCTAAGGCGGACTCATACATTCATCAATTTGAAGCGATGGTATTAAATACGACTAAGCCAATAGTATATACTGCGGCAAACCGCAGAGATCTGGAAATAATTGTGGGTATGGCTGAAAGTATTGTCGGCGGGCCTGAGGCTTTAGCAGAAAATCCCTTTATCATTCTTTATGATGAGCCATCTTCACCTCTGCAGCATAGTAAGGAAGCTGTGGAAAAGCTTTTATATTTAGCTGAAAAGAGATTGCCAGTTATATATATACCTGCTTTAATGATGGGCGCAACTGGTCCGGTAACTTCGGCTGGAGCGATTGTTGTGGCCAACTGTGAATCGTTGTCCGGGCTGGTTATACACCAGTTGAAAGCTAAAGGGTCTCCTTTTGTTTATGGAGCAGGAGTTCCACCTCTCGATATGAAAACTTCAGTCTGCTCCTATGGCGCTCCAGAAGAGCATTTAAACTGTGCTGTTATGGTCAGAATGGCACAGTATTATAACCTGCCTGTCTTTACAACATCGGGCTGCAGTGACTCTCAGCTATTTGATCAGCAGGCTGGGATGGAAGCAGGGTTCAGCCTTCTGGCCTCGACCCTGGCCGGGGGTAATTTAATTCATGATCTTGGCTATATTGGTGCGGGTTTGACTTCGTCCATGGAGATGCTGGTCATGTGCAACGAAGTAGTAGGTATGGCCAGGCGATTCCTAAGAGGGGCTGAAATAAATTCTGAAACTTTGGCTTTAGAGGTTATTGAGCAGGTAGGCCCCGGTGGAAATTACTTTGCAGAAGAACATACCTTTAAATACTTCAAGGATCACATATGGTCTACCGACCTGGTTAACCGGCAGCCTTTCGATCATTGGAAAGCAGCAGGTGCAATGGATTATGGAAAGAGAGCAAACCATAAAGTATTATCAATCTTGGAAAATCACAAGCCGGAAAAATTACCAGTAGAGGTAATAGACAAGATCAGGGCAATGACCAACAGATAATGTAAAATAACTAATGCAGTATTTAAAGGAGAAGTGTTCAGGTGATGCAATTTGCAAAAAGAATGGAAGGGATCAAGGCTTCTGATATCAGGGAAATTTTAAAGCTTACAGAAAACCCTGAAGTTATATCGTTTGCCGGTGGAGTTCCCGATCCCAAGTTTTTCCCTGTTAATGAGATGAGAGAGATTACCGGGCTGGTGCTCAGTGAGATGGGAGGAAAAGTGCTTCAGTATAATACAACAGAAGGATTTATCCCCCTGAGGCAGGCAATCGCTGCACGAATGAATAAAGCAGGAATGACAACCCGGGCCGAAAACATTATGATTATTAGTGGTTCTCAACAGGGTTTGGATTTCTCAGCCAGGCTTTTCTTAGACAAAGGTGATGCGGTAGTTTGTGAAAGTCCCAGTTATGCTGGGGCACTCAGCGCTTTTAGAGCATATATGCCTGAGTTTATTGAAATTTCTACAGATGATGAAGGTATGAATACTTCTGAATTGGAAACTGTGCTGAATGCGAATGGTAATATTAAGATGATCTATGTTATCCCCAACTTTCAAAATCCCACTGGAAAATCCTGGTCCTTGCAGCGTCGTAAAGATTTAATAAAATTGGCTAACCGCTTTTCCCTGCCGATTATAGAAGATGATCCATATGGAGATATTTGTTTTGGCGATGAAAAATTGGCAACGCTTAAATCAATGGATACTGAAGGAAATGTGGTTTACCTTGGGTCTTTCTCAAAAACATTTTGCCCCGGTTTAAGGGTGGGGTGGCTTAATGCAGCAAGTCCCGTCTTGCAAAAGTATAACATTATAAAGCAGAGTTCGGATATTCATACAAATGCCCTGGCCCAGGCGGAGATTGCCAGGTACCTGGAGCTGTATGATTTTGAGGCACATCTGGATGTGATTAATGCGACTTATAAAAAACGACGCGATATAATGCTGGAAGCAATAGATAAGTATTTTCCTGCTAACTGTAACCATACTATTCCGGGTGGCGGTTTGTTTATTTGGGTGGAGATGCCTGAACCGGCGAACTCAAGAGATCTATTGTTAAAAGCCTTGCAGAAGAATGTTGCGTTTATCCCGGGTGAAACATTTTACCCTAACGAGGGGATAAAAAACACTTTCAGATTGAATTACTCAAATGTTGATGAGTTTAGAATTGAAGAGGGAATAAAAACACTGGGACAAGTTATAAAAAATATAATCTAGCAAGGAGGGCATATTGTGACCACGATAAATGATTTGAAAGGTTTTGCATATCCTACGCCGTCGGGTGTTTCTTCGGTTGTTGGTGATTTGCCATGGCACTTTGGGACCGAACATCTGAGCATTATTTACAGGACCGACCCGGAAGCTATTGGATCTTACCTGCCGGAACCTTTGGAACCAGGAGAAAGTCCGGATTTAGTAGTTGTAGATTTTGGGAAGTGGTTTTCACTCTGGAATGATCTTGAGATGCCATTTGTCAACCCTGAAAGGACCTGGTATCAGGAGACAGTAATTTGGGTGGGAAGCTCATATAAAGGTCAACAGGGAAAGACCTGTATACAGACCTGGGTGGATAATGATTTTACGCTGGTAAGAGGTATGATTATGGGGTTCAATAAAAAGTTCGGGCAAACGTATAAAACAGATTATATGCCCGTCAACCCAAAAATGGCTCCGCTGGGAGTTGGGTCTAATTTAAAAGGATGGACCTGTGCTCACGGGGAGCGTCTGATGGAAGGTACGTTGAAAATTAAGGAAAAAATTGATTATGCTGATTTGATGGACCCGATCAACAAGCCATTGTTTAATATCAGGTATTTCCCCAGCATTGTTAAAGGAGCACCACCTTCAGTTTTTGAATTGGTTACCCTGCACATGAATGATTTTCGAAACGGGGATGTTTGGGCTGGAGAGGGGACAATTAAGTTATATCCATCTGAACTGGAAGAATATACAAGGTTAGTACCTAAAGAGGTTGTCGGTGCTTATTACTATACCAATGGATGTACAATTACAGGCGGAGAAGTTTTGCATAGCTGGGTATAATTTTATGCACAGTAGGGACCCTGGCCGAGCAAAATTCAAGCGGAAACAAGAAAAAGCAAACCGGTAAGTAAGGGTGCTTTCCTATATATTCTGTTTTTATTTGCTAAGCGATACTTACTCTGGCATATAGATAATCTTGCGAGCATAGTACATAGTTCTCTATTACTTACTATAAGGGGTTGATGCTTGTGAAATAACATTTAGCAGTTATGTCTGTATCGGGTATGAGTAGG
>JBNJHL010000122.1:0-7269 GCA_051748445.1 Bacillota bacterium
GATAACAAGGTGATTGATTTACGCAGTGACACTATAACTTTACCTGACGAAACTATGCGCAGGGCAATCTATGAAGCAGAATTAGGAGATGATGTTTATGGAGAGGATCCAACCGTTAACCGTCTCCAGGAAATGGCCGCAGATATTATCGGCAAGGAATCGGCAATGCTGGTGCCAAGCGGAACAATGGGTAACCAGATCGCTATTCTTACTCACTGCCAGCCTGGTACCGAAGTGATCATGGAAGCTGATTCGCATATCTATTATTACGAAGCCGCAGCTGCATCAGCATTTGCCGGGGTCCAGCCCAGGCCGCTTCAGGGTCAAAAAGGGGTGTTACCGGCTAACCTGGTAGAATGGGCAATTCGCCAGGATGATATTCACCTGCCCCCAACATCACTCATTTGTCTTGAAAATACTCATAACCGGGCTGGTGGCAGGATTTTCCCTCTTGAGGATATGAAGGCTGTTTTTAATGTGGCAAACAAACATGATTTGCCTGTCCACTTGGATGGTGCCAGGATCTTTAATGCTTCTGTGGCTTCAGGGGTTGCGGTTAAAGATTTTACAGCCTGCACTACTTCTATACAGTTTTGCCTATCCAAGGGGCTTGGCGCGCCGGTAGGATCAATTATTGCCGGTCCCACAGATTTTATTAAAGAAGCTCGCCGCTGGCGTAAGCGATTGGGCGGAGGAATGCGCCAGGCTGGTATTATTGCAGCAGCAGGGGTCGTTGCTTTAGAGACAATGATTGATCGACTGTCTGAAGATCATGCTAATGCCCGGCTACTGGCGGAAGGATTGGCTGAAATAAAAGGAATTGATTTTAATCCTGATGATGTGGATACCAATATTGTCATTGTTACGCCAACAGGGATGTCAGTCCAGGATCTGGTCCAGCAGCTTAAAAACCGTGGTGTTCTGACAGTGGTTATGCAGCCGGATCGGATTCGCTTTACCATTAATAAAGAAGTTAGCCGTAAAGATATTGAAAAAACAATTAAAATTGTTGATGAAGTTTTGTCTTACTTATAAACAATTTAGGAGGATAAATTGGATATAAAAGAAGCAGCAAAAGCAATGCACCAGGAAGTTATTAAATGGCGCCGTGATCTGCATCGCATTCCGGAAATCGGCTTTGACCTTGAACAGACATCAGAATATGTTAAGGCCCGTCTGGCAGAAATGGATATTGCCTATACTTCGGCAGCCAAAACAGGAATAATAGGTTTGATCGAAGGTAGCCGGCCCGGTCCGGTCCTGGCTCTGCGTGCCGACATGGATGCCCTGCCAATAATAGAAGAAACAGGGCTGCCCTTTGCATCAGAGAATAACAGCATGCATGCCTGCGGTCATGATGCCCATACTGCGATGCTGCTCGGGACAGCAAAAATTTTGAATGACTTTAGGGAGAAGTTAAGAGGTAGTGTCAAGCTGCTGTTTCAACCCGGGGAAGAGGGACACGGAGGAGCGGAAAAGATGGTAGCTGACGGTTGCCTTGAGGATCCGCATGTTGACGCAGTAGTAGGGCTGCATGTTGGTCAAATATTTCCCGAGGTAGGGACGGGACAAATTGGCATTTGCAAGGGGCCTATTTTGGCTGCATCAACAGCATTTGAAGTCGAGGTTAAAGGAAAAAGCACGCACGGAGCACTTCCCCACCTGGGGGTTGATGCAATTACGATATGTGCGGAAATGATAACTGCCCTGCAAAAAATTGTCAGCAGAGAAATAGATCCCCTGGGCGCTGCCGTTTTAACAGTAGGTAAAATTAAGGGTGGGGAAGCAATTAATATTGTAACACCCAGGGTAAAGTTTTCAGGAGATTTTCGCACCCTGACCGAAAAAGATCGCAGCTATGTTACCGCCCGGCTGGAAGAAATTTGCACATCATTGGCCAGAGCGCATCGTGCCGAAGCAAAGGTTGAAATCCTGGGTGGTTACCCCCCAACTGTCAATGAATCTGCTATTGTGGATAAAGTAACCGGCGCAGCTGAGGAAGTTATTGGTTTGGATAACATAGTCGAAATAAAAAAGCCAAACATGGGAACAGAAGATATGTCCCTTTATCTTGAAAAAGTTCCAGGTGCTTTTTTTGTTCTTGGTACCGGCAATGCAGAAAAAGGAATCACTTACCCCCATCATAACTCGAAGTTTGATCTTGATGAGGATGTGCTCTGGATTGGTCCGGCATTATTTACACAGATAGCCCTGGATTTTCTTAAATAATAAGTTGAAAATATTGTGGCGGAGGTGTAGGTGTGACAAAAAAATCAGGATAATTGCCGACCAGGTTCGTATGGAAGCAGAATTAAATGACTCGCAAACGGCGGCACTTCTTTGGGATAAACTGCCGATAAAGGCGAATGTTAGTACCTGGGGTGAAGAAATTTACTTTGCAGTCCCTGTCAAAACAGACAAGGAGAATGCAGTTTCAGTGGTGGAAGAAGGAGAGATTGCTTACTGGCCTGAGGGCAGCAGCTTCTGTATATTCTTCGGGCAGACTCCAATGTCTACACCAACCGAGATTAAGCCGGCCAGTCCGGTCAACCCGCTTGGCCGGCTGCTTGGAGATCCGAAAGCCTGGAAGGCGGTAAAACCTGGAACAGATATTATGCTTGAGCAGGTATTATAGTTAGGGGAGGTGGAAGAAATTCTAAGCGCTGAGGATTTTTTTAGCCTGGAGGGCAGCCCTTTTCAACTGCTTTTTGCAGAGGCTGAATATGTCTGGGAAGGCCTGAGGGAAATTAAAAGTTTTATAAATAATCAGCTTGTTCCAAATTCAGCAATGGCCCGCAGGGGTAATTCTACTATTGAAAAAGACCTGGTTATATATAACGGTGATATTATCGAAGAGGGATTTGAAATTGATGATACCGGCAAGAAGGCAGTTGTAAAGAGAAGTGGTAAGGTGCTCGAAGGTGCCAGTATTCTTTTTGCCGGATGCTTCTTGATGGATGATCAGATCTATATCGGCAATAACACGATTGTCGAACCAACGGCCCTGATCAAGGGCCCTACATATATTGGCGACAACACGGAAGTTAGGCACGGTGCTTATATCCGGGGCAATGTCCTTGTCGGTAACAATTGTGTGGTCGGTCATGCAACTGAGATTAAATCATCAGTTATGCTTGGAGACAGCAAGGCAGGGCATTTTGCTTACATTGGTGACAGTATCCTTGGCAAAGTTAACCTTGGCGCGGGAACAAAACTGGCCAACCTGAAAATGTTTGATTCACCTGTGGTATTAAACATAAATAATGTCACTTACGAAACCGGGTTAAGAAAATTTGGAGCAATTATAGGGGACGAAGTTGAAACCGGGTGTAATAGTGTTACTGCTCCCGGAACATTACTGGCGAGAAATGTCCTGCTTTACCCGAATGGTACAGCACGGGGGTATTATCCACAGAATACCTTGATCAAGATCGGGCAGGATCAGGATTGCCAAATCATCAGGTGATTAAGATATCATGGAGAAAATATTGGCTGTAATTGCAGAGAAGGGGCCCCTTACCGGTAAAGATTTACAACTCGAGACCGGGATGAATACTTTTGATGCCTGGAAATATTGTACAGGTTCCGATAAAATCACTACCAGAATTGCTGGTACAAGGTATTTACGGCTTGACCAAAAAGTTGAAGGTTATGCCCGCTTGTCGCCTTCTATCATGAGAGAATTTTTAAACTATACGGTTATCGGGTTGAACCGTGAACAGGCAGAAATTAACCGGAAAGTATCAGAAATCGAAGCGGAGATCTCAGCAATCAGCAGAAAGAAAATTGGGCTGGCTCGGAATACGGTTGAGCAGTTACTCCGAGATCATCCTAGCCAGGAGGAGTTTTTGGATAAAGCCACTTTTCTAATCGCCGGGGACGTTGTTTTTGGTATGGCCCACACTGAACCACGCCCCGAATTCTCTACCGGTGAACTGGTTAAAGGTTCTGACCTTGATATTATTGCTATCACAGAAGATTTATCTGAAAAGATGCTGGAAGAACTTGATAGTATGCTTTACAAGGAAAAATACATCCTCTTGATGAACCCTGTTGCCAAAGAGGAAATGGATTATATTGTAAAGGATATAAGTACGGTCCGTCAGCAGCTTCTATTTGATGATTTTAAAAATATGGTTGCATCAAAGATTATTTTTGAAGGAGACTATTTGTGTGGCAGTAGAGTCATTTTTGACCGGGTTAAGGAACTGACTGTGGAATACGATATACCAGGAAAGCTTAATGATCTCGAAAAAAAAGCCATTACAAACAGGGTTGAGGCAGAAAAAACCTTGCTGAAAACTCCAGAAAAAGCCGACCTGGATGAGTTGATGGCTTTGTTTTATACTACTGAAGAAAAGGAAGAAATTTTTTAATTATCTCAGATGGAAGATAGGTATATGGAAATAATAATTACAGCAGATTATAATGCATTAAGCCGAAAGGCTGCAGGAATTGTTGCCGAACAGGTTCTTGCCAATAAAAATTCAGTCCTTGGTCTGGCTACAGGATCAACCACGGAAGGTATGTATTCTGTGCTGGTCCGAAAGTATCGCCAGGGAAATCTTGATTTCAATGAGATTATTACTTATAATCTTGACGAATACTTAGATCTATCTCCAGATCATCCCCAGAGTTATTATTACTTTATGTATGATCATTTTTTTAACCACATTAATATAAAAAGTAGTAATATCAATATACCTTGCGCTGACAAGAGTAGCCCGGAAAGGGATTGCCTTGAATATGATCAGAGAATTATTGATTCAGGAGGAATCGATTTGCAGGTGCTCGGTATTGGAACAAATGGTCATATTGGCTTTAATGAGCCGAACCGGTTTTTATCCGTCAATACGCATGTTGTAGACTTAGCTGAAGAAACTATTGAAGCCAACAGCCGTTTTTTTAAATCGCGAGAGGAAATGCCGCGCAGGGCAGTAACCATGGGTTTAGGTTCAATTATGAAAGCAAAACGAATACTGCTTCTTGCTTCAGGCTCAAATAAAGCAGGCGCCATCAAAGGAATGCTTAGTGGTAAGGTATCTACTCAACTACCAGCCTCTTTGCTGCAGCTTCACCATGACCTATTGATTGTTTTAGATCGAGAAGCAGCCTATTTACTATAATTTGGTATTCTTTTTATTTTTCATATGATATAGTATTATTATGGTCTGACTTTTGTAGCCGCTGTATTAAATGAGTTGGCCGAATGCAGTAGGAAATGTAGATTTTGATAAACTAAGAGATCTTAAGCAGGAGGTGTGCTGATTGAAAGTATTGGTTAGTGATTCTCTCTCCGGGGAAGGAGTTAATTATTTAAAAGAGTATGCCGAGGTTGATTTTAAACCTGATATTAGTCCTGGGGAGTTACTGAATCAGATAAGTGCGTATGATGCCCTGGTGGTGCGGAGCAGGTCTAAAGTTACTGCAGAAGTGATTGAAGCTGGTAAAAAACTTAAGGTGATTGGTCGGGCCGGGGTTGGAGTTGATAATATTGATGTAGAAAAAGCGACGGAGAAAGGTATCATAGTAGTTAATGCTCCGCATGGCAATACTATTTCAGCTGCAGAGCATACTATTGCTCTCTTAACTTCTCTTGCCCGTAATATACCTTTAGCTAATAGCTCAGTTAAAAAGGGCGAGTGGAAAAGGTCGGAACATACCGGAGTTGAACTTAACCATAAGATCCTGGGTGTTATTGGTCTGGGCAGGATCGGTAGTGAAGTCACACGGAGAGCCAAGGCCATGAGGATGAAAATAATCGGTTATGATCCTTATATTTCTTCCGAGCAGGCAGAAAAAATGGGTGTAGACATGGTTGCTTTTGATGATTTGCTGAAGCAGTCGGATTTTATCACCCTGCACTTACCTCTGACCTCTTCGACTCATCACTTGATTGGCGAAAAAGAAATTACCATGCTTAAGCCCGGTGTAAGAATTGTCAACTGTGCCCGCGGAGGCCTGATAGATGAAGATGCACTATGCAGTGCCCTGCAGGAGGGAAAAGTTGCCGGTGCAGCGCTTGATGTTTTCGAACAGGAACCGCCCGAGAACTGCAAGCTTCTTGAACTGGATAATGTTATTGTAACACCACACCTGGGGGCATTAACTTTAGAGGCACAGGCCAATGTTGCTTTTCAGGTATCGGAACAGGTTATAAAAGCCTTGCAGGGTGATCCGATAGTTTCAGCTGTTAATGTTCCGGCCCTTATGCCTGAAAAAAGAAGGGCCCTTGAACCATACCTGCCCCTTATGAGGGTTATGGGCAGCTTTTATCTGCAAATTTTTGGTGGTTCTGTAGATGAAATTGAACTTACCTATAGTGGTGAGTTGTCATCGTTGCCACTGGGACCGATGACAATATCCTGTCTAATTGGTTACCTGCGGCATGTAGTCGGGGAAGGGGTTAACTGGGTTAACGCTCCCTATATTGCTAAATCCCGGGGTATTGTTGTAAAAGAGAGTTCTACAAATGAGGCAAAGTATTACAACAACCTGGTTACAATCAAAGCAAGGTCGGGTGATGAAGAACATAACCTGGCAGGCACTATCCTTAATAATGAAATGCGGATTGTCAGGGTGGATGATTACCAGATTGAGATTATACCATCAAAATACATGCTGGTTACCACCCATCATGATCGTCCGGGTGTTGTAGGTAAAATCGGGTCTCTGCTGGGTGAGGAAAAAGTTAATATTGCTTCAATGCAGCTTGGTCGTAAAAGAGCAGGTGGTGAAGCAATGATGATTTTGCAGGTCGATGAAGAAATGAGTTCTGAAACAATCGAAAAAGTCAGGGCCCTGGATATTATTAAAACAGCCCGTTTTGTGGTAATGGAAAATAATTTAGGCGGAGAATATTTTTAACAGAGAGGTGTCTCAAATGATTAAAGTGTATGCTTTAAGTACCTGTCCCTGGTGCAAGAAGGTGAAAAAATTCCTTGATGAGAAAAAGGTAGAATATGATGTGATCGATGTTGACCTGGCCCAGGGAGAAGAGCAAAAACAAGCCCTGGAAGAAGTGGAAAAATTGACGGGAAAGCGTTCTTTTCCTGTAACAGTTGTTAATGACGAGGTCATCCTGGGATACAAAGAAGACAAGATTGCAGAGGCGCTTAAAGATGAAGCATAAGATATATTGTGAAGTATGCCAGGTTCCTTTTTTGTTTAAGGAAGAACTGGAAGTGGGTAAAGTAGTGATCTGTACAGTATGCGGCGCAGAGCTGGAAATCCAGGCTCTTGAACCGGAAGTTAAAGCTGCCCGTCTAA
>JBNJHL010000123.1:0-7261 GCA_051748445.1 Bacillota bacterium
CGTAGTGTGATGCAGTTACAATTTGCCGATGAAGTTGATATGTTTTATATATCACAGCCAATGCGCCCTTATGTCGAAGGGGGAATTCGCACCACCGTGTACGATAATGAAATAAGATGTGATAATGTACAGCATAACTATATGGCTTTATTAAAGATTCTTGATGTTTTTGATAAAGATGATTTCGGACGTTATTAAGTTATGCCGGTTAAACTTATTATCTAACCTGTCAGGTTCATTATTGTTCTGTTACCAGGTGAAAATGACTATTTTTGTATTTATTTAAAAACATAGGTAGAATTTTATGAATACTTTCTGTTATAATAGCTAAAAGCGCTTCGCTTAAGGGGGGGGTACATATGTACCTGCTATATGTTGATAATGAATTTATATCCTCAGCCGATGTCAAGGAAATGGTCGAACAGTCAACTGAAGAAACAGATATTATTAATTGTTTTTCTACTGCCACTCTTCTTAAGCTGGCTGAGAAACTTAGCCCTGAAATCATTATCATAGATTTTGAACTGGTCAAAGACAGGCTTTCAGAGCTTTTCAGTGACCTGCGGGAAAAAAGCAACAACTCACATGTAATGGCCCTGATTAACCCGGATAATTATGAAAAACTTTATAAGGCTATTGAAGCGGGAGCTGTAGATGATTATATAGTTAAACCTATTCATAAAGAAGAATTTTTAGCCCGGGTCCGTATTGCAGCCAGGAAAAATAGGATAGGCGATAGTCGCCCTGATTTATCAGGTAGTGGTACATCAGTTGGCGGTACGCTCTTAGACTTTGACCGTCATAAAGGTAAGCCTCAGGAAGAGCAACCGGAAACTGAAGATCTACACGAAGATAGCGAAGACCTCCCGGACAGTGAATCTGAAGATGACTATAGTGAAACTACATTTAACGTAATACCGGAAGAAGAGAAAGCTTTGGATCAAGACCTTGGTGAAGAACCCCAAATGGAAGAAACTTCTGAAGAAGCACCGTTGGAAGAGCATGAATTTAAAGCTGAAGATCTGCTTGGTGAAAAAGAGGAAACTGAACAGAGTTATGATTTTGACGATATTATGCCTGAAGAATCGATCGAACCGGAAAGTGAAGATCTGACGGAATCTGATCTAAAACCGGATGCAGGTTTAGAATCAGAAGAAGAGGAAGCCGGATTTGAGATGTTCGATGATTTCCCTGAAGCAGATGAACAGGTGAGGGATCTGGATCAAGAAAAGGAAGCAGAGAAAGAAGTTCAACCCTTTGAAGAGGAGCCGGAACAGTTCTTCGACGAAGTGCCTGTAGATGATCAAGAAGATGATATCGAAGCGCTTTTTACTGATGAATTAGAGGAATCGGAAGATCCGGAAAGTGCTGGTGAAGCAAGTTTAAGTGATAGAAGTTTTGAGAGTGAAGATGACATCAAGGATCTTGAAGATCTTTTTGAAGGAGAAACAAAAGAAGATACTACAGAAGAAATTCCAGAAGATAACCTGGATCAACCGGTGGAAGAAGAAACTGGTTTCGGAACGGAACCGGTGGAGCCGCCAGCGGTCAAGCCTGCTGCAGACTTCCTTGATGATGTAACCTTAAAAAACACCAAAAGCGAGAAGGCTGCTACTTTCACGGAACCTGCCAGGCCCGCTGAAGAGGATATCACAGACGAGCTGTCATTCGAAAGTGACATTGAAGACGAACCTTCATTTGAAACCGCCGGTGATGAAGAACTATCTTTCGAACCAGTTAGTGATACTGGTTTTGATACCGATGCCTCGGAGCTGGAAGATGATCAATATTTTGATCAATTATTTGATGAAGGCTCCGAAGATTCATCCGGGTCATCTTCTTTTGATGTTCCGGAAGCAACTCCTGCCCAAACGGAGGGGCGAAAAAGTTTGCGTGAAATCTCTGAGCTGCCCGGAGAAACTGCTGACGACTTTTTGTTTGGCGAAAGTGAAAATTTTGATGAGGAGCTTGAAAAAGAAAAACTTGATGAACTTATAGAAGAAGGCACTTTTGGCGCTAAAAAAACTAAAGATAGTCGGGATAAGGGTAAGGACAAGAAGAAAGGTCGGGGTATTTTCAAGTTTTTCTCGATCCTCGGCAACGTAGTCTTTGTTCTGCTGCTCCTTATTATGGCCATCCTGTCATTTTTTCTGATCCAGAGCAGGTTAGCCGGTGGAGTGCCCGAGATCGCCGGGTACCAGATGTATATTGTCTTAAGCGGCAGCATGAGCCCTGAATTTGATACGGGCAGTCTTGCCTTTGTCCAGGATGTTGATCCAGATGAACTTGCTGTGGGGGACATTATTACTTACCGGACCCAGGCAGAATCAGATTCGCTCACCACGCATCGTATCGTAGAAGTCATAAAAAATGGCAATACTCAGTTTGTAACTCGTGGTGATGCCAACAATGTTAATGATCCTAATCCTGTTTTAGATGAAAATATTGTAGGTCGGGTAACCGGTTCAATTCCCTATATCGGCTATGTTTTAGATTTTGTCCAGACCAGGCAGGGTTTAATCCTGCTTATTTTTGTTCCCGGCGTCCTGATCATCATGTATGAGCTGGGGAAAATCATGAAATACCTGACCCAGGGCAACAAAGAGAAAAATAAGCAGGAAAAAAGTGATAGCCGTCTGGCTGAACAATAACGTGGCAGGTGAGCAGATTGAAGTACCCCTTTTACCAGGTGGATGTGTTTGCAGAGCAAAAGTATGCCGGTAATCAGCTGGCTGTGGTCAGGAATGCTGAAGGGTTGTCAGCAGAGGAAATGCAAAAGATTGCCCTGGAGATGAACTTTTCAGAAACTACTTTTATTTTATCTGACCGGGAAAGAGATGGCGGGTTTGATGTGCGCATATTTTCCCTGGATGAAGAACTGCCTTTTGCCGGGCATCCTACCCTGGGAACGGCCTGTGTTATCCAGCAGTATATTATTGGCAGCGAAGTGCAGCAGGTTAATCTTAACCTGCAGGTGGGGCAGATTCCCGTTAGGTTCAGCTATAAAGATGGAAAGCCCGATATCCTCTGGATGCAGCAAATAAACCCGAGCTTCGGTAAAACCATTGATCCTGCAGAGGTAGCAGTAGCCCTTGATATACCGGAAGGATTTATTGACAAACGTTATCCGGTGCAGGAAGTTTCTACCGGGCTGCCCTTCATTATAGTGCCTCTAAAAGATCTATCCGCCGTGAAATCCTGCCGTATTGACCGGGTTGGTTATTTTCAGCTAATTGATCAAACTGAAGCTAAATCTATCCTGGTTTTCAGCCCGGAAACATATTTTGAAGAAAATGATCTTAATGCTCGCATGTTCGATGAATGTCACGGGATTGTTGAAGACCCGGCTACCGGCAGCGCCAACGGGTGCCTGGCAGCGTACCTGGTCAAATGCCGCTACTTTGGTCAGAAGCAAATTGATATTAAAGTTGAACAGGGTTATGAAATAAAACGCCCCTCGCTGCTTCTGCTGAAAGCAGAAGCAGCAGGGGACTCAATTTCTGTTTCCGTCGGCGGCCGGGTAATCATGGTTGCCGAAGGAAATCTGGTTTGATTGGCACTTAAACTGCTCGCTAAAAAATTAAAATGCGATATAAATGTATGATTAGCTTTTCCTGCTGTACGACAAAACTTGCTTTCAGAGCTTAGAGAGCTTCAGCCACCAGGTCGCCCACTTCGCTGGTACTGTAACCAATTTGACCGGCATTTAATGATTTAAGCTTACTGCTGCAAACGTCTGCTACGACTTCTTCTATCCGGTCCGCCGCTTCACCTTCTCCTAAGTGATCGAGCATCATCGCGCCCGAACAGATCGAGGCCAGCGGGTTGATTACACCTTTTCCGGTGTATTTTGGTGCTGACCCGCCGATCGGTTCAAACATTGATACTTTACCGGGATTAATGTTACCGCCGGCAGCAATACCCATGCCACCCTGGATCATGGCACCTAAGTCGGTAATGATATCGCCGAAAAGGTTATCGGTAACGATTACATCGAACCACTCAGGGTTCTTAACCATCCACATACTGATTGCATCGACATGGGCATAGTTAAGTTCAACCCCTGGGAACTCAGGGCCAAGTTCATGGAAAACTCTTTCCCAGAGATCAGAGGCATAGGTTAAGACATTGGTTTTGCCGCAAAGAGTCAATTTTTTCCGTTCCCGTTTGTCGCGGCAGTATTCAAAGGCATAACGCAGGCAGCGTTCTACCCCGAAGCGGGTATTTACAGAATCCTGGACTGCCACTTCCTGCGGTGTTCCCTTACGCAGAAAACCGCCGGCCCCGGCATAGAGCCCTTCGGTATTTTCACGGACAATGACAAAATCAATATCATCCGGTCCTTTGTCTTTTAAAGGTGTCGCAACCCCGGGAAATAGTTTGACCGGTCGCAAGTTTACGTATAGGTCCAGCTGAAAACGCAGGTTTAAAAGCAGTCCTTTTTCCAGGATACCCGGCTTGACATCGGGATGGCCGATTGCCCCCAGAAAAATCGCATCGAAAGATTTAAGCTCTTCCAGGACGCTTTGCGGCAAAATTTCGCCGGTTTTTAAATACCTGTCGCCCCCTAAATCATAATGTTCTGTTTCCAGCTTGAAGCCATATTTCTTTTCTGCTGCCTTTAATACTTTTAACCCTTCATTAATCTGTTCCTGGCCGGTTCCGTCACCGGGCAGAACTGCTATCCTGTACATTTGCTGATTCCTCCTTGGTCTAAAGTTGCTTAAGTGGTTTAGATAATAATATCCTATAGTGGAATGCTTGAAAAGGGCGGAAAAGGAAAAAACGATAAAAATAGTGTTAAAGAGAAACGAGTAAGAGTTAAGCGTTGCCAGGGAGATGGTTCGAACGACCCCATTAATGCCGGTTTCTGACTCCCGGCTTCTGACTTTTAATAAAAAACTGATGGAACTGTTCCTCTTGGCTTAGCAAATCAGTTTAACTGTAGCGCTGATTCACCTGTAAAAAAAGCGCTGAATATGATAAAGTTAACAGCAAGGCCTGTAGTTTAAAAGAAGGAACCTGGCTTTTTATTACACTGATTGTTAATTATAAGAATGGTGTTTGTTTTTATTTGCCATTAATACCGGGAGTGAAATATTTGCGCAGACTGTTTATGCCGGATCAACAATTAAATGATATTTTTGAAATAGATACCGCTTACCTGAAATCGATCGGTATCAAGGGTTTAATTACCGATATGGATAACACCCTGGTAGCCTGGAGTGATCGCAGTATTTATCCCCGCCTGGCCGAATGGTTTGCCCTTCTCAAGGAAGAAGGGTTCAAACTTTGTATAGTTTCCAATAACAGCGAGGAAAAAGGGGGCCAGCTGGCCAGCGAGATAGGCATCCCTGCAATCTGGTATGCAGTAAAACCGCGACGCAAGGCCTTCCGCAGGGCCCTGGAAAAGATGGAGCTGAAACCTGAAGAGACAGCTGTTGTCGGCGACCAGCTATTTACCGATGTTTTAGGCGGTAACCGCCTGGGCCTTCATACAATCCTGGTTAATCCTATCTCGGAGAAAGAGTTTATCTGGACCAAGTTTCCGCGGATGTTAGAGAGGTATGTGCTGGGCCGGAAAAGGAATTGTTCTTCAAAATAGCAGTGATTTCAAAGTGCCGAATTAATTTGACACATGGTCATGAATTGTTGTAAATATTTAACAGGTAAATAACAAAAGCAAGCCTGATTGATAAGGGCAAACCTGCTGAAAGACAGGGGCGCAAAGCCATGGGGCTAAGGTTCTTATACATCTAAAGGACTAAGCCTGCCAGGCTACCTGATCAGGTTTTTGTTTCTAAAAGAGCAATCCGCTATCAGAAACCCTCTTAGAAAACTCTTTTTCGATCAGAAATAAAAATAAAAGCGGCAGGAAATCATCTATTTATAACGAAAAATTCTTTAGTTAAGTATCTATATCGCAAATAATCAAGTTGAAAGGTTTTTCAATTTTACCATTTCTGGTTAAGTAGCGGTAATTTTCACATATATTAGAAAAAAATGCTTGCTTAAACTACAAAATGTGGTAAAATATATAATTACAGAATTAGTAAGCCTGACGATAAGTGCAAAACTGCCGAAAGGTTGTGACGCAAAACCTTGGGTCTGAAGCCCACAAGAATAAAGGGTATGGCTGCCGGGTTGCCGTAACAGGTGTTTTTTATTTTAATCCTTTATAAAATATCTGAAGTGCATGGTGATTCTTGTTAGGTAATGAGAGGTGTCCAAAATGCAAAATGAAGATCCAGGAAAAGATTTAGATTACAGACCCTCAAGAATACTTAATATAGTCAAAAGCAGACTATTTATAATCATTGCCGGTTCACTTCTGGTGCTGGCAGTTATCCTGGGCATATATAGTATAACTATACTTAACAACCGCACTGCTTCGGAAACGAACAACGATCAGGAAATTGAAGCTGTGGACCCGGAAGTTGTTATTGCTGAGGATACAGAAGGCACAGCTGAAGTGCTGCCGCAGCAGGTTCGCAGCGATGACGACAGCGATAATGATCCAAACGAGGACCAGGGAGGGTCCGCTTTTAACCCATCAGTTGACCCATTTTCTGACCCCATGAAATTAACCGGAGTTCTTTACGGCAGCCGGGGCGGTCCGCTGGCAATTATTGAATCAAGCGGAACTTCCTACATCGTGTCAGAGGGAGACTATATTGACGACCTTTGGGCAGTTCGCAGCATTGTCAGGGATTCAGTCGTACTCAGGGCCCATAACCAGGAAGTAAAGCTTTTCTTTGATCAGGCTCCGGAGGCTCGGTCACTCGAACTTGATTCGGAACAGGAAGAAGATGATTAGCCTGGGGAGGGTGTTTTGAATATGAGAAAAAAACGCAGAAGCAATAGTTCATACAACCTGGATCGGCGCTGGCTTTTAGGGTTAGTCGGGCTGTTGGTCATCCTGGCAGCTACAATTAATTGTAACTTTGATACAACTGTTCACAAAGAGCAGGCTGCTGCTGATGCAAATGATCAAACAGAAGCAGCGGAAGCTGCGGCTGAGACAGAAGACCCGGTTTCAGAAAACCCTGCTGCAGGCAGCGATAATAGTCAGACCGTGGTTCTTGATGAACAGCTCTGGGCCGATGTTGGTGATGATATTTCAACACCCAGCGCAACACATAATTCAACAGATAGCATTTCCATAAATGTAAAAGATGCAAACCTGCTTGATGTCTTTTCAATGCTGGCTCAAAAGATGGGTGTGAACATTATCTTTCTTGAAGAGCCGACCCAAATCACC
>JBNJHL010000124.1:0-7221 GCA_051748445.1 Bacillota bacterium
TTAACTCATAAATTACTCTGATCGCAAAGCCTCTTGCAACAAAATATTTCTCCATCGCAGAGACCTTATTGCCTTACCCTATCCAGTTTTCAAAGAACGCTGCACTCAACTTACTTAATTGAGCACGACCTTTTAATAATAGCACACATTTATATTGCTGTCAAATGACTTTTTCATCTTTTTTTGTAATAAATGATATTTTATTCGCCACTTGAATGGGGCTTCAGGGTAGGGAATAAGATAACATCGCGGATAGATATATTATCTGTCAGCAGCATTACCAACCGGTCAATACCTATTCCTAAACCACCGGCCGGAGGCATGCCGTGTTCAAGTGCATTAATAAAATCTTCATCCATTACGTGCGCCTCATCATCACCGGACTCCCGCTTACCCAACTGCTGCTCGAAGCGCTTCCGCTGATCAATGGGATCGTTTAATTCAGTAAATGCATTGGCAATCTCCCACCCGGCAATAAAACCTTCGAAACGCAGAGTCAGGCGGGGATCGGAAGGCAGTTTCTTGGCCAGGGGTGAAACTTCTATTGGAAAATCGGTAACAAAGATTGGATCAAGCAGTTGTTCCTCACAAAATTCTTCAAAAAACATGTAAAGAATTTCTCCCCAGGGCAGACCCTTGTCAGGCTCTAATCCTGCCTTAACCGCTGCATCAAAAGCAGTTTCTTCATCAGGGAGTTGTGAAAAGTCAACCCCAGAATACTTACGAACAATATCAATCATTGTTTCTCGCGGCCAGGGTGGAGTCAGATCTACCTCCCGACCCTGGAAGTTAATTTTGCCCATACCAAACACTTTCATCGCAATCTGGTAAATCAGGTTTTCGGTTATAGCCATCATATCTTGATAGTCGGCATAATTTTGATATATCTCCACGGAAGTAAACTCCGGGTTGTGGATGGTTGATATACCCTCATTACGAAAAATACGCCCAATCTCATAAACTTTGTCTAATCCGCCAACCAGCAGTCGTTTCAAGTGCAGTTCAGTGGCAATACGCAGGTAAAGCTTCATATCAAGAGCATTATGATGGGTGACAAATGGTCTGGCCAGGGCACCACCGGCTATGGTCTGCATTATTGGTGTTTCCATTTCAAGAAATCCCCATTCATTAAGCAGCTCGCGCATAGTGGAAATAATTTTACTACGATAGATAAAAGTCTGCCGCACTTCTTCGTTTACAATCAAATCAACATAACGCTGCCTGTAACGAAGATCTACATCTTTTAACCCATGCCATTTTTCAGGAAGGGGGCGCAGGGCCTTGGCCAGGTAGGTATATTCCCTAACATTGACCGTCACCTCACCTCTGCGAGTCTTGAATACCTCGCCAGTACAGCCGATAAAATCACCAATATCAACCAGATCAAAGTTTTCGTATTGTTCTTCTCCAACCTGGTCCTGGCGGATATAAACCTGGATTTTGCCCCGATAATCCTGCAGGTGGGCAAAAGCAGCTTTACCGTGGGAACGGACACTGATCAGCCTGCCAGCTATAGTAACCTCTTTGCCTTCAAGCTGATCATAGTTTTCTAGTATATCTGTAGAGTAATGGCTGGCCTCAAACTTTTGACCAAAAGGCTCAATACCTTTTTCTCTCAGGGCATCTAGTTTTTTCCGTCGCACCTGTAGTAGCTCATTTAATTGCTGCTGCTCTTGCTCCATTTTAAAAACTTCCTCCTGTATGCTTTAATATATTTCTTCAATCCGATATTTAGCGACTCCCGCCGGAACTTTTACCTCGATTTCATCTCCAACTGCACGCCCAATCAAAGACTTCCCAACCGGTGATTCGTTTGAAATCTTCTTTTCAGTCGGATCTGCCTCTGCGGTACTGACAATTGTGTATTCATACTCCTTGCCAGAGTTTATATCCTTAAGCTTAACCGTAGAACCAAGTGAAATATCCAGGGCATCATTATCATCCTTCTCAAGAATCCTGGCTCTGCGCAACATTTTTTCAAGGGTTATTATTCTGCCCTCAATAAATGCCTGCTCATTTTTGGCATCCTCATATTCAGAGTTATCAGTAATATCTCCATATGAAATTGCCTCCTTAATACGGGCAGCAATTTCCTTGCGCTTAACCGTTTTTAAATGGTGAAGCTCATTCTCCAGCTTCTTCAAACCGTCTTCAGTCAACAGCAGTTCTTCATAGCTTTCCATAATAATCCCTCCTTCTCCGGGCAGGATAGAAAATGTGATAAATGTTTTTTCGGAAGCCTAAATATCTGTAAAAATCTGGGCTGCCAAAATAAAGAGCGCTTTCCAGTGTTGAAAAATCTTTCCTACAAAAAAGTTAGTGCCAAGGAATAACCTGACACTGTTACCGTCAACCTTTAATTTTTGATTTATTATAAGGTGTGCTTACCGTATTGTCAAGAAAATCTGTTTTTTAATTTTGATTATCACGGTCCAATTCAACAATACGCGGTTTCAAATTAAGCTGGTCAAGGAAAGAATTGTATTGTTTCTCACTAAGTTCCGTTTTGCTTCCAGCCATACAAACCAGGAGCGCTTCCATGACATTTGTACCAAAGGAGCGCCCTTCCATCTCAGGGGTAGTTGTGATCAGGGTTTTTAATTTGCGCTTTTTTAAAAACTCCACATCATCCCTGGTAACAGTGTTTGTCACTATTGTTTTTCCCGGCAGTTCTTCCGGCATGTAACGGTGAATAAAATGAAAATCACCGGCAATGATATCATTATTTATGAAGTAGCGAGCAAAACGGGGCTTATTAACTGTCTGCTTATCACCAGTAGGATAGATCATTGTAAAGGGCAGCTGACTAACCAAAGGCACGAGAACCCGCGCAACCCTGGCCAGGGAACTTAATGATGACAAAGGCAAAGGCAGTCCAAGCACATATGGAAGATCTCCATAGGTCATTTTACAACCAACTTTCTCAAAGGCCTGGGCCATTCCCAAACGATCCATAGCCGACATTAGGAGCACTTTTTTTGTTTCACTGAAGAGGTCTGTTTCAGCAGCCAGCTGTTCGATCGACCTGCGCTCCAGGGTATTCTTCAACCCTGACCCATCAACAATAGGAGTTTTTTCTGCAGCTTGAAATATCCGCCTGGCATCCCTAAATTCATAGCGGCGATCAACGGCATGAATATATAGATCCATTCCGCCCAGACCGAAAGCGTCAACTTTACCATCAAGTTCACGGATAAGCTCAATCATTTTATTTATTTTGCCGTCAGTCCCAACCCGCTCAACCTTATAGCGCTGACCGATCAGTTCAATAGTTACCTCGTGATCCCTGGCTGATGAACCCAGGCTAATTCCCACAACACGCTTCAAAACAAGTCTGCTCCCTTCACTGCTGTTTCAACACCTGCTTCAAGGTATCTTCAAGGCGGTTCAAGTCAAAAAAACGATCCTCATCAATTGGCGATGGCCCCAGATCATGGTGGATAATTTCTATATCCAGCAAAACACCTGCCAGCTGATACCACTTTTCTGAAGTAATCATAATCAATAGATCAAACTGGCGCAGTCGAGCTGCCAGTTCCAGGATACGGTTAAAAAAATCAAGAGCCTGCTGATCCTGAACCATGGCCCAGCGCTCATTATTATTCAAGATCAGATGAAAATCAAGATCATATTCACGGCACAGGGCAGTTATTTCATCTGCATTGGCCAGGGGGAAACCGATTACTGCCAGGCGGTTGCCCTTACGGATCTCTCCAACTGTTTCCAGGCGGGAAACAAAACTGCGGTCCAGGCTCAGCCGTTTAGCAGTCTCCTGCTGTGAATAGCCCTGCTCACGCAACTCTAAGGCCTGCCCGACCAGGCGAACTGCTTTATCCAGGCTGACCAGCTTTTCCCCGATCCTGTATAGACGTTCAGATTGCACGGCAGACCTCCACTTATGCACAGCTCTGTGCCCAGATTAATTCTACTATTATTTTAACCGGGTGGCAATGGCCGGAGCTGCCTGGACATTACTAAACGTTTAACGCAGCAAGGCCTTTCATAATTGCTACCAATTCCTCATAGGAGTTTATACGAACAAGCTGCTGTCTTGCTTCAGCTGCGCCAGTCAATCCTCTGACATACCAGGCGGCATGACAGCGCATTTCCCTGGCTGCTATTTTCTCTCCCTTAAATTCATTTAGCAGCTTAAAGTGCCTTAGGACCATTTCAACAATTTCCTCTATCCCGGGAGCTTCTACCTCTTTTCTATCCTGCAGCCAGGCAGCAACAGCCCTGAAAAGCCAGGGGTTTCCGCGGGCCGCCCGCCCCACCATGATCCCGTCACAGTTGCTATAATTAATCATTTCTTCAGCTTTTTGTGGTGAATCTACATCGCCATTACCAATAACCGGAATGGCAAGATTATCTTTGACCTGTTTTATTACTTGCCAGTTAGCTTCACCCCTGTAGCCCTGCTTTACTGTCCTGCCGTGAACTGTAACTGCCTTTATTCCACTTTCCTCTGCCACCAGGGCAACCTCAACAGCATTCAGACCATTCTCATCCCATCCGGTCCGCATTTTTACGGTTACCGGACATGAGACTGCCGCAGTAACCTTTCTAAATATATCCCGGCACAGGGCAGGATTTCGCATCAGGGCACCACCGTCTCCATTGCGAACAATTTTGAGGGTGGGACAGCCGAGGTTAAGATCGATAAAGTCGGGCTTATAACTCTCAATAATGCGAGCACCTTCTGCCATAATCTCTGGATCTGAACCAAATATTTGAAATCCAATCGGTCTTTCCCGATCGGTAAAATATAATAGTGCTCTGTTACGCCTGTTACTGTAAACAAGACCCTTTGCGCTAATCATTTCGGAATAAACAAGAGGGCACCCCTGCTCTTTAACCAGGATCCGAAAGGGATGGTCAGAGATACCGGCCATTGGGGCCAGGGCTAAACCAGGGCTTGCTGTTATGGAACCTATTTTTAGCTGCAATTGCAAAGACACTCCTGTGGAACCAAGCTTTTCGCCACAATTTCCGGTATGCATAAGAAAGGAGCTAACTGAACGACGCCGTCAAAACCCTGCTTTGCATAATAAATAATAGCACCAATGCTTTTTGCCCGTGCCCTCCTATTTTTTGCAAAAGGTAAGGCATGGCTAACCTGCGACTGGCCATATCTCCCCTGATGGAAAGGAGATCATGCCGGGCATAGCTGGTCAGGTAAATTGAACGCCGGACTTCCTCCACACCCATGTGGTCAAGCTGTTCCTCAAGGAAATAATTAGCAAAAGTTCCGGCTGAACATAATATCACCGATTATGCCAACCTTTAGTACTTCCTTTTCACTGTCGTGAGGTACGTCGCGGACAATTTGTCGGGCTGTTTCCCCCGCTTCTTTTATATCCCGCTCAGTTTTAACCTGTCTTAATCATTCGGAAAGCCTGATTAAAAGCCCGTGAAGTAGAACCCGGGCTTATATTCACGAGGCCTGACCTGCTGGGCAAACAGCTCCAGGTCATCGAAAACAGCTAATTTCTTGTAACTTTTCCAAATAGAGCGCCACAGGTGCCCCCAGGAATAAGGAGTCTTGTTTTTTAAGCTGGCTAACAAAATGACCGGAGTTTCTTAAAGGATGCCAGAAAAAGATAAAATCAAACTTATAACTTACTGCAAGTATTTTTGGGCCAGTCTTTTGAAAAATTCGGTTTTAAAGAGAAGGCTATCGATATCGGTGCGTTCGTTTCTGCCATGCACTGTGGTCCTCAACTCCGGATCAAAGCCTTCAGCCATATGCCCAACACCGTAGGCAGGAATACCGGCACTGCGTATGTATTTCGAGTCTGTGGACCCGGCCGAAATAATCGGCAGGCAGAGTGCTTTGTCACCAGCCATTTCCAGGGTTGTCTCTTCCATTAGCTTGTAAAACTTCTCGCTGGAACTGGAGAAGGTAGGAGGGCGGTATTCGGTAAATTCAATATCAATGTCTTTACTAATGACCAGCCGCAGCTCAGACTCTACGTATTCACAGTCCTGCCCGGGTAATATCCTGATATCGATATCTGCTTCACAATAATCAGGAACAATATTGGTTTTCATCCCACCACTGATGATATTGGGAGAAATAGTCATCCGGGTCATTGAACGCAGTGATTCTATAAAAGACTGGTCAAAAGGCAGCTTGTCAAGCAGCTTGTCAACCTGGTCAGCTTTAATATCCTCAACTTTTATACCGGACAGCTCGGCCAGTTTTTTTAAAAGCTTTTTCACTTCAGGAATGAGGATTACTTCCGACCGGTAATTATAGAGACGGGTAACAGCCCTGGATATTTTGACTAAAGCATTATCGGCCAGGGTAGGAATTGAACCATGACCTGATCTCCCGTAAGCTTTCAATTTGCACCAGGCAGTCCCTTTTTCACCAACCTGTAAGAAATATAACATCCTATCATCCAGAATAATGGGGTGGTCGGCACCCTCATTCACTGCAAAATCTGCTTCTATCAAATCGGAATGTTTATCAGTCAGGTAACCTGCTCCCAGGCGACCACCTGCTTCTTCATCCGCCACGGCAGCTATAATTAGCTCTCCCTGTAAAGGCACTTTTTCTTCTAATAGTTGCAGGGCAGCTGAAGCCTGTGCAGCCAGTAAATCCTTGCAGTCAAGAGAACCTCTGCCATGCACGAATCCTTCCTTAACCTCCCCAGAGAAAGGTTTAAAATCCCAATCATCTCCTGCAGGGACAACGTCAGAATGAGAAAGGTAAAGCAGCTTTTTTGAACCGGAGCCAAGCCTGGCAATAAAGCTGCTGCGCCCCTTTTCAGGTTCAATAATTTTAATATTTGCTCCGGTATTTTCAAATAGCTTTTTTAAATAATTAGCAACAGCGATTTCATTACCTGGTGGATTTGTGCTGTCAATGCGGACAAGGTCACTTAAGATTTGTTCAGGAGCAGGGGGCATTTTGTTTCCTCCTTAGGGTTCATGATTCAAGAACAGAATTTATGGTTCAGAATAAACATTAAGGAATTAAAAAATAAACAAAGCTTGCTAATTGCTATAAACCTTCAAGGCCATTAAAACATCATGATGATGATACAAACACATTAATTTTAGCGTGACCTGATAAATAATAAAAACGCAGCTTTATCCGGAATTATATTTAACTAATTAGCTAACCTCCTGGACCAGGTGGCAGGAAGCGTAATGATCGGGGCCTACTTTTTTCAACTCCGGCACTACTTCAGAACACATCTTTTCCGCAATAGG
>JBNJHL010000125.1:0-7149 GCA_051748445.1 Bacillota bacterium
ATTCATTTCCCAGTTTTTCTGGTTATAGAATCTACCTTTCCCCTGAAATTTCTCCCAGGGACAAGGAGGGCTTCTCCAGTTGCTCGGTGTGTCCTTGTCGCCATGCTGTCACTACCACCCCGCCGAAGCAAACAGTCGTTTCAGCTAGTTTTCAACTGCTTATGTTGCCTTCGCCCTTCGGTTGCGGGCTCGGCCTTCGGAGTTATTCACTATCGAGGCCACCTATGCGTTCGCTTTCGCTACGGCCTGACGACTCGCTGCACTCTAAAAGTGTCTTTGTCAATAGACTTCAGCATTTCGGTTTCCCTTAACACTGCTATTCAAGCTACGGGGTTCTAGCTTTTACCCCGACAGGTTTATCTCCTGCTGAACACACCTGCCTTTCCTGGACATACAACCGGACGTGAACCTCTCGATTCATCCGGCTCTTACAATCCAGCCGTTTGCGAGTATAGCTGCCAGTGTGCAAACAGTTTGGGCTCACGCTTCCTTACTCCACGCACCCACCTAATTGCCCTGCCGCTATGCCCCCTAAACCTCTTGTATTTCCATTCCGCCCATTTACCTAAGCGCAGGTCCAGCTGACGAAACACATCATTGAGCGCCGAACGATAGTAGCTACCATAGTAGTTAAACCAACCCCGGATTACCGGGTTGCAGAGATTGGCTATCTCTTCAAGGCTTAAGTTGTTTCTTAAGTGCAGTTTCCAGCTCCTTACCTGCTGGTTCATCATCCGTTTCGCTTTGTTGCTGACCGCAGGATTGAACCCGATAAAAAAACCATTTCTGCCCTTTGTTTCCCGGGGTCTAAAGGTAAAGCCCAGGAAATCAAACTTGTGCCGTGGATAGTCTTTCTTCCTTCTGTCATCTTTGCAGTATACTATCTGCGTTTTGTGCGGGTTAAGTTTGAGCCCGCATTGCACAAACCGCTTCTTAATTGCCTCTTTCACTTCTTCGGCTTCCGCTTCCGTTCTGCAGTGGCAGATAACATCATCGGCGTAACGTTCAAAGGGCATTTCCGGGTACTGCTTCTGCATCCAGCGGTCAAAGGCATAGTGCAAAAAGAGATTGGCCAGCAGGGGACTGATCACTCCGCCTTGCGGAGTCCCCTGGTCCCTTTCTTCCAGAGTCCCATCGGGAAGTTTAACCGGTGCTTTCAACCAGCGCTCGACATAGAGCAGTATCCACTTGCTGTCGGTGTGCCAGCGCAGCGCCTTTAGCATCAACTCATGGTTAATGCTGTCAAAGAAAGTGCTGATGTCTAAGTCTATGACCCAGTCGTAGCGCCAGCAGCGTTTTCTGGCTACGCCAACCGCTTCTACTGCTGATTTCCCCGGCCGATATCCGTAGGAGTCGGGGTGGAAGTATTTTTCCAGTTCCGGCTCCAGGCGGTTCTTCACCACCGTCTGGGCAATCCTGTCCGCCACTGTCGGTACCCCAAGCAGTCTTGTCCCCCCTTCTTTCGGTATTTCTACCCACTTAACCGGTGGGGGAAAGTAACTGCCTGATGATAGCCGGTTCCAGAGCTTGTAGAGGTTATCCTCCAGTTTACACTCAAATTCAGCAATGGTCTGTCGGTCTACTCCTGCTGCGCCTTTGTTCGCCTTGACTTGCTTGTAGGCAACATAGACTTCCTTCTTGGAAATACTAAACGGCTTCGCTCTGCTCACAAAGTTCCTCCCATCTTTCTGGTTGACCTTGTTCGAAAAACCGGACTGTGCAGCCCCTTCGCTCCAGCTCCATTACAGAACCCTCCTCACTAATACAGGCTGCTCCGCCCCTGTGCTCCGCATCGGTACTCTCATCCTTCAAGGGGCCTCCTCTCGGATTTCTCCCTTCTCATCGGAGCGACAGGTTCCCACGTTCCATACAGAAGCCTGATGATAGGTTCACGCCGCCTCTATCCCGGACGCCGCCTGGACAGTAAACAGGTTTCTTCCAGACTTATCCCAGGACAACGGTTACTCCCCGGTTTTGACGTCATTTGACAATGTTTCGACACTTCAACAGCGGTTCGTTTGCACCCGTCTCCCTATCACTTACCTGACAGGTTTAATCCTGCCTTTTCCTTAACGCTCACTACCAGGGCTCTTTACCCCAGCAGCTTAAGGTGGTTTGAAGCCTGCTCCTGCAAGCCGGCTCCGGGGGGCCTACCCCCATCTCCTGTACAGTTCACACACTCTATATTAAAGTGTGCCTCGTGGCACACAACCGTCCCCTTGTTTTGTGTTTATTTTATTTCGATTATCTCCAGCGGGTGCTTAGGCAATAGTTCAATGCTATCTTTTTTGATCACTATTGGCGCCTCGTAGCGAAAGCCGATTTCATCTTCCGCACAGGCGTACTGCATGGCACAAATCAACATCTCATTTTCCTGGTAGACGTGGAAAGGATCTGTCCAGTAAGGTATGGGACCGTCATGCTTGCCAATTCGCCATTCATCGCCCATCAACCCGATACCATGCTCAAAACCAGGCACCATGTAATCGGCAAAACCGTTATCATCGGCATAGCCAAGCATTTCTGCCGCAAGCTCTGAAGGGGTTATGCCGGCCCGGTAGGTTTGGTGCGTTTTCTTAACGATATTTACAAAATTATTGGCATGCCACCACTGGCGATCACTAACCGGCGACAGCAGGTAATTTACCGAGTGATCACCAAGCCCCAACTTAAACATGGCATGTAAATCAACCATTAACGGCTCACCGGGGCCAAGTTTACGGTGACCTGGCGGGGTGCAGGCTCCACCGGTATAACCGGTGCGGTAACCGCTGGCTATTTCATTGCCACCGGTGAATGACCATTCCCACTCACTACCTTCCCTGCGCATTGCCAATGAGGCTATACCAGCCACTTCCGTCTCGGTGAGCTTATCAAAACCACCGTCGACAAGCGCTTCGTATACCGCCTTATGGCCTGCATCGACCTGGCGTGAAGCCTCTCGAAAGCGGTTGATTGTGCCTTCATCCTTGATTAAAGAAAGCTGGTCTACAATGTGATGAGCATTGATGAATGTTGCATCTGGCAAAGCTGTTTTAAAGGCTTCATATTCGTACTGGGTGAGGTTGCCTTCCGGCAGATAATTTGACAAACCCGTTTCATAGCCAATTCTGCCTTTACCCGCTTTAAGGTCTTCGATGATATAATCGGCAATTTGGGTTATCTGATCCTGGCCACCCATGGGGGCGTAGCCCCGAATATTATCTTCATGGAGCCAGCTGTCATCACCCACCCTTGCTGCATCTATCACAAAAGTAAAGCCCACTGGCAACCCTTCGCGAGGAATGACAACATAACTGCGCCAGGGACAAAAGGCATCAAGGGTCCAGGAGAGGGTGCGCAATCTTGAGCCCAGGTATACATCAAGCCCTTCTTTACTCATTTCAGCTTGAATTCTTTTGATCCGGCCTGGAAAATCAATAAAATAAGGATCACTATTATTCACTTGAAAAACCTCCCCTTAAAATTCTGCCTCAACCCTGGCAATTACTTTGTTCAGGCGGTCAGCAATCGAAGCAAGCTTGAGAGCCTTAACCATATTGCCCTTTAGTTTTAACTTGCCACTCATCAAGCCAACCTGAGCATTCATCTCTGCCCGTGAAATTTTTGCAAAAGTTTCATAGTCGCCGGTAATTTTAAATTCCGCTTCCGGAGCTTCTCCCTCTTCAACCATAAAACGATCCAGTTCACCATCTTTAAAACCGAAGAACATAAAATGGTTTTTCCCGTCAGGGCAGTTTAAATAAATATTGGACATGGACGAGGTAATATGGTTCATTTTCTCCGGGGTCAATTCGCTTCTAAGCAGTGCTTCAACCTGTTCTTTCCATTCGGGGCTGAGGTAACGCGGTTTAGCAGACACTTGCAGACACCTCCAAGAAATTATTGACGTCTTTTAACGAAGCAGTCCGTGCATAATTAATTCGACAGCGTCTTTAAAGAGTTTTTCAGTCGCCTCCCGATCAGACACCACATAAGTGTCTATAATAAACATCTTGTAAATAGAAAATAGCAGCCATGTGGCGCTTTCAAGATCGAGTGACCTGAAAACTCCCTTGTTCTGGCCTTCCTCAAGAACGGCGCGTAACATTTTACGTGAATTCTCGTTAATTGCAAAGAAGGGGTCATCTTTTGAAAACATGGGGAAAATTTCGGGATCATTGAGCAAGATATTACGTAAATCGTGGTCAGAAGCCAGGTAGGTGAAAGCTTTAAAGCTAAGGGCCATAAACTTATCTTCCGGACTACTGGCTACCTCCACCGCTTCTAAAACCCGGGCCTGCCACCTGGTCAGGGCCTGGGCCACAGCCTGTTGGTATAGATCTTCCTTGTTGCGGGCATAGCTGTAAAGAGAGCCTTTCGTGAGACCCAATTCGTGAGCAATCTCTTCCATAGTCGTTTTCTTGTAACCATATCGAGCAAAACATTTTATAGAGGCAGTTAAAACTTCAGGTAGGCGCTCTGGCATTAATAGCAATTCCCTTTCCCAAACAATTGAACAATTTGTTTATTTATTCAATTTAACAATAGATTAAGATGATAGACTTGTCAAGATAGCGCATGTGTTGAACCAGGCTACTATTCAACAATCACATATTATCTATAGTTTAATTTCACCACGTCAGCCCTAATAGTTCATTGAATAGTTCAATGGGCTCCTGCGAGGAGAAGATAGGCCTGGAGTCTAATATAATAGTATTAGCAACATAATAAGGGGACTTTTGTGTGACGACGGATAGACTTACAATCAGACGAGCAGAGGCAAATGATTACCCATTCATGCGTGAAATGCTCTATGAAGCAATTTTTATTCCTGAGGGCGAGGAAAAACCACCCTTCTCTGTCACCGACGACCCTGAAATCTATAAATATATAAGATTCAGTTCTGGATTATCAAAAAGCAAGCCTTCCTGGCAGCGTCATCCCTGATACTGCCTCAAACCAAATTTCTCAAAGCTAAAATGTTGGTCAAAAGCAAGCGCTTCTTCGATCTTTAAGCTCTCCATAATAGCAAAACTGGTGCAATCGGTAAAAGAAAATAGCTGGTCACCATATTTTTTATAAATTTCCAGGGCACGGGGCAGGTAATAGGGGGCAACGAAAACCAGCCGGGCGGCCTTTTCGGAAAGCAGCTCTTCTGCCAGGGTAGCGGCAACCTTGTGGTTTTTTAACCTAACCCGGGTCAGGGTAACTGCTTCATCGATCACGTAGTCGGAAGTATAACAGACAATCCCGGCAACGGGCAGGTTTCCAAAAAAGCGGTAAACTGCCGGGTAATTAGGATCGTTTTTATTTTTTAGTGCATACCAGGCGCCAGTATCTACAAATATTTTTTTCACCGGTATAAAACCTCATCGTGATCGGTATAGTCAGATGGACCATCTGCAGCGCTTTCAGCCATATTAATGCCACCGTGCGATTGTCTGGCCATGGTATCAGCCATTTTCTCGTCGATTAAATTGCGAATCACTTCCGATATGCTGATGTTATTCACCGCCGCCTGCTGCGCCAGGTAATCATGCTGCTCTTCCCTAACAATTATCTGTGTTCTTTTCATGATAAACGCTCCCCGCTTGGTGTGTTACACATATACATCATAACACACATGCTGCATCAGCACAAGCCAATGAATTACCTAGCATTATGAAACTGCTTGCTGCTATTGAAGAGGAAATCAGTGCCACGTGGGTAAACATTTGAGAAAAGGTATAACTTAGCTGAATGATCTGGAACCTGGTATTTAAAAAACTACTTAGTCTGCAAATGGTTGTCTCCATAAACCGAGTGGCAAAAGCTTAAAACGCCATCATCATCTAGTTCAAAGGTTACGTAGCAAAGCCTGTCATCAAGCTGCCCGGCCTGGACAGAGGTTGTCTGTCCTACCTGGGCGGCCCAGATTCCACCGTTATATTTTGGAGCCTCATGGATATGCCCGTGAATGGTTAATAGTGGTTGGCAATCAGAGATAAATTTTAAGACCAGCGGGCTGCCTACTTTGTCCCCCGTGGCGCAGTGGTCAAAACCAAGATAAGCAGGCGGTTCATGGATCAGCCAGATCGACCGGCACATTATTTTTACCCCGGCAGCCATCTTCTCAAGCGATTTGATGATCGACATCTTCCCCTTGAGATAACTATCTAGATCGGGAATCTCTTCGATTTGGTTATCACTGTTGATCAAAAGGGGAGGCCCGAGCTGCCAGCCGCTGATGGAAAGCTCCACTTCGCTATCCGGAGCAACCCAGTATTTATAGGCAAAGGGGTAATCTCTGATCCAGGGGCAGCCGCAGAATTCGTAGCCTTTTATTTTTACGACCCGATCGGTAACATAGTGCCACAGCCCATCTTTTTCACCACTGATAAACTCCGGGATGAGCAGTTGATTATCATCGTTACCAGGAATCAGAACAATTTCTGCGCCAGTTTCGCTTATTTGCCGGGCGCATTTTTTGACGTAGGGCAGATAATCGAACTGGCCCAGGATACCGCATCCCTTTGGCATCAGATCACCGGCGATCGCCACGAGATCGGGCTTGTGCTGCCGGACAGCCTCAACCAGACGATCCCAGTTATTTTCGGAATGGTGAATATCAGCCAGGGCGATGAGCTTCATTATGGTTCTCCCCAATATTTAAATATTTTACCAATAATGCTTGAAGAAGTTTGCCTCGTCGGCATAGCTTGCTGTCAGTTTCTCAAGATGGTTAAGCTCCTCTTCTGCCAGGGGTTTAAACTGCGTGGCTATTTTTACATTCTCTTCGAGTTCAGCCATTGTTGAAATACCGATTATTGCAGTGCTTACCGGGTGGGTCAGGGTGTAACCAAAGGCTTCCTCCATCTTTTTAATGCCCTTTTTATTAAAGATGCGTCCCACTGCAGTCACCTTCATGGCGATTATGCCCATCTGCTGTTTTACCGCCTCGGGCAGCAGCTTTTCCTTAAAAGAGCGAAAGTGAACATCCCCGGCGTTAAGGGACATGAGGACGCAGTCAAAGCTGTATTCCTTGATCCCCCGCAGCAAGGTGTCGGGGTATTTGTGGCCTACGTACGCGCGAGTACGTAGGCTAACCTAGCCTAACCTAACTTAATCTAACCTAACCTAACCTAATCATACACCTAACTTTTTGTCTGTCTCTCACCTAACCTAAGC
>JBNJHL010000126.1:0-7086 GCA_051748445.1 Bacillota bacterium
AAGCTTTTCAAGAATCATCCTGGTATGCTCGCCGTGCCGTGGTGGGTCAAGGCGCACCCGGCCGCCGCGGCCGGAGAATAGAATTGGAAAACCCGGCATAATTTCGATCTCCCCTTTACCTGTTTCAGTTTTTATCCAGTAGCTGCTATCATGATTAAGTGGGTGCTCAACTGCTTCTTCCAGGGTTAAAACCGGCTCGCAGCAGGCATCAACGTCGCTGAAGATTTCTATCCATTCTGATCTCGTTTTCTTTTTGAACAGCCTTCCGACTTCTTCAATCATTTTCAAACGTCTTTCTTGATCATACTGCAGTTCAGTCCACTCCGGATGACCTGCTGTTAGACAAAATCTATGCCAGAAGACAGGTTCCAGCGCGGCCAGGCTCATGTATTTTCCGTCTGCTGTCTCATATAGGTTATAACAGGCGTAACCGCCGCTAACCTGACCGCTGCTGCCACGCCTGGCTGTGTCTTCCCCGCTGTTTAGCGCTGTTGCCGCCAGGGTTAATCCGGGCAGAAGTCCCCTGGTCATGGCCAGGTCAATATAGCTGCCTTGGCCAGTTCTTTCCCGCTGGTATAAAGCCATCATAGTACCGCTTAATGCCATCATGGTGCCCCCAATGATATCAGCAGATTGAACCGCCGGCATCTGCGGGCCGCTATTTTTACCTGCACTCAGGTCAAGCAGCCCGGAGAGAGCTTCATAATTCAGATCATGACCTGCCCTGTCTCGGTATGGACCTTCCTGCCCATAACCGGTGACAGATGCATAGACCAGTCTTTTATTGATTTGCTCAAGATTCTTGTAATCAAGACCAAGCCTCTCCATAACTCCCGGCCTGAAACCTTCAATAACAACATCAGCTTTTTTTGCCAGTTCCGTGGTTATTTCCCGGCCCTGCTTTTTTTTCAAATCAATCGCTATACTTTTCTTGTTGCGGTTTAACTGGCTATAAAAAGCACCACTGCCATCAAAAAAACGGCCGACGAACCTGGTCGGATCGCCGGCGTGCAGATCTTCTATTTTCACTACCTCGGCCCCGTAATCGCCCATCAGCATAGTACAGAGCGGACCCGGCAGTAAACGGGTAAAATCCAAAACTACCAGGCCTTCCAGGGGGAGAACCTGTTTGTTATTAATATCTACCATCTACCGGTGCGTATAATGCGGTAACAGGACCGGGCCGAGACGGTCATCCGCCGCACCAGTTTCTTCCAGTTCTTTATGATACTTCTCCACATGCTCCAGGGAAAGCTTTTGCGGAGTCTTAATATCTTTAATCCTGGCCGCCGCATTACTGCCGGCACGACGCCCAAAAACGATAATATCAAGCAGCGAATTACCCATCAGGCGGTTAGTACCATGAACACCTCCGGATGCTTCACCGGCCACATAAAGGTTTTTCACAGTGCTCATTCCATTTTCATCAATCAGCAAACCGCCGTTCTGGTAGTGCAGGGTCGGATAAATCAGCATCGGTTCTTTACGGATATCAACTCCAAACCGTAAAAATTGACGGAGCATAGCGGGTAGTTGGCGCTCGATAGTACCTTCCCCGTGGGTCAATTCCACCAGTGGTGAATCAAGCCAGACTGCTGTTATACCGGTTGGTAATGGCACACCCAGACCGCGTTCTTCGCACTCGCGGATAATAGCTGACGATTCAACATCCCTGGTTTCCAGGTGGTATACAAACTGCTCGCCATTAATATTTAGCGGTGTTGCACCAAGGCCGCGGGTCTTTTCGGTTACCAGCAGGCCCAGCAGCTGTGGTGGATAAGCTCCGCCGGTGGGATGGTACTGGATCGAATCGGCATAAATAGTTTCCGCGCCGGCCCTGTAACCCATGACCAAGCCATCGGCAGTTGCTCCGTAATGATTGCTGGTCGGAAAACCGCGGTAATGCAGCCTGCCTGACCCCCCGGTGGCCATGATTACCGTTTTAGCCCGGGCAATTAAGTACTCTTCAGTTTCAAGGTTGTATAATACAGCTCCGGCGGCACGACCCTCTTGATCAAGCAGGACTTCCACTGCCGGGCTAAATTCTACCACGGTAATATCTTTGTTATATACTTCATCTCTCAGGGTTCGCATAATTTCAGCCCCGGTATAGTCACGGGCAGCGTGCATCCGCTTTCTGGATGTTCCCCCGCCGTGGATGGTAACCATGGTTCCGTCTTCCTTCTTATCGAACATGGTCCCTAAATCTTCAAGCCACTTTATAACCAGCGGGGCATCCATCACCAGGGCCCTGGCCAGTTCAGGAACATTTTCCAGGCGACCGCCTCCCATCACATCAAGGTAGTGGATGGAAGGCGTATCATTTTCCTTATCTGCAGCCTGGATCCCACCCTGGGCCATAATCGTGTTGGCATCACCGAAACGCAGTTTGGTAGCTATCATTACATCTGCCCCGGCCTCACTGGCAATCAGGGCTGCCGATGCTCCGGCACCCCCGCCCCCGATAATTAAAACATCCACATCGTAATCGGGTTCAGCACTTAAATCAAGGTCAATCCCGCGCAGACGGCTCCAGGCTTCGAATACATCGGCCATTTCATTGGTCAGGCGGGCTCCCTTGTTGACCCCTACTTTCAGCTCGCGGAAACCGTCTTCGATATAATCGGGGTGAAACTTTTCCAGGACATCACGCCGCTCTTCCTGTGTCATGCGCTCATAATTGACACCGACCCGGGAGGGCCTGGTTTCTTCGACTTTTTTCATTAATTCACGTAACTGTGGTGTATAACTCAACTTTTTGCTCCTCCTCTCCAGGTCTATTTTTCAATCTCGCGATCATTATAAAGCTGCTGCAGTTTTTCTTTATCCGCACTGACCAGTTCATCAATTTCCGCATCCATTTCGCCTTCCCTGATCGCCTTTGCTCTTTCCTGTAAAAAGGGATCTGGTTTGGCAATATAGCGGCTGTAAAGACGACGGGCAGTCAAGGCGGCGTTATAGTGAACAATATTTGCCGGACAGCGTGAAACACAGAGGCCGCACATCACACAATCAAAAGAAATATCTGCAGCCCGGGCAAAATCGCCACGCTGACAATAAGCAATATATTGCATTACATCAATATCCTGAGGACAAACCTTGTTACAGGAGCTGCAACCCAGGCAGCGGTATACTTCCGGGTAAAGCTGGGCAAAATGTGCAACTGATGGCGATATTTCTTCCAGGTCAAATTTTGCTTTGCGCCCGGGAAAGAAAGGTATCTGGGCTAAATACATCCCATCCTCTACCTTGGTTTGACAGGCCAGGCCGACTTTTAACTCGTAATCATCTGCCATCCGGTAAACTGTTGCACAGGCTCCGCAGAACCCGGCCCGGCAGCCACACCCGCGTGTTATGGTATAACCAGCATACTCCATGGCATCGAGTATGGTCAGGGTTTCGGGCACGGTATAGCGTTTGCCCATTAGATATATATCGACCATTTTTATCTCTTCCGTCATATTATCCTCCTAGGTTATTCGGCAGGTGGTGCCGGGATAAAGCCCTTATCCATAGCTGCCTTGGTTTGATCCTGGGCTCGTTTGATCATTTTTTCAGCTTTATCATAGATTTCTTTACGGCTAGGTTTAATCCTGGCCAAACCTTCTTCAATTGCTTTCATTGCTGTCGCCGTTGCCACGCGTGGGAATACTTCCCACATATCCATGGTTGGCAGGATCTTTTCCGGGTTCATGCCATTATCTGGAGCACAGGCTGCCAGCTCTTCCGCTGCGGCAATGCACATTGTGTCGGAAATACCCGAAGCTTGAACATCTAAAACACCGCGGAAAATAGCCGGGAATCCAAGTGAATTATTAACCTGGTTCGGAAAATCGGAGCGTCCGGTAGAGACAATTTTTGCCCCTGCGTCTACTGCTTCCCAGGGCCATATTTCCGGAATCGGGTTGGCGCAGGCAAAAACAATTGCATCATTGGCCATGCTTTCGACCCATTCTTTCTTGATTGTATCCGGGCCCGGTTTGGAAAGGCCAATTAATACATCAGCATCCTTGCAGGCATCCTCAGCACCTGAACTCAGGCCTCCGGCATTAGTTTTTTGAGCCAGTTCCCACTTGACCGGATGCTTTTCCTTTAGCTCGGTCCTGCCTTTATGTAAGACACCCTTGCTATCTACCATGATTACCTTACCCATATCGGCGCCGGCAACTTCAAGCAGGCGAATCGTGCAAATGTTGGCAGCTCCGGCACCCAGCAAAACAATTTTCACATCATTCATTTTCTTTTTAACGATCTTCAGGGCATTGATTAAACCGGCCAGGGTAACACATGCAGTCCCCTGCTGATCATCATGCCAGACAGGAATGTCACATTCTTCTCTCAGGCGGTCCAGCACTTCAAAGCATTTAGGACTGGAAATATCTTCTAAGTTAACCCCACCGAAACAGGGCTGTAACATCTTGACAAATTTTATCAGCTCGTCTCCATCCTTGGTATCAACACAAACCGGAAATGCATCAACGCCGCCAAGGTACTTAAAAAGCAAAGCCTTTCCTTCCATAACCGGCATACTTGCTTCAGGACCAATATCTCCTAAACCAAGGACCCTGGTTCCATCGGATACAACAGCTACAAAATTTGCTTTATTGGTATACTCATAAACAAGTTTTTTATCCTCGGCAATGGCCTTACATGGTTCTGCCACACCCGGTGTATACCAGATCGCAAAATCTTTTATGTCCCGAACACAGCATTTCAGATTAACTTCAATTTTTCCCTTGTAAAAAGGGTGTAAGCGCATTGCATCCTGGGCAGGCTTTTTCGCCTTGGCCAGTAATTCTTCTTTATTCATGGTCATTATCCTGTCCCTTCTTTCCACTTTAGTATTTGCAAGCTAATATTTATCTCGCGTATTCCCTGGCACCTTCTTCATAAAGGTCATTACCATGGGCATCGTTAACTACGGTTGCCGGGAAATCTTCTACTTCCAATCGACGAATAGCCTCAGGCCCCAGTTCAGGGTATGCTACAACTTCGCTTTTCTTAATCTTTTTCGACAACAGGGCACCGGCACCGCCGGTTGCAGCCAGGTACAACCCTTTATGCTGCTTGAGTGCATCTTTAACTGCCTGGCTGCGCAGACCCTTACCGATACAGGCTTTCATCCCTTTTTCCAGCATTTTTGGTGTATAAGCATCCATTCGTCCACTGGTAGTTGGGCCCGCCGAGCCTATCACCTGGCCTGGTTTAGCCGGAGAGGGGCCCACATAAAAAATAAACTGGCCCTGCAGATCGATTGGAAGTTCCTCTCCTTTATCCATCAGTTCGACCAGTTTTTTATGGGCGGCATCCCTCGCAGTATATATTACACCATTAATCAGGACTGTATCCCCCGCTTTCAAGGCCATCACGTCATCATCAGACAGGGGAGCTTGAATTTTTTTCGGTTCCATCAATTTAAACCTCCTTTCAGATCAGCGCTTTTTATAACTCTCTTTCCATGTGCCTGCAGGCATGACAGTTAAGGTTAACTGCTGCAGCCATACTGGCAATATGCGAAGGATAATCTTCAATGTGCACAGCAAGGGCAAATGTTCTTCCTCCAAAACCCTGCGGCCCTACTCCCAGATCGTTTATCTTATCCTTGATTCTGTTCTCCAGCTCAGCAAATCGGGGGTCGGGGTTGCTTTCTCCAAGTTTACGGAAAAGTGCTTTCTTGGCCAGCACTGCAACCTTGTCAAAGGTACCTCCAACACCAACTCCGACTACGATCGGCGGACAGGGGTTCGGACCGGCTGTTTTAACCTGGTTGACAACAAAATCAACAAAACCGTCTACACCATCCGAAGGCTTAAGCATCTTAACAGCACTCATATTTTCACTGCCTCCGCCCTTCGGAGCAAATGCAATCTTCACCTTGTCTCCGGGTACAATATCGGTATAAATAACTGCCGGGGTATTATCTCCTGTATTCTTGCGATCAATTAGCGGATCTTTGACGATAGACTTACGCAGGTAACCTTCACCATAACCTTTTCTAACTCCGGCGTTAATCGCCTCTTCAAGCGATCCGCCGCTTAAGTGAACATCCTGGCCCCATTCAATAAAAAATACAGCAAACCCCGTATCCTGGCAGATTGGAATTTGCTCGTCGCGGGCAATCTCCACATTTTCAATCAACTGCTTCAACACTTCTTTACCGGTAGGCGATTCCTCCGTTTCCAGGGCATCTTTCAAGGCCGTAAAAACATCCTCACCCAGATAAAGGTTCGCCTTTTCACACATTTCAGCAACATGATCGGTAATAGTTGACGCGGCAAGCTCCCGCAAAACCAGACACCTCCCTGTTAATCTTAAGATTATTGAGTTTCGATATTACTCAACACTCTTTATTTTTCTGTCTTTAGTCCGGAATTCCTGCCGGTCAATTATAATATTTACTATTATTCTAAAATTTATTTTCTAACATGGCGACATTGCGTCAACTAAAGCCCTAATATTCCATTTTATTTATCAATCAGTGCATTTGGTGGCCTCTATTTTTTCCAGCAAAGCCTTCCAGTCATGATCTACTTCTTCCTGAAGCGCTTCGATCCGCCTGGCTTCCATCTGTTTAAAACGACGCTGATTTTGCAGGTATTCCCTGAGAGGAGTTCTTTTGCCTTCCGGTTGGAGGGTCATCTTCCAGGAAACCCCGTTTATTATTTCATAAAGGGGAAAGAAACCGGTATGAACAGACAACCTGGAAAGATGAATTGTCTCAGAAGATTCTGTTCCCCAGCCAGGAGGGCAGGGTGATAAAATATGCATAAAGCGAAATCCTCTGATTTCCTGAGCTTTTTTCAACTTTTTTTCCATATCTTCGGGAAAAGCAACCGTGGCTGTAGCTGCATAAGGTATTTTATGAGCAGCCATTATTTGCATGATATCTTTTTTTTGCCCTTCCTTAAATAGTGGGTAAGGTGCCGTATTGGTCCTTGCTCCAAAAGGAGTAGCAGAGCTGGTCTGCATGCCGGTATTCATATAAGCTTCGTTGTCATAGCAGACAAAAAGGTAATCTTCGTTACGCTGCGCCGCACCGGACAGGGCCTGCAGACCGATATCAAAAGTCCCTCCGTCACCAGCCAG
>JBNJHL010000127.1:0-6959 GCA_051748445.1 Bacillota bacterium
ATATATCGCCGCCCATTTTATTTGCTGTAAAGATGTCCTGTTTTTAGTCACAATCACACATAATCCTATTTATAATAAAGCAATATTCATGCCAGATAGTTGAGTCCTTAAATAAATCAAAAATATCCGATTATTACTAATAAAATATGGTTATATGAAGAGTCTACTAATAAGAAGATCAGTCTATATTTCTCATTATTAGAAATTTATACTGACTGTTAATCAGATTACCGCTTGAGAGCTTTCTGCAAAAAGACTTCTCAAAATGATACATATTCTCATATCGATATAAATTTATTCCTGCAAAAGGCATCCACGCCGGGCGCACCTTTATAAAAAGCCGCCCCAGAAAGGACGGCCTTTTACTTATTATATTTATTTACATATTGATATTATTTGCCAGACTTAGCCTCTTCCAGAGCATCCAAGATCCGCTTCTTCTCTAAAGGCAGCGTACCTTCACGCATTTCCGCAAAGAGCGACTTCGTCAGGCAGTATAACATCAGGAGCATAATGATCATGAAGGGGAAGCCGCCGACAATGGAAGCTGTCTGCAGCGCTCCAAGACCACCAGTGAAAAGCAGAATTGCTGCGATAATACCTTCTAAAGCACCCCAGGTTATGCGCAGCGGCAGGGGCGGGTTAGGATTACCACCCGAGGTTAACATACCGTTAACATAGGTTCCCGAGTCGGATGATGTAACAAAGAACACCACAACCGAGAACATCGCTACGGCAACCAGCAGGCTTGATGCCGGGAAGCCCTGCAGGGCTGCAAAGAAACCGAGGGCCGAGTCGGCATTAACTGCGTCCATAATTGCTTCATTGCCCGCAAAGTGAGTCTGATGCAGGGCAGACCCGCCAAAGACAGCAAACCAGACCATACTTACTGCCACCGGGACAAGCATAACCCCGACAACAAAGTTTCGGATGGTCCGTCCACGCGAGATACGCGCAATAAAGGTACCGACAAAGGGTGCCCAGGCAATCCACCAGGCCCAGTAAAAGATAGTCCAGGCTCCATACCAGCCTTCAGTGCCGGCTCCTGCGGCATCAAGACCAAAGGACATCTGGATAATGTTCTGCAGGTAATCACCGGTAGACTGGGTTAACAGGTTGAGGATAAAAAGGGTCGGACCGACAATAAAGACCAGGAGCATAAGTATAACAGCCACCACGATATTGATCTGACTGAGCCACTTAATACCGCGGTCAATACCGGTAGCAGTGGAAATGATCGCTATAATCGTGGTTATTATAACAATGGTTACCCACAACCCCGGACCACTTGGGAAACCAAATAACTCTTCCAGGCCGGCGCCAATCTGCATCGCACCAAGACCGAGAGAAGTAGCCAGGCCGAAGAGGGTGGCAAAAACACCAATAATATTAACCAGCATGCCCCACGGTCCTTCAATTCCCTTACGGCCAAGGATCGGCTCAAGGCAGGAGCTAAGCAGCATCGGTAAGCCCTTGCGGTAAGAAAAGTAAGCCAGCGAACCGGCAACTACCGCATAAATAGCCCAGGGATGGAAACCCCAGTGGAAGAAAGAATACTGCATGGCCACATGCACTGCCTCGGCAGTATTAGCTTCTCCGTAAGGCGGCCACATATAGTGCCAGATTGGTTCGGAAACACCCCAGAAAAGCAGTCCGATACCCATGCCGCAGCTAAAGAGCATGGCAAACCAGGCCAGGCTTGAGTATTCCGGCCTTTCTTCATCTCCACCCAACCTGATTTCACCGACAGGGCTGAGCAGTAAAAATACAATCATGAACAGGAAAATGCTGGCGCCAAATATAAAGGACCAGCCCCATTGTTCAACCAGATAGTTGAACGCTGCATCAGATGCTGCACCAAATGCCTCAGGGGCGGCAATACCAAAAATAACAAATACCAGCATAACAATAAGTGCAATCCAAAAAGTCATCTTAGCATTACTCATACCATTGTTCTCCAAGCTAAAAACCTCCTTAAAATAAATTAAATAATTACTGCCTATTTATTAACACTTACACCTCCCCTCAAACAATTCTTTATATATTATAGCAATACTAAATATTCTATGCAATATTTGTGCCACTTGAACAAAGCATTAAATTACATACAAAAACCTTTATAACAAGCAAGATCTCATAATCAAGGCAGGCAGCCGTTTCTCATAATTATAAATATCCCGTACTATGCACAGACAATATCCTTCTATAGGAGCCTTTTTTAGTTTTTATCATGTTGAGATATTTTATCATGTTGAGAATTTGCAGGAGTAAAAACAATTTACAATTTTACTTTATATTAAGAACAAACCACATTTACTATCTGTAAAGCGTTGAAGCGATCAAAAACAAGGTTAAGTTAACTCAGGAAGCATCAACTTTTATTGATTTTAACTTGCGGTAGAGTGTAGCCCTGCTAATACCCAGGGCCGAAGCAGCCTTTTCCTTACCCCAGGTGCTTTGTCCATACTTTTTCAACGCTGCTTTTATGGCACTGGCCTCAAGCGAGTTAAGATCCTCAATTCCTACCCCTTCACTGCTGCCAAACTGCCTGGTAATTTTATCAGGGAGACTGACCTTTGAAACTTTATTTTCTGATTCGATGTTGACAGCATACTCGATGGCATTTTCCAGCTCTCTGACATTGCCAGGCCAGGGGTAAGACAGGAGCACTTCCTTAGCCTCTTCTTTAAAGCCGTTAATTTTTTTATTTAAGCGAACAGCGTAATAATCAAGAAAATGATGCATCAAAAGAAGAATATCATCTTTACGATCTTTTAATTGCGGCAGGTTGAAAGGTATTACATTAATCCTGTAATATAAATCTTCCCTGAATTTTCCTTCATTAATTAAAGCTTCGAGATCCCTGTTAGTTGCGGTAATAATCCGGACATCGACATTGCGGAATGAAACACCACCAATTCTGGCAATAGTCTTGTTTTCAATTACATTTAGCAATTTAACCTGGAAATCCAAAGGCATATCGCCAATTTCATCTAAAAAGATAGTTCCTCCATCAGCAATTTCAAACTTACCAGGCTTCCCCCCTTTGCGGGCCCCGGTAAAAGCGCCCTCCTCATACCCAAAAAGCTCTGATTCAAGAAGCGGGGCCGGTATCGCCGCACAGCTTATTGCTACAAAAGCTTTTTCCCTGCGGGGGCTTTCTTCGTGAATAGCCCGGGCAAATACTGATTTGCCGGTTCCGGTTTCACCCCTGATTAATATGGTAGAATCGGTGGAAGCAATCATTTTCATCTTAGTTTTAATTTCGTTTATTTCACTGCTGGCTCCAATTATACCCGAAAAAGTTGTCTTTTTGTTCTCCTTCATGATACGGGTAGCCATCTCTTCAACTTCTTCCCTGCGGCGAAATGATAATACGGCACCGGAAACACGGTCATCTTCGTACATCAAAGTGATGTTGTAGTACAAACGCAGTTCTTCATTATCAAGGCCTTTGTAGCTTATTTCCTTGCCATAATACTGTTCACTACCGGCCTCATATTTCATGCTGATAACATCGTTAACTTTAAAACCGGGAAATATTTTATTAATATGGCTACCAATTAAGTTGTTCTGCTTTAATTCAAGGATTTCTTCTGCTGCCAGGTTAATGTTGGTTATTACTCCCTGGGCGTTTATTGCTATAACTCCCTCATAGACAGAATTAATTACGTCTTTGAATTGATTCATAAGACTGCCAACCTTGGACTCCATTTTTTTCTCATTGAGGGACATAACTATAATATTGCAGAGTTTATTAAGAAAGTTCTGCATTTTATCATAATGATTCAGCAATTTACGTCTGTGCTGTTCGGTCAGGGCAAGCAGTGATATTGTGCCGATTTTCTTTTCATTAAAAATAATCGGCTGCATCAGGAAAGCCAGCACATTACAGCTTTTAGAGTAATCACATTCTTTGCAGCAAACCGCCCGGGTTGTATTTTCTACCAGGATTGACTCTTCATTTGCCGAAGTAATCAGCTTATGAGTCATGCAGCCTTCACCATACCTGGCACCGACTTCTTTTTCGAAGTAACCGCTTCCCGCTACTACTTCGAGATCTTTGCTAATCAGACCAATTTCTATCTCAACCACACCGGCAAAGGCCGCGGTCACCTGCTGGAGAAAACCCTGAATGCTTTTTAACTCTTCCAAGTGCTGACCTCCTGCTAAAAAAATATAACCTCGTTGCCGCAGTGTTCTAAAAATTTCTCAAAATCCTCAAATGACAAACTGACAGTTGCCGTATTAACATTGGGGTGAAAATTAACGGTACCGGCTTTTTCCAAATCACGATCTACTGCCACCGTTACCGCTTTCTTCTGGTCGTTAATCAATCCAAAAGGCGAAACTGCTCCGGTTTCCAGGCCGAGGTGTTCCATTAAGCGTCTCTCTGAAGCGAAACTTAATTTTCCTGCTGCCAGTTTAGCCGATAAATCTTTAATATCTGCCTTTTTTGACTCTTCCAGTATAACCAGGTAATGCTGGCTTCCTTTATTGTTGCGCAAAAACAGGTTCTTGGAATGAGCACCCTCAATGTCCTGCCAGTACTGTTTTGCTTCTTCGACGGTATATACCGGAGGGTGTTCATAACGTTTATAAGGTATACCGAGCTGCTCTAGAAGATCATACACTTTCTGCTCTTTTTCAGAAATCAATTCAATATACTCCTTTCACAACTGTTTTAAAGGAATTATGGACCAAAATGCTACCATGGGCTCCCCGGCCTGCCAAATTCGCAATAAAGCTCTATTTCCAGGCCATATCTGCCAGCTCGAGAGATTCCAGGTAGTAAGACATTATCTCAACTTCATCCAGGTTATACTGCTTCGCGGCTATTTCAAAAGCTTTATCCCATGAACCTTTCTCATATAACAATACCATGTCCAGGATATACCTGAAATCACCCTGTTCGCCAAGGAGAGCTTTTTTTATTTCTTCATCAAGGGGAAGTTCCGCCAGGATCGATTCCATCGGCTGTCCGAGAAAAGTATCCAGCAGAGAAAATAAGCCGGTAAGAAATAGATCTGCACTGCGATCTTCAAGGTTGGTTGCGCCTGCCATTAGTTCACAGAATTTACCCCTTGAAACTGCAGCAACAATCAGTTCGTCGGGCTTATCATAACCAAAATTACGGAGGGCTACCAGGGAAACCCATTTAATCATTTCTTTTTGGCCAAGCAGGGCCATGGCCTGGCGGATAGAACGAATCGGAAAACGCACTGGAAAAGCTACGGAGTTTATGAAACGCAAAAGCTTGTAGGACAATGAAGGATCCTGCTTAATTAAATTTTCAACTTTGTCAAAATCCATCTCTGCTTTATATATCTCCTGCAGCAGCCGTAAATTTTGAATTTTTGTGCTCGGTATCTCTTTACCAATAATAATAGAGGGTTCACAAAAAAAGAAGCCCTGAAAATAGTCGTAGCCTGCAGACATGGCATCACCATACTCCTGGACTGTTTCAACTTTTTCAGCGACCTTTTTTATCTTTTTTTGCTGCAGGAAATCTACAATTTCTAATCTTTGGTCAGGAACAGTTTGCTGGTAGTCTACCTTGGCTATCTCAGATAGATCAAGCAAGGGCATGCACTTCGAAGCCATGTTAAAATCATCAAGAACCAGGGTGTAACCAGCGCTGCTCAGCCTTTCACATACCTTCACCATCGCCTGATCTGCTTGAAGATTTTCAGTTATTTCTATCGCAACTAATTCCCTGGGCAGCAATAATGCAGTTTCTTCTTCCAGCAATTCCCTGGTAAAGTTAATGAAAGCTCTTTTCCTCCTGGTTAAACGATCAAGGCCAATATTAAGAAAGCTGCTGGATATTACTTCTGAGGTAGCCAGGTTACCATCTTTTTCAGGGTTATAGTTGTCTTCGCTGGTCCGATAAAGCAATTCATAAGCAACCACTTTCTGTCGGCGATCGAAAATCGGCTGCCTTGCTACATATACTTCCATTAAATGGCCTCCTCATTCATAAACAAATAAGCTATATCTTAAAAAATTCTATATAAATAAGATTATTCCTTTTTATTTTTAATAATCTTACCTTATATAAACTTTGTTTATTGTTTCAAATTGTTTCTGCGATGATTCAAGTTTTCTGCTTAACCTATTGAACCGCTGCTAAAAGATCCGGATCAATTAATGAAAACACTATCCACCACTGCTGCGTCTATCAGCTTCCATTACAAAAGCATATATTGCCGCAACCGCCTCATATAACTCCTGTGGAACTTCTTCCCCAAGGGTAAGGCTGCTTAATACACCAACCAGGTTATCATCTTCAACAACAGGCACCTTATTATCACGGGCCAGGCTGATAATCTGCTCGGCCAGCCACCCTTTACCTGTGGCTGACACAACCGGCGCCTGGCTGCGTTCAGGCTGATATTGCAAGGCCACTGCTTTGCGGATATGACTTTTGTTCCTGTTGTCTTCATTAGCCATAGAACATATGCTCCTTATGCCCTGGTATTCAGGCTGTTTCTTTCCTTATTCAAGGCCTCTGCCGCTGCCCGGCCCAGGTTACCGACAGTCCAGCTCAACGATTCACCCTGCCTGGCCTCGTTTTCACTTGACCCCTGTGATAATATACGGTCAGCAACTTCCTGTAAGGCATGCCCGACATCTTCTGATTCGACTATAAATCTACACTCCAGTCGATCATCTTGATGGTAATAAAAGCGAATTAAAACCAGGCCAAAACTTTCAGTGTCCATAAAAAGCTCAAATAGAGGCTTTTTATCTGCAGCAGTACTTTTTCTGTTTTTTTTAGGAGGCAGGTACCGCAGCATAGCTGACACCTGTTCCTCATCTTTTCCATAAGCTGGAACCAGACCAAATAGAACAGGCTCATTTATATCATGAGTAGTTTTGCCAAAACTATCAGTCTCAGCTGTAAAGCGCGCCATGATCCTGTAATGTAAACGGCCTTCTCTGTAGCCCTTATGCTC